>NZ_JBEAAL010000057.1:0-12484 GCF_040066075.1 Neorhizobium phenanthreniclasticum
GGTCGATGCCCACATTCTGGCGCGCTATGGCGTGACGATGGACTTGCCGGCACAGGTGCGACCGGAGCCGGAGCGGCTGGAACTGCGCGACCTGATGGAACGCCGTGACCAATTGGTGGAGATGCGCAAGAGCGCGCGTATCCGCCTGGCCCAGCCGCATGCCGGCTGCTCGTCACCCTCAAGGCCGCCATCCGGGACAACAAAGCATTCGAGCTTTGACAACCAACAACACAGTTGCGCGGGCTTCTGCCGAGGATATGCCGTCGCTTGCTAAATTTTTGATTATATAGCGATAATTTTGAAAATTTTGAGGTGGGTAGGTGCTCGGGACATCCTCGGGTTAAACCCGAGGACGAGCATGACGAAAGAGGAGTTGCCGCTCTTGGTTTTGTCAGCAGTCTGCGGCTTTTTATGCGACAAATTTGCCACTCCGCCTCATAAGCCGGCCTCCCCCGGCAAGCGGTTGATCCTGATCAAACCGTCCCTCTTTTCCCAGGCCTACCGCTCTTTCTGCAAAGATCATTGCTGATTCAAGGAGAGGTTAAATGAACATGAGCGGTGTACGGCATCTGAGATGGCTCGCAGGCGTCAGTGCGGCTTTTTTCGCATTCGGGGCGGCGGCGGCGGACCTGACGCCGGCTCCGGCTGCCCCGGTGGCAGAGGAAGCAGTGACTGGGCAAAGCCCGTGGCAGATCCGCGTACGCGGTTTGGGCGTCATCACTGAGGATGAGGGCTCGGTGAACGGCGTTCCGGGTTCGGACCTTTCCTATTCCGACTCGGTGATCCCGGAACTCGACATCACCTATTTCTTCACCGACAACATCGCCGCCGAACTCATTCTCGGAACGACCTATGCGAACATCAAGGAAGACGGCGCGGTCGGCGTTCCGGTCGGCCGGGCCTGGCTCCTGCCGCCGACACTCACGCTGCAATATCATTTCACCGATTTCGGCGCCTTCAAGCCCTATGTCGGTGCGGGCGTCAACTACACCTTCTTCTACAATCAGTCGGAAAAGACCGGGTTCCATAACCTCGACGTGGAAAACCATGTCGGCGCTGCCTTGCAGGTGGGCTTCGACTATATGATCGATCAGCACTGGGGCGTGAACTTCGACGTCAAGAAGATCTTCCTCGAAACCGACTGGAAGGCCGATCACGACGTCCTCGGCCCGCTCAGCGGCAAGGCGAAGATCAATCCCTGGCTGATCGGCGCGGGTGTCACCTACCGGTTCTAAAAAAAGAACAACGAGGGCGGTGGGTAGGCGGACGACGCGGCGAAAGCCGCGTCGTTTCCTGCTTTTTCCGGCGGCCGTCGCGCCAATGAGGCAGCGGGTGGCGTCCTCCTTCGCCTCTCACACCCCATCACCTTGGCGTGAATCCGGCGCTTGAGCCAACAGAAGTGCCTGCAAATTCTCATCCGATGCTCTAACCTGCGGCACATGATCACGCGCCGTGCTGCTTTCCTGTCCCTGCCGTTCGTCTTTGCCGCTGCCCGGAGTTTGGCGCAGGGTGCAGCCTCCGCGCTGCCCGTGCCGCAACCGCCGGCGCTACCACAGGATATGGCGCTGAAAGCGGTTCTCGACGCAGCTGCGGAACTCGAACCGTTGAAGGTCGTGCTCGTCAGCCGCGGCGGCGAGATGCTCGCGGAACGGGCGTTCAACGGCCGGTCGAGCAATGCTTCAAGCAACATCAAGTCGGCCTCGAAATCGATCGTCTCCTGCCTCGTCGGCATCGCCATCGACAAGGGGCTGCTTGAAGGCCCGGACCAGAAGATCGCGCCGATCCTGAAAGCCGATCTGCCGCAAAATCCCGATCCACGCATCCACGAGATCACCATCGGCCATCTTCTCTCGATGCAGGCGGGGCTCGGGCGCATGTCCGGCCCGAACTATGGCCGCTGGGTTGCGAGCCGCAACTGGGTCCGTTTCGCGCTTGCCCAGCCCTTCGACGATGATCCGGGCGGCGGTATGCTCTATTCCACCGCCTCGACGCACCTGCTGTCGGCGATCCTCACCAGGGTCGGCCGGAAATCGACGCTGGCGCTGGCACGCGAATGGCTGGCGCCGGTCGAAGGTTTCCGCATCGGCGCCTGGGACCGTGACCCGCAAGGCATTTATCTCGGCGGCAATCAGATGGCGATGACGGCCCGGTCGCTGCTTGCCTTCGGCGAGCTTTACCGCAACGGCGGCAAGGCGAGATCCGGCGTGCAGGTCGTCTCGAAGAACTGGATCGACCAGTCCTGGACGCTGCGCACCAATTCCCGCTTTTCCGGCGACGGTTATGGCTACGGCTGGTTTCTCAGGAATATCGGCGGCGAGGAGGTGAAGTTCGGCTGGGGGTATGGCGGGCAGATGCTCTATGTCATTCCATCGCTCGACCTCACCGTCGTCATGACCTCCGACGACAGCGGTCCCTCCGCCCGCAACGGCTATCGCGACGATCTGCACGATCTGCTTGGCGGGATCATCGGGGTCGTCCGGCAGGCGTTGAATTCTCATCCCTGAGTTGAAATCGATAAAATTCTAACGACTGCGCGCACGATATCGAAAGGAGGTCGTATTACGGTTTCCTTGATTAGGGCTGGGCCTCCCAAATACGCAATCCATCCGGAACTGCCGGATCACGTCCGATGAGCCGGGCGCATCTTGCGGAATGCGAATTGGGCGGGTTGCAACCCTGGCGGGGGAAGCACATGACGTTCGATCTCCGGACAATATATGCGATGACGGCGGTTGCCTGCGTGGTGCTGGGCATGCTCCAGTGCGCCGCCTATTTTACAGGGCGCTTCGAGCGCTGGCTCGCCTGGTGGAGTGCCAGCAATTTCCTCGTCGGGATCGGCTCCTTCTTAATTTCCCTTCGCAGTATCGCGCCGGACTCCATGACGGTTCAATTCGGCAATGTCCTGACGGTCGCCGGTTGCGTGCTCCTGCCGGCATCCATGCGCATCTTCGTCGGGCGCACGGTCAGCCTTCTCCATTGCAGCCTCATCATCGCCGTGCTCGGCATCCCCTTCGTTACGATTTTCAGCGCCCATGATGCGTCGCTCCAACGCATTGCCTATGGTTCGGCGGTCTATTGCCTGCTTGATCTGGCGGTCGCCCGGGAGGCCCATCGCCTCGGGCGGGAGGAGAAGCTTTATTCGGCGGAACTTGCCGTCGGCTTGTTCGTGCTGACGGCAATGCTCTATGCCAGCCGTTCCACCATGGCGATGACGGGCCTGCTGGGCGACGGGAACCTGTTCAACGGCGGTGACGCGGTGCATGCCTGGGTAGCACTTTCGGCCATGGTGTTTCTCACGCTCCGCAGCATGGTCATCATGCTGATGGCGGGGGAAAGGGCAAGCGCCCGGCTCAGGGCTGCAGCCTATTGCGACGCGCTGACGGGCGTGCTCAACCGTGGGGGATTGGTGCAGTCATTTGCCGAGCTTTCCCCGAAGCCGCTGGCCGTGCTGCTGATCGACATAGATCATTTCAAGCAGCTCAACGACGCCCACGGCCATGCCATGGGAGACGAGGTGCTGCGGGCGTTCGCATCGTCTGCAGCGAACGCGCTCGACGATGGTGATCTCATCGCCCGTCACGGCGGCGACGAATTCGTGATCGTGCTGAAAGAGCGTTCGCTCGAACAGGCGGTGGCGATTGCCGAACATATCCGCCTCGCTTTCGTCACCTCGCTTCGCCGCCTCGGCGACCGGCTGTCGGTCCTGCCAACGCTCAGCATCGGGGCGGCGGCCGAAAGTGCGGGGCCTGTCGATCTCGAAGCCCTGCTTCACAAGGCGGATCAGGCGCTCTATGCGCGCAAACGGCAGGGGCGCAACGGAGTCGATGCCTTCAGGGAGGATGTGCTCGCGGCTTGAGAGGCGGGGACGAAACCGCCGGCGCAGAACGAATTTCTCCTGTTATTTGAATGATGGCCGCGGAAAAATAGCGCCTCCGCATCCCCGTGTTTCGCCTGCCGGCTATTCTGTTTTCGTCATCGGGCAGGGAGCCGGGTCGCGAACCGGTCGCCATACGGGCAAGCAATCCGGCGCCCGGTGATGGTTGCGAAGGCCGGTCAGGCGTCGTCAGGACAAATGACCTGCTCACGCCGGAAAACGGGAACTGACACCTCCCGTTGACCGCGAAAGCATGAGGCCAGAAGCGATCGGGCAGGCGGACAAGCCTGACATCAATACCACGCAATACCCACTGCCTGCCCATCCCACCCCTCGGGATCAGGCCGTGGCGGAGTTCTCTCCGCCGCGGGTCTTTGTGCTGATTTATGCGGAAATATCCACTACCCCGCAATCGCCCGCTTCCGACGAGAAAGCCAGAAGCTTGCCGCTGGCGCTCCAGCTCAATCCCGTAATCGCGCCGTTACCAGGACGGCGGAGCAGCGCCTCCTTCTGATCGGCGATCCTGACGCCCAGGATCATGCCATCGATAAAGCCGATGGCGAGCACCTCTTCAGCCGGATGGAACGCGACCTGCGTCACCATGATATTGGCGCGGGTGCCGAGCTCCAACGGCGCCTTACCCATCGGCCCGTCCTTCGAGGAAAACGGCCAGACGATCGCCGCCGGCGCGCCGGAAGAGGCGAGCCACTTGCCCTTCGGCGACCAGGAGAGCGATTTCACCTTGGCGGGATAGCCGGTCATGCGCATGTGGCGGTTCTCGCCCGGCTTGCCGTCCAGCTTCCAGCCGTGCAGCGCGTTTTCCTGCATCATCGTGACGAGGAAACGGCCGTCCGGTGAGAAGGTGACGCCCGTATGCGCTCCCTTCCATTCCAGATCGACCGGCGGCGCATTGGTGCCGACCCAGTGTAGGGACACGCCGTTGTAACGAGCGGCGGCGATGCGCAGCCCCTTGGCGGCAAAGGCAAGGCCTTCGATGCTGCGGCTCTCGGGAAATTCCTTCAGCGAACCGTCATTCTGGCGCACGAAGCTCGACTTGCCGTGGGCATAGGCGACAGCGTTCTGCGGGCCGCCGGCCACGACGCTGATCCATTTGCGCGGTGCTTCGGCAACAAGAGTTGCCGCGCCGTCCTTGCCGATGCGGAAAACCTTGCCATCCTCACCGCCGGTAATCAGCGTCGGGCTGAAGGGATCGCGGATGCAGGTCAGCAAGCCCTGATGGGCTTCGGTGACCTTTTCGCCGCTGTCGAGGCGGTGGATCGTGCCGGCGGCTGTGGCGAAGAATGGAATGTCGCCGAGGAAATGGGCCGCGACGACATGGCCTTGCAAATCAAGCGGTGCAACAGTCGGCATTACGCTGCATTTCTCCCCGGCTTGCCGTTACCCGGAAACCGCCTCACATTTTCTTCCGGCCTCATGCCGCTGCCTCACACGCTTTGAAGCTCTTCTCGATCTTTTCGACATCAAGATCGCGGCCGATGAAGACGAGCCGGGATTCGCGCTTCTCGCCATCCTTCCAAGGGCGCTGGTGATCGCCCTCGATGATCATGTGGACGCCCTGCACGACATAGCGCTCCTCGTCGCCCTTGAAGGCGATGATGCCCTTGAGGCGCAGGATGTTCGGGCCGTCCGTCTGGGTGAGCTTCTGGATCCAGGGGAAGAAGCGTTCCGGATTCATCTCCCCGCCGCGCAGCGAGATCGATTTCACCGTCACGTCATGGATCGGCGACATGTCGCCATGGTGATGATGGTGGTGGTCATGATCGTGGTCATGATGATGATGATGGTCGTGATCATGGTGGTGATGGTCATGGTCGCAGTCCGGGCCGCAGACGTGGTCTTCGTGGCCGTGCTCCAGGAAATGCGGATCGTTTTCCAGCGCGCGTTCCAGGTTGAAGGCGCCCTGGTCGAGAACACGGGCGAGATCGACGCCCGAACGGCTCGCCTTGTAGACGCGGGCGGCCGGGTTGATGGCGCGCACCACGTCTTCCACCCGGGCCAGTTCTTCCGGTGTGACGAGGTCGGTCTTGTTGATGATCACGACATCGGCGAATGCGATCTGGTCCTCGGCCTCGCGGCTGTCTTTGAGGCGCAGCGGCAGATGCTTCGCGTCGACAAGGGCGACGACCGCATCGAGCTCGGTCTTGGAGCGCACGTCGTCATCCATGAAGAAGGTCTGGGCAACCGGTACGGGATCGGCAAGACCGGTCGTCTCGACGATGATGCCGTCGAAGCGGCCCGGGCGGCGCATCAGGCCTTCGACCACGCGGATCAGGTCGCCGCGCACCGTGCAGCAGACGCAGCCGTTGTTCATCTCGTAGATCTCTTCGTCCGACTCGACGATCAGGTCGTTGTCGATGCCGATCTCGCCGAACTCGTTGACGATGACCGCATATTTCTTGCCGTGGCTTTCGGAGAGGATGCGGTTCAGGAGCGTCGTCTTGCCGGCGCCGAGATAACCGGTGAGCACGGTAACGGGAACGGGCTTCTGTGTGGCTGTTTCGGTCATGGAAAACCTCGAGGGATGTGGGAGCGCCCAAAGTACGCAATTGCGGGCGCGGAAATTGGTCCGCCTCATATAAGGGCAAGCCGCGGCGACTTCAAAGGGTTTTGAATGTTATAAGATCACATCATGTGGAGACGGCCGAAATAGCGGACCTTACGTCGGTCCGGCCAAAGTCGTCACCGACATAGAGAAGCGGGCAGTCGAATTCCTTGGCGGTCGCATAGGAAAAGCAGTCGCCGAAGTTGAGGGAGGCCTTGTGAAAGTTCTTGCCCCATTGGGCATGGGCTGCGGCGGCTCGTTCAGCTCTTATTTCGTCGACCTCGATGATGGTGATAGGAAGCTGATCGATCAACGCCGTGAGACCGGGAAGGCATTTCTTCCTCCGCGCGACGATTAGTGCTTCCGTCAAGGTCGCCGCATTCAGAAGAACATTCACTTCTTCTGCCAGCACCTCCCGGCAGGCGATTGCCATCGCTTCGTTATTGACGATGGCAATCAATGCCGAGGTGTCAATAACGATCATCCCGGCATGCCGTCATCATCGTAAAGAAAATCCTGACTCCGCTCGGCGGGCACATCATCCGCGGCAGGCTTCGGTGCCATGGCTCTGATCTCGTCGATGAGCGCCCTACGCTGTTCCCTTGTCAGGCTGGGCTTGATCGGCACGATCCGCGCGATCTTATGACCCCGGCGCGTCAAGACAACGTCTTCACCGGATTCAGCACGATGAAGCAACTCGGTGAGGCTTGCTTTCGCCTCGCTCACAGAGATTTCCATTCCGTATTCCTTGGTCCATTTAATTGGTCCAAAATAGCATCGATGGCGTTGCGGCTCAAGCATGATCACTGCAGGCACGTCACGTCAAACCTCGCCACGTCCTCCAGCAGTTCGATGATGCCCCTGACCGCGTGGGTGATGAGCCGCTCGCCCCGTTCCGCGGTTGCGGAGGCGGCATTGCCGGCGACACCTTTGGGGTTGAGATCGGACATCTTCCAGCCGAAGGCATGCGGTCCATAGGCGCGCAGATGCTTGAATTCTTGCGCGAACTCAGACTGGCGGGAACCGAAGTGTTCCGCCTTCGTCATGTCCACCTTGTCCGGATGAAGCGCCAGCATCACCGAGGTCTCGATATCGCCGCCATGGATGTCGATCGCCTTGTCCTCGGGCCTGATCCATCCCTCCGGCTGGCCGAAGCGCGTCCAGCTTGTCGCCACCACCAGCATGCCGAAGCGCACGCGCGCCTCGGTCGCGACGATCGTCATCAGCGGGGAATTGCCGCCATGAGCATTGAGCAGGACAAGCTTGCGGATGCCGTTTGCATGAAGTTCCGCCGCGATGCCGAGCCAGCGGTTGACCGCTTCGTCGAAGGCAAGCGTTTTCGTTCCGGCGACATCCGTGTGTTCTATCGAATAGCCGACCGGCTCGACCGGCAGGAAGGTCACCGGCAGGCCGGCGGGGAGGGCGGGAATGAGCCGTGCGACAAGCCCCTCGGCAATCAGCGCATCGGTTTCGAACGGCAGGTGGGGACCGTGCTGTTCATGCGCCCCGAGCGGCAGGACGGCGATCCAGTTGCGCCTTTCTGTGGACGCACCTGTTGGATCATTGTCATGATAGCGTGGCAAGGGGTGCGGCATCTGGCGGTAATTTCCCGGTTTCGGTATGGATAGCGCGAAGCTGATATAAGGCTAAAATCCGACAGCACAAAACAGGCGGAGCCGATGAGCAAGAAGAAGAGTGAGAAGAAGGCCAAGTCGGGCAAGAAGAAAGGGCTCGATAGCCTTTCGGCCGCCGACCTCGCTCCGGCGATCACGCAGGCGGCGCGATCCATGCGCACCGCGCTCAGTCGCAGCCTTGGCGAGAGCGGGCTTTATGCCGGCCAGGACGGCGTCATTCTGGCGCTTGCCGAGGAGGACGGGCTGACCCCCGGACAGCTTGCCGCAAGACTCGGCGTGAAGGCGCCGACCATGACGCGCACGATCGGCCGGATGGAGGCGCAGGGATTCCTGGAGCGCCGCCCCGACGGAACCGACGGCCGGCTCACGAACGTGCACCTGACGGATATCGGCCTGAAAAGCGTCGAACAGATCGGCCGCTCGGTCGCCGATTGCGGTTCGCTTGCGGTGAAGGGCCTTTCCGACAAGGAGGTACGCACGCTTCTGAAGCTGCTCAAGGCCGTCGAACACAATCTCCAGCCTGCGCTCGCCGACGACTGACCTTGGCGAGCGTGATGCGACCCTGAAAAATTGCCATCACAGGATTGTCGTGTGGAATTAAATTGTTTATTTAAAATTTAATTCCGGCACCTGAAAAGCAAAAGCGGCCGGTGACGAGGGGGGAAATGGCGCAGAAGATCAAGTTGTCGACGATTGCCGAGAGCCTCGGTCTTTCCACCGCCACCATTTCGCTTGCACTTCGCGACAGTCCGCTCGTGGCGGTCGATACGCGCGAAAAGATCAAGGAACAGGCGCGCGCGCTCGGCTATATCTACAATCGCCGCGCCGCCAGCCTCAGGACTTCCCGCTCCGGCATCATCGGGGTCGTGGTGCACGACATCATGAACCCGTTCTACGGCGAAATCCTGAAGGCGATCGAAAGTGAGCTCGACCGCAGCCGCCACACGTTCATTCTCTCCAATCATTACGATTCGGTCGAGAAGCAGCGGACCTTCATCGAAACCCTGCTGCAACTCGGCGGCGACGGTGTGATCATGTCGCCGGCGATCGGCACGCCTGTCGAGGACGTCAAGCTCTGCGAGCAGAACGGCATGCCGGCGATCCTTGTCGCCCGCTCCATGGAAGGGGTCGACCTGCCCACCTATCGCGGCGACGACAGCTACGGCATTTCGCTCGCCACCAACCATCTGATCGGGCTCGGGCACCGGGTCATCGCCATGATCGGCGGCACGGACCAGACCTCGACCGGCCGTGACCGTTACCAGGGCTATGTCAACGCGTTGCGCAAGGCGGGCATCGAGGTGGATCCCAACCTGCGCATTCCCGGCCCGCGTTCCAAGCAGGGGGGCTTCGAGGCGGCGGTGAATTTCCTCTCTCTGCCGCAGAAGCCGACGGCAGCTGTCTGCTGGAACGATCTCGTGGCGATCGGCCTGATGAACGGCATTGCCCGCGCCGGCTTCGTGCCGGGCCAGGACATTTCGGTGACCGGCTACGACGATCTGGAAGAGGCCTCGATCGCCACGCCGGCCCTGACCACGGTTTCCAACGGCCAGGCGGAAGTCGGCAGGCTTGCGGCGCGCGCACTGCTCGACCGGCTGGCCGGCAGCCACGAGCCGGATGGCCTCCACCTGATCAAGCCGGAAATGCGCATCCGCCAGTCCACGGGCATCTACAAGCCGCGGAGCTGACGCGGGCAATGTCCGTCAGGCGGCGACGCTGGCCAGCGCCTTGCGGGCGGCATAGGTTCGCACGGCGTCGCCGAAAGCCTTAAAGAGCGCGCGGGAGGGGGCATCGGTTTCCGCCCAGTATTCCGGATGCCACTGCACGCCGACCGCGAAATTCTTCGCATCGATCACCGATACCGCTTCGATCGTGCCGTCTTCTGCCGTCGCTTCGACCCTCAGCCGCGGTGCGGTTTCGGCGATCGCCTGGCGGTGAAGCGAGTTCACCTGGACCTCGCCTGAAAGGCCGAGATGGTTCGCAATGCAGGAGCCTTCCCGGACGAAGACCGGCTGGCGGATGGCATACATGTCGTCGCGATGGGGAACATCCGGCTTGCGATGGTCCCATGTGCCCGGCTGCTCCTGTATTTCACTTGCGAGCGTACCGCCGAGCGCCACATTCAGCTCCTGGATGCCACGGCAAATGGCGAGCAGCGGGATGCCCCTGTCGATGGCGCTGCGGATGAGCGGCAGGGATGTCGCGTCCCGGGCGGGATCGAAAGGGCCGTCGCTATCCCTGGCTTCCCTCCCGTAGAGAGATGGATGGACGTTCGTCGCAGAGCCGGAAACCAGCACGCCGTCGACCCGGTCGAGGATGGCGTCGATCTCGTTGCCTTCTTCGAACGCCGGAATGATGAAGGACATCACCTCGGCCACTTTCAGCGCCGCCTGGACATATTGGTTCGGCGTGGCGTGCCAGATGGCTCCGTCCAGTTCGCGGATGTCGGCGGGCACGGCGACGATCGGTTTCGGCATTGGAATCTCCACGTGAAGCAGGCGGCAAGCGCCTTGCTTCTTGTGACGCCGGAAGCCGTTTCAAGTCAAGTTCGCGGCATGGTCCCGCGTCGGATATTGCACAAAGAATAAGCAATTCTCCGTTGAATTTCTTCAATAATCTCCTTTCCGACCGGGTGCGACGAAAGTCTAAGGTCAAAAGACCTGCCGGTATTAAGGATTATCGGGGGCAGTGCTTGCAACCCATTGAGCAACATGTTTACTTCGCGGCAGAGCCGGGGGGATGGGAACGGATAACCCTGCGGTTTCATCTTTATGGGAGGTATTTTATGGATCGTCGTTCATTCTTCAAAAAGGCTGCCGTGACGGGGGTCGGGGCTGCCGCTGCAACGACGTTGGCCGCGCCGGCCATCGCGCAGACGAACCCGAAGCTCACCTGGCGTCTGACGTCTTCATTCCCGAAGTCGCTCGACACCATCTATGGCGGCGCGGAAGACATCGCCAAGCATGTCGCCGCCGCAACCGACGGCAATTTCACCATCCAGACCTATGCGGCCGGTGAGATCGTTCCGGGCCTTCAGGCGGCCGACGCCGTCAGCGCCGCGACGGTCGAAATGTGCCATACCTGCTCTTATTACTATGTCGGCAAGGACCCGACCTTCGCCATCGGCACGGCCATCCCGTTCGGCCCCAATGCCCGCCTGACGAATTCCTGGTTCTACGAGGGCAACGGCAACAAGCTCCTGAACGAATTTTACGCCACCCACGGCCTCTACGGCATGATTGCCGGCAATACCGGCGCGCAGATGGGGGGCTGGTTCCGCAAGGAAATCAATACGGTGGACGACTTCAAGGGCGTCAAGATGCGTATTGCCGGTCTTGCCGGTCGCGTGGTCGAGAAGCTCGGCGTGGTGCCGCAGCAGATTGCCGGCGGCGACATCTATCCGGCGCTGGAAAAGGGCACGATCGACGCGGCCGAATGGGTCGGTCCCTATGACGATCACAAACTCGGTTTCTACAAGGTCGCCAAATATTACTACTATCCGGCGTTCTGGGAAGGCGGCCCGGTTATCCACGCCATGGTCAATCTCGACAAGTGGAACAACCTGCCGAAGAACTACCAGGCCGCGCTGACGGACGCCTGCGCCTTCGCCAACACCAACATGATGGCGAAGTACGACATGAAGAACCCCGTGGCAATCAAGCAGCTCGTCGGTGAAGGCACGATCCTGCGCCCGTTCAGCCAGGACATCCTCGAGGCCTGCTTCAATTCGGCCATGGATGTCTACAAGGACATCTCGTCGAAGAACGAGTGGTTCAAGAAGATCTACGAGGACCAGGCGGCGTTCAAGCGGGAGGGCTACCTCTGGATGCAGCTTTCGGAATACACCTACGACACCTTCATGATGATCCAGCAGCGCAGCGGCAAGCTCTGACCGGTCATCGAGCCTGGTTTCAGGAACCTCGGATCGAAAGGTCCGGGGTCAGCTTGTTGACAAACCTCCCGGCATGCAGGACGTCATCCTCGGGCTTGTCCCGAGGATCTGCTGCCGCTTACCAAGATATTGGTATATTGGGATAATTTCGAAATATAGACGTGGTTAGATGCTCGGGACAGGCCCGAGCATGACGAAAGAGAAGTTATCGCCCTTTGTCAGCAGTCTGACACCGGATCGAAAGGTCCGGGTTTTTCTTTGTGGGAAATTTGGCGGTTGCGATGGGTTGTGCCGTCTCGGCAACTACACGTGATTGTCCATGCTTGCAGCGTTTGTGGGCAGAAGCAGCACGCTCTGCGGCCAGCCGGGCATCGGTGAAGAGGGGCTTCACCGACTTAGAGCGGGATGAATTTAGGCGGAATCGGCATGGGGATTCCCTTTTGTGAGCAAATCAGATTCACTATTCAGGCCGGTGCAGGAGGCCGGCCAGGATGGCGAGACCCTTTTCGGATGACCTTAGG
>NZ_JBEAAL010000058.1:0-11902 GCF_040066075.1 Neorhizobium phenanthreniclasticum
CTATGGCCAGCCGACCAACACGGCGATGCAGACCAGGAAGGGCTATATCGGCGAACGCTTCGATGCCGAAACCGGCCTCATGTACCTCAACGCACGATACTACGATCCAGCATTCGGCAGGTTTATCTCTCCTGACGACTGGGACCCCACAATCGACGGCGTCGGCACCAACCGGTACGCCTATGCCCAGAACGATCCCGTCAATAACTCAGATCCGAACGGGCACTCCATCAGTCCGGACATCAGCAAGTTGGATAGCGAAGGCACAGGCGGCGATAGCGGCTCCGACAACGAGCAGACTGAACCTCAAACCCAGGCCTCAAAGGACATTACCGAGGCAGCGAAAGATTTGCAGCCCAATCAGCGCGATAAGAAAGAAGAGGATGCGGATCAGGCACTCATGGGATATGCCCGAGTTGATGAACATGGCTCCGGAATGGTAGGTTTGTCTGGTGCCGATGCTATCGACGCAAGCACGCGCTCCTCGGGAGGTGTGCATCAACAGATTGGGCATTCCCCGACAGTAATTGATCCGATCTTGCTTGACGGCCGCGGAGGGAGATCAGGAATCGAGGGACACGGCCTTATCAACACAAATAGTGGAAGCGGCTCAAATTCGTCTGTAGCTGATAGAATTGCACGTGATGGAAATATCAGCATTGAATTAGCTCAACAAGTTACAGGAATAAGCCGGCATGGAATCAATCAAGTTATCAATCGAGGAGTGGGACCTTCAGCTATATTGGACGCGCTTCGAAACCCGTTAAAGATCGTTCCAAGGTCAAACGGAACGACTCAATACCGCGGAGCCGACGCTACTGTCGTGATCAATCCAGAAGGAAATATTGTGACTGTGTGGCCTCAATGAAGGGTAATAAAATGTTCCGCAAGAATATATCTGGAGACGTTAAAGCCATATTGCTGGAGAAATGGGATCCTTTGGGCGTAAACGACGTGCCGCAGGCACGTGATGAGTACGACTCATACGTCCCGGGTATCCTAAGGCTTCTACACCAGCGGGCAGTCGCATCGGAGATCGCTGATCATCTCTCGAAACTTGAAAGTGATGAGCTTGGGATTATGCCTAATCACGCGAATAATCGGGAAGTAGCCAATTTGTTGAAATCGTTAGGGGAGTAATTGTTCCTCTCAGCTAGTTGTCGTTATTCAGGGCTATCGCTGCGGAGGTGGAAATCGAAACCAGCTTAGCGTCTTTATAGAGATGTGTAGAGGCGTGGCAATGCGCTTTGTGGGTCCGATCAAAATGTCTAGGATAAGAGATTTTCTGGATTGGTGGAGCGGGGAGCTCACGGACCTCTTCGAATTGCTGTCGAATTGTGCTGCGAAAAATTTTCGCGCACTTTTTAAATTGCGTGACGCAGGTGATGTCGGAAGTCCGGCGGTGGATACTGAGCGAAGTAGCTTTCGAAGACCGGTTCAGTTTTTCCCGGACCAAAGTATCGTCTTCGGAGAGCAGTTTTTGAAACTGCCTTCAGCCGCACAGAGGTTGCCTTTTAACAGATCGATTGCTGTGGCTTCTGCGTTGCTCTCGGAAAAAACGCCTTTCACAGCCCAAGAAGTCCACATAATTCCCGGATTTGTTGCAGGTAGCGGCGCTCACTTCTACGTCATTAAGAAATCTGTGATCGATCCCTCACTCACGCAACTGCAGGTATCGGGAACCAAAATTCGGCGTTTCGGCATTCGCGATGGCCACGAAATCCACTGGATTTCCTCTCGCGTCCTCGAAACCCTCCATCCTGTCTTCCATCATATCTGCCACTGGCGGAATGGCCTGCTCACCGCGTTCGCGATCCTGCTCGTCACATGCGGCGCGACCTATGCGCATGTTTTCCTCAAATATTCGGCGGCGCAACAGGAGCTTGCCGCCGCTGTTGAAGTCAAGCGCTCTGAGGCCCTAGAGATTCGCAAGCTTCTCGACCGGCAGCAGAAGAGCGTTTCGGCCGTCGAAGCGGCACGGAAAGGGAAGGTTCAGGCCGTCCCCGTGGTGCGCGTCTGGGAGGAACTGACACGGGTTCTGCCGGATGACGCCTGGCTGACGGATGTGTCGGTCGACGGCGATACGATGACGATCATCGGCTTTGCCGCGCAATCCGCCGCCAGCCTGATCGCGACACTGGACGCGTCCGACCTGTTCTCTCAGCCGAGCTTCATTTCCCCCGTCGTGCGCATTCCTGGCCAAGCCGGTGAGCGCTTCGAAATCCGGCTTCGGATCGAGGCGGCATGACGGAACTTCTGATCACACTGATGAATGCGCCGCGCGCCGTGCAGCGCTCGGTGGCGCTTGGCCTCCTCGCCGTCGTCATCGCGATCATCGTGGTGATCATCGGTTCACTTGCGTCGATCCTCTCCAGCAAGATCGGCAATATCGAGGAGATGCGGGCAGAACTTTTCCGGCTTGATGAGATCATCGCCCGCAGGCCTTCCGCCGACGTTCAGTTTTCAAATGGGGGCGCCGGAAGCACAGGCCTCTTCATCGAAGGCGATAGCCTGCCCGTCATTCAGGCCAAGCTTCAGGAGCGGATCAACACGGTGGCAAGCGCGACGGGCGCGACGGTCGCCTCGATCAGCGGCACGCCGCAGATTGAGATCGACGGCGCAACCTATATCGGCGTGCGTGCGGACCTTGAAGGCAGCTTGCAGGCGTTTCATGACGTCGTCCGACAGCTGGAAACATCCGAACCTCCGCTGATCATCCGGCAGGCCTCGATCCACAGCACGAACATGCTGGTCCAGGGCGTGCTGTCGGAACCGCTGCAGCTTGCCGGGCAGATCATGATCTACGGCGCGATCGACCCGGCAATCATCTTGCCCGAAAACGGACGACCGTGAGATGCTGAGATCGCTGGACGGACGGTGGAAGGCACTGCTGACGATGGTCGCGGCCTTTCTTTGTCTCCTCGGGCTGAACGTCGTGATCTCAGGGACGGTGATCGATATTTCACCGCTGCCCGTTGCCATGTCGGAAAGCATTTCGTCCGCAAGATCCGCAGGCACCGATCAGTCGCCGCTTTTGGCCGATCTCACGCTTCCCGAAACGCTTGCGCGCCCTGTTTTCAGTCCGACGCGGCGCGACTTCGTTCAGCCGCCGCCTGCCGAGGAGCCCGCCGAAGTGGTCGTGGAGCAGGCTCTAGCGGAGCCGGGGTCTTCCCTGCCGCCTCTGAAGCTCCAGGGAACGAGGGCCATCAACGGCAAGTTTTCGGCTCTGGTTGCAACCGGCGAGACGAGCGCCGACTGGTTCGGCGAGGGAGCAAAGATTGCCGGATGGACGATCGTCTCGATTACGGCTGAGACGATGTCGCTGAGCTCCGGTTCGCAGAGCGCGGTGGTTTCTCTTTACGAAGCGGGAAAGGCGCAGATCGGTGGAGCCGAGGATTGAAGCGAGCCAGAGCAGAGGAGAGGGCGGTTTTGCCCTGCTGGCGGTGCTCGGTTTCATGCTGCTTTTTGCCATGGTCCTCATGCCGTTTGCGGCGGCGTCGCGCGTGAAAGCTCTGAGCACCTCCTATGAATATGATCGTACGCGGCTCGGATATGCCGCCGAAGCGCTCAACGGCTATCTTGCCTGGCGCCTTGGCGATGATGCTCGCTGGCGCCAGCAGGCGGAGCAAGGCGAATTCCTGTCGCTGGATTGCCTGATCGACCATGCTGCCGCAAGGATCTCGATTGTGCCGCATGCCCGCCTCATTAATCTGAATACGGCGGAAGAACCTCTGTTAAGGGAAGGTTTTCAAAATGCGGGCCTGTCAGGGCACGATGCGCAGACCATTGCGAGCCTGGTGATGCAGTTTCGCTCGCCGCGCGTGACGGACGGGGAGACCGCGACGGGCGTTGCGGCAGGCCTCAAGCATGCTCCCTTCGAAGACCTCTCCGAGCTTCACGATTTCGATCGGCTTCTCGATATTTCCGTGATCGAACTTGGTCGCGTCTTCTCCGTAAATTCTGGCCGGGCCATCTTGTCAAAATCGATCGAGAGCCTGGGTCCCTCGTTGAATTACACCATCGAGACAGTGCTTTTTGATCGAGATTCCTCGGCAGGAGATGCGGCCATTTTTCTGGCAGGAAATCAGGGGCGACGGAGCAAGCGAATTGCATCAATCGATATCGATGCCAAGCCGGAGCGACCGCTACGGGCGAGGGGGTGCGAGGCGGTTCTCGGCCATGATGTCGTCCAGTTGTTAGGAGAGGTGTTGACGTGACCCTGCATTCCGCATCTCCTCAGGAGTTTCTGGTTTTTCTGGAGAGATCCGGACGCATAGCCGCCGAGGCCGCACAGCGGGCCCGATCGGCCGAACGGCAAACGGGTCAACCCATCGATATCATCATCCGCGAACTCGGCATTCTGCCGGAAGCCGCAATTGCCACGGAGATGGCAGATTTCCTGCAGATTTCCGCGCTAACCAGATTGCCTCAGATAGAGAGCCACGAGCTTGTCGAACGGCTCGGTCTGGATTTTGCCGCGGACAAAGCGCTTGTTCCCCGCGCAGTCGAGAATGGGGATCTGTTGCTGACAGTCGCCGATCCTTTCGACCTCGATACAATCAGAGCCGTCCGCTACTTCTTTGAGTTGCCGTTACGCCTCGAAATCGCCCCGCGAAGCGCCATCGACGATTATATACGCGGTGTCCGCCAAAGCAGCGATCGTATGGAGGTGGCGGATAATCCCGACGCTGTGGCCGATGTCGATCTCGAGCGATTGCAGGACATCGCACGCGATGCTCCGGTGGTCAAATTTGTATCAAGGATCATCCAAAAGGCGGTCGACGAAAAGGCTACCGATATTCATATCGAGCCGGAGGCCGATTTCATGCGCGTCCGCTTTCGACGGGACGGAATGTTGACCAGTGTGGAGAACACGGCGCGTACGCTTCATCCCGGCGTGATAAGCCGCCTCAAGATTCTTGCAAGGCTCAACATCGCCGAGCGGCGTTTGCCCCAGGACGGACGCCTCCGACTTGCCGTACGAGGCCTGGAAGTCGATTTTCGCCTTTCGGTTGTTCCGACAATCCACGGAGAAACGGTCGTCCTGCGCATCCTTGATCGGGAGACGGTTCGACTTGAACTTGGCGCACTGGGCTATGATGCGGCGTCAGCGGAGAAGATCCGGCAAATCATTCGCCGGCCAAACGGGATGGTTCTGGTCACCGGTCCAACCGGCTCGGGCAAGACCACGACGCTTTATTCCATTCTGGCGGAGCTCAATCGCCCCGAGGTGAAGATCTTCACCGTGGAGGATCCGGTGGAGTATCGCCTGACAGGCATTACGCAGTTGCAGATCGATCCAGCGATCGGGCTGACATTTGCATCCGCTTTGCGCTCGGTGCTCCGGCAGGATCCAGACATCATCCTGGTTGGCGAGATCCGTGATCGTGAAACTGCCGAGATTGCCGTCCAAGCGGCGTTGACAGGCCATCTGGTCCTTTCCACCCTTCATACCAACAGCGCAGTCGGTGCTTTCAGCCGGCTGCGCGACATGGGCGTCGAGTCGTTTCTCATCGATGCGACCACGAGAGGGGTGATTGGCCAACGCCTTGTGCGGCGGTGCTGCGAGGCGTGCCGGGATCGCAGTGACAAGATGGGGTGCCCGGCCTGTTCGGGAACAGGATTTAAAGGGCGGCAAACGACGTTCGAGATCCTTGAGATGTCCGATCAGATACGCCGCGCGGTCGTCAGCGGAGCAAATCTTGAGGCAATCGAAACGATCGCCAGGCAAGAAGGCATGATGCCCATGCGGGACCACGCGTATCGGCTCGCGGCAGATGGGATCACAACCCTTGCCGAGGCCGTACGGGTCGTGGAACTGGAAGACCGCTGATGGAACATTTTTCCTACAGGGCTTTCAACTCCGAAGGACGGCTGCAAAAAGGTCAAATTGATGCGCTCGATCTTCTGGATGCTCGTCGTAAGCTGAAGGCGAGGGGTCTTTCCGTCGCAGATCTCGATATTCTTGAGGCCCCCCCCCCAAGATCGGGAGCGCGCCTGCGAGCGTTGCTGCGCGCAAAATTCGATCAAACCCGTTTTTTTGGCGATCTTTCTGTCCTCATGAATGCCGGGCTCGGCATCGACCAGGCGCTTCGCGCCCTGTATGAAGCAAGTGGTCGCAGTGCGGATAAGGAGATCATCGGACATATCATCGAGCGTCTGGCATCCGGCGCCATGCCTTCCGCCGCCTTTTCCGGCATAAATGGCCTGCCCGAAGAAGCACTGGCTTTGGTGGCGAGCGGTGAGCGCAGCGCGCGTCTGCCCTCCGTCATGAAGGTTATCACGGCCGATCTTCAAAGGCGTGATCTGCAGCGCAAACAGATCGTCGACGCTCTGGTCTATCCGTTGTTTCTGCTGGTGATGATGTTCGTCGCGGTGGGCATTGTCACCTTCGTCCTGGTTCCAACGCTGGAGCCGATCTTTGAAAGCTCAGGCCGCGCGCTTCCCTGGATCGTTGCGCTGCTTTCGGGATTAAGAAGAGCACTTAGTGAGCCTTCGGTCATCATCACCCTGTTCGCAGGCCTTGGCCTTCTCTCGTCGATTGCCATCTTGCGGCCCTCCTTCTTTCGTGAGTGGTTCGGGGCGATCCTGCTCAAGCTTCCGCTCATCGGCGGAGCGTTTCGGCAATCAGCACTTGGACGATATCTGCAGAGCCTTTCGTTGCTGTTGGAAAATGCCGTCCCCCTCCCGGAAGCCCTCGCGCTCGCGGCACGTTGTTGTCCGGCGCAATCTTACAGAGAGCCGCTTCTGTCAATGCGGGAACAGGTGATTTCGGGAAAGAGGTTGCCGGAAGCCTTTGCGACCATCGGTCTTTTTCCTCGCGGCGTGGTTTCGCTCGTCGCCATTGGAGACGAAGTGAACCGGCTTTCTGCCGTTCTTGACAACGCAGCTGGAATTCTCAGGGCTGATGCCCAGCGATCAACCGACCGAATGCTTGTCCTGCTGACGCCTGCCATTACCATTTTCTTAGGTCTGCTGGTCGGCGGTCTGGTCATATCGGTGATGACGGCACTTCTCGGCATCAACGAATTGAGCGCTCAATAATGCGGTTCGGCAAACAGGCCTTGAATGCCGGCAGCGAGGGGTTCAGCCTGTCTGAGATGCTCGTCGTCCTGGCTGTCATCGGGCTTCTGTTCTCGATTGCAATTCCGTCCGTCCAGGGCTTGACGAAACCCACGCCGACGCGGGTGGCGCGCGAAGTTCTGTCTATGGCGCAGATCACCCGTCTGTCCGCGCTGAAGAGTGGGACCCCAAAAGCCCTCATGCTTGATGCCGCCGCCAAGTCCATACGGTCCGAAGCCAAGGCGAAAACGATAGAGATACCGTCGACAATATCGTTTTCGGCCACGGTAGGTCGTGATGAAAAGACGACCACGGATCGAGGCAATATTACATTTTTTCCTGACGGCGGGGCGAGCGGAGGGACGCTCCGCTTCGGATCGGCGGACAATGTCGAGGCAGTTGTCTCGATCAATTGGCTTACCGGAATTCCGTCATTGGCGGGGGCAGTCAAATGACGCTCGCCAATGATAGCAGCGGCTTTACCCTGCTCGAGACGTTGATTGCCTTTATGATCCTCTCGATTGCGCTTGCGATTTCGGCCGAGACCGTCGCGATCGCATCGAGGAGCCTTTCGAGCGCAAGAGAGCGGCAGGATGCCGCCAGACTGGCTGGAGTTTTGCGGGAAGAAAAACTGCCAGGTCTGTTGCGGGCGAAGCGAACTTTGGAGGGCATGGATGGCGTTCAGCGGTGGAAAATAGAAGCATTTCCGGCGGGAACAAAAGCCTCACGAAAAGATGTGAGCTTTGCGTTGATCACCATTTCGTCCGCTTCAGGGCGAGCGCACAAGTTTCTCCTTTTCGGCACTGACGCGGGCATCGAATGATGACGCTCAACGCCCACCGCGCCATTGCAGGCAGAAGACCAGATTTCCAGGAGGACGGATTTACGATCGTTGAGATGCTGGTGGCGCTCTGCATCACGGCATTGCTGTCCAGCCTGCTTGCGGTTGCCATCCTTCAACTGCGGCCTATGCAACGCGCAACGGACGCGAACGAAGCCGATACGGAGATAGGAGCGACCGCCGTTTATCTGCAACGTCTGCTCTCGAACGCGCGTCCACTGGCGCTTATTGGAGATGATCCGAACGAAAAGCTTGTTTTTGTCGCAGAACGCTCGAGCATGCGGTTCGTTTCCCTGGCTCGTGTCGAAAGTGACCGCTCCTCCTTGCGCGACATCGAGATCGTCACGCGGTCGCGAGACGACGGCATCGACCTCATTCAGCGGAACCGTCCACGGCGGATGCCCTCGGATACTCCGATAGAGGAATTTACGATCAGCGCCGGGCTGAGTTCGGTAGAATTTCAATTTCTGACAAGTCCCGGCAGGACAACCGAACCGGAATGGCTGGATCGCTGGACTGACAAAGAGGCGCTGCCGTCGGCGGTCAGGATCAAGCTATCAGCCGGGCGGTTCTCTGATGAAACAATCATCGAATGGATCGCCGCTATACCGGCAGGCAAATGATCAGTTGCTGACGAGGTCGGAATCCTGGCCGGTCCCGCCCATTTTCCGGTCGCGGCCGAATGACAATATCTGAAACGGCTTATCCTCGGCGGGACTGCGATACTGATAAGGCGTATTCCATGCATCGACGAACGAGCCGGCATTCTTGATGTAGGGACCGTTCCAGGTGCCACCGCTGGCAGGACGGTTGGCAAGCGCCGCCAGCCCCTCTTCGGTCGTCGGGTAATGGCCCGTGTCGATATAATAAAGCTCAAGCGCGCTTTCGAAATTTTTGATCTGCGCCTTCGTCGTATCGACCTTCGCAGAGTCCAGATATCTGAGAACCTGCGGAGTGGCGAGGGCCGCGATCAGTCCAATGATTGCCAGCACGACGAGGAGTTCGACCAGGGTGAAGCCGTCGTCCGCGCGGTTGCTGCTGGCCTTTGAAATGAGGCGCTGCTCGAAATTTGTCATATGATTGGTCCGATAAAGGGGTCGAAAAGGCGTTCGATGTTCCATGTGATGATAAGGGACGCAGCCAAAAATGGTCCGAACGGGATCTTTGTCGTCAACGATTGCCGCTTCCTGAGGCTCGAACCTGCCAGAAAAAGCAGCGCCAATGCCGAGGCCAGAAACAGGAAAACCGGAAACATCAACGGGCTGAACCAGACTGCAGCAGCGCCCGCAAGCTTGACGTCTCCGAGACCAAGCCCCAGCCGGCCCGTGAGCTTGAAATGGACCTGGCGAATGGTCCACATCAAGGCCGCGATCGCCAGGCCAAAGGCGAATGCCGGGGCGACCGATGATGCTCCTTGTTCTGCGCGGTACATCAAACCAGCGAGAAGGATGGCTGCATTGACTGCATTCGGAATGACGAACCATCGAAAATCCGAATAGCAGATCAGGCCAAAGCAGATGAGCAATACCGCCATCAAAAGGAGTGTCATGTCGACCATCAATAGCTCAGGCGCTTCATGTCTTGCTCCAGCTTGCTTGAGCCGCCCCGTCGTTTCTTGATGTCGGAGCTGAAGTCGAGCTGCTGCCTGAACTCCTCGGTCACGCTTCTCGCCTCGTTGACGTCTCTGACGATGCGCGGCCTGATGAAGATGATCAGCTCGGTCTTCCTGATTTGATCCGTCTTGTGCTTGAAAGCGTTGCCGAGCAGCGGGATGTCACCCAGGATCGGCACCTGGCTGCGCACCAGATCGTTCCTTTGCTGGATCAACCCACCAAGCGCCAGGCTTTCGTTGTCGTTGACGACCACCCGGGTCGAAACCTTCCGCTGCTGGATTGTGGGAGAATCGATTCCGGACGAGGTCGTCTTGACGACGTCGCTGACCTCCTGCTGGATGTCGAGCATCACCTTGCCGGACGTGTTGATCCGCGGTGTGACCGTCAAAATGATACCGGTGTCCTTCATCTCGACCGAATTGATCACCGGCGCATCGCTGTTGTCGGTACTCTGGGCCTGTCTGGTGACGATCGGCACCTGATCACCGATCTGCAAGATAGCCTTCTGGTTGTTCAACGCCATCAGCGTCGGAGCGGAGACAACATTGACGTCAGTGATGCTCGAAAGAGCATTCAAGGTCACCCGAATGTCGTTGGTCGCGTAGCTCCAGGCGAGTGCAGGGAAACTGGCGCCTGTTCCGCCTGACGAGAGGTCGGAAAAGCCGACCCGGAAATTGCCATTCTCGAAGAACCACCGAAGGCCGAACCGCAACTCGTCGTTCAAGGTGACTTCCGCGATGACCGCTTCCAGCATCACCTGCGTTGGGACAACGTCAAGCTGTCGAAGCAAAGGCTCGATCCGCTCGTATTCCCGCGCGGTGGTCGAAATAAGAAGTGCGTTATTTTCGATATCCGCCACGACTGATGTTCTTGGTTTCCCGGGTTGTCCCATCGGGTTCGAAAGCAATGCGGCCTCGCCATTCGCCGGTGCTTCGGATTGCGAGGCGTCATAAGCGCTGGAAATAGTCGCCGGCTGAAGGTCGGGTGCGATCGGGTTTTCGATGCTCCCTTGAGCGGCCGCCTGGCCTTCGCGTCCTTTGAGGACCGATTGCAGAATCTGTGCGAGTTCCTTGGCTGGGCGGTTTTGGATATTGTAGACGAACAGCCGCTCTTCATTCGTGGCGGCCAGCCGATCGAGTTTGGAAATCCACGCCGCGGCTCGCTCGAGATATGCAGGCCGCGAGGTAATTACGAGAACGGCGTTCAGCCGCTCGTTCGGAATGAAGCGGATGATGTTGCTTCCAGGTCCGTTTTCGGTGGAGAAGATTGCCCCTAATTCCTTGGCAACGGCGCTGGATTGGGACGCTTTCAAGGGATGGAGCGCAACCGACATCCCTTTCATCCAGTCGACGTCGAAAATGCCGATTGCGTTGCGCATGGCCGAAAGATCATTGCTCGTGCCGGCGAGCACAATGATATTGCGGCGATCATCGGTTCTCAGGATGGAGCCCTTCCGGCTGATGGGCTCCAGGATGCTCTTCATTTCGGCGGCGGCAACATATTTGAGCTCGAGCGCCTGGACCTTGATTCCCGGTCCGCCGAGCGAAGAGACAGCTGTGGTGATCTCGGGTGTGGACGAGAAGGCTTCGGACGCAGGAACGATCTGGTAGCTGCCGTTCTGTTTGGTGATCACGGCTCCGTTGACGGTCAGGGCGGATTCGAAGATGTCGAGGAGAACCTCTTTCGAGACGGGAGCGGCAGTCTGGAGAGTGATCTTGCCGCTGACGCGGGGATCAACGACATAGTTGACCCCCAACGTGTCGCCGAGGACACTTTTTGCCGCAGCATTGATCGGTGCATCAAGAAGATTGAGATTGTATCCGTCCGCACCTTTGGATGTCTTGCCTGCACTGATCGCCGGCTGCGTATTGAGGAAGCTCCCGGTTCCATATTGCGTAGCGCCTGCGAAAACCGACCCATCTGCAGAGCGTGTCGTGAAGCCGTGGGACGAACGATGTGAAGCGGGAAGCGGTTTGCCACTTGAGTCCAACTCGTTCAGCTTGACCGAGAACACGTCTTCGATGGAATCGCTCGTACTGCAGGCGCTCAATAGCATTGAGCCTAAAAGATAAAGCTGCCTTGAAAACTTCATGAAAGAACCTGCCTGCGCCCCGCACTCGATCCTATCGAACGTGGCTGTTCGCGCCATGACCGAAATTCAGCTCTTTCGTCCTGTCCACAATTTTTGGTGGCTTGCTGTTCCGGTCGGATTAAATGACCGCGGAGTGGCAACAGCAGGTAAACGTCGGCGTCAGTTTCATAAGCTCTTGCGGTTTATAATATTTCGATGACCCCCTGATTTTGGGGGTTGCGATTTTGGGGGCGGGGCATTCTAGGATGGGTTGTGTTTTGATTACGTTCTGATTCGCATTCGAGGGGGCTCATG
>NZ_JBEAAL010000059.1:0-11196 GCF_040066075.1 Neorhizobium phenanthreniclasticum
GCGCGCCAGGCTCCACAGCTCAAAGCCGAAGAAGGACCGGTCGGCCAGGCACAACATGTCCGGCTCAAGGCACGCCAGGACGGCCTTGGCGAGCGTGACCTCGCTGGTCGCGCAACCGGCCATCTGGCTGGCGAACAACACCTGCGTGCCGTTCTCGACCAGGCTGACAAAGCGGATTTGCGGATATGCCGGCCAGCACGGAACAGTTCATGATCATATCAAACTACTTCATCGAAGCCGGATATGATCGAACCTAAAAACATCCCGCTCTAATGTGCCGTTGTCGGAAATCCTCAACCTGCGCCAGCAATACGCCCGACCGCCGTTCTCCTCGCCGGCGTGATCGGATTGGGGTGCGGTATCGGTCTGCGGAAGATGGCTCGCATTCTGGCGCGATCAAGGAAGACGCGCTGGATCATGCCGTCAACAGGCACTTCTCCAAAGTAGCGTATCGTGTAAATGAGAGGGAACGTATTTACGAGTTACTGCGTAACTCGACCGATTGTTTTCGCTCAAAAAATCCGGTGATTTCACCGGCAATGCCCTTGCGGAACAGGATGACACAGAGAACGAATATGCTTCCGGTGATCACCGTGATGGGGATGACGGATGCGGCAAGAAAGTTCTCCAGCGACAACACGATCCCAGCCCCGACAATAGGCCCGATCATAGTTCCAAGCCCTCCGAGCAGCGTCATCAAGATCACTTCGCCAGACGCCTGCCATGTGACGTCTGTCAGCGTTGCAAGCTGGAAGACGATCGCCTTGGTGCCGCCAGCGAGGCCGGCGATCGATGCTGACAGCACGAAGGCGCCGAGTTTATAGCGCTCGGTGCGATAGCCGAGGGAAATAGCCCGTGTCTCGTTTTCCCGTATGGATTTTAGAATGGCACCGAAGGGCGAATGGACGATGCGCCAGATCGCGAACATGCCGGCGACGAAGACCGCAAGGACGAAGTAGTACATATTAATCGCCGGATTGAGATCAATGAGGCCGAACAAGGCTCCCCGGGGAACCGACTGGATGCCGTCTTCTCCGCCCGTGAAGGGCGACTGGACAAAGACGAAATAGACCAGTTGCCCGCAGGACAGGGTGATCATCGCAAAATAGATGCCCTGTCGCCGGATTGCGATGGCGCCGATCAAGCAGCCGAGGACGGCAGCAAAAGCCGTGCTGGCGATGATCGCCAGTTCCGGGGTGAAGCCCCATACCTTGGCGCTGTAGGCGGCGATATAAGCCGCGCCGCCGAAGAAAGCGGCATGTCCGAAGGACAGAAGGCCGACATAGCCGATCAGCAGATTAAAAGCGGCGGCGAAAAGCCCGAAACAGAGCAACTTCATCAGGAATATGGGATAGACGAGGGCCGGAGCGGCTATGAGGACGGCCAGCCCGACTGCGACCAAGAGCCAGGCCCAATTTATGGACGAAGCCATTCGCGGAATCGGGGTGGTTGCTAGCTTATGGATTGTGGCCATTAATTCCTCCGGAATTTTCAATCTAAGCTCGACCGAACAGGCCGGCGGGCCTGACGAGAAGAACGATGATCATGACAGCAAAAATCACAGTGTTGGACGCCTCGGGATAGAAGACCTTGGTCAGCCCCTCGATGAGGCCGAGCGTATAGCCGGTGGCGATGGCACCGATCAGCGACCCCATTCCACCAATCACGACGACTGCAAAGACGACGATGATGAGGTTCTGTCCCATCAGCGGGCTCACCTGGTACATCGGCGCCGCCAGAACGCCCGCAAGCCCGGCAAGACCGGAGCCGAGCGCATAGGTCAGGGTGAGCAGGAGCGGCACATTCACGCCAAAGGCCTGCACCAGCTTCGGATTCTCCGTCGCCGCGCGCAGATAGGCGCCGAATTTCGTCCGCTCCACCAGCAACCAGGTAAGAAGGCAGACTGCCAGCGAGGCGATGATCACGAAACCCCGATATTTCGGCAGCATCATGAAACCGAGATTGACGGCGCCGGACAGTTCCTTCGGTGCCGCGTAGGGCTGGCCGCTGGAACCGTAGAAATGTCGAAACAAGCCTTCGATGATGAGGGTCAGACCGAAGGTCAGCAGCATTCCGTAAAGATGATCGAGGGAATAGACCCGGGCGATCAGCAGCCGTTCTAGCACAGCGCTGAAAAGGGCGACCAGCAGCGGCGCGATCAGCAAAGACGGCCAGAAGCCGATGCCGGCGAATTTGAGTAGCAGCAATGCGGCAAAGGCGCCGAGCATATATTGTGCGCCGTGGGTGAAATTGATGACGCGCAGCAGCCCAAAAATGACGGCGAGCCCCAGACTCAGCAGCGCATAGAAAGACCCGTTGATCAGTCCGATCAGCAACTGGCTGAACAGCGCCGCCGAGGGAATACCAAGAATTGTCATCGTTCACCTTAATTCCTATAGTGTTCTGGTGGGCGGAAGCGTTTGTGAAAGGTAGGGACTAGACCGGTTTCCAGCATAGCTCAGACACCCAGAACGTCGCTTAACCAGTCTTGCCGCCCAGGCAATTCCGCCGCCGAAAACTGATCGAGGACCTGTCCGTGCTCGATCACGTAGTAGCGTTCCGCCACGCGCTGGGCGAAACGGAAGTTCTGCTCGACGAGAATGATTGTGATGCCGCGTTTTCGAAGTGCGATGATAACGTCGCCGATGCGATCAACGATCACCGGCGCCAATCCTTCCGTCGGCTCGTCGAGCAGCAGGATCCTGATGCCGGTGCGCAGGATGCGGGCGATTGCCAGCATCTGCTGTTCGCCGCCGGAGAGGCTGGTGCCTTGGCTGTGGCGCCGTTCCTTGAGGTTCGGAAAGAGCGCGTAGATCTCTTCGACGGTATGACCGCCTTCTGCGACGATGGGAGGCAGCAACAGGTTTTCCTGAACGGTCAGACCGGAAAAAATGCCGCGTTCTTCCGGGACGAAGCCCAGGCCATGCCGCGCGATATGATGCAGCGGCAGCCGGCTTATGTCCTTTCCACCTATCTTGATTTCGCCGCTGCGGCGGTCCATCAGACCCGTGATCGATTTGAGCGTCGTGGTCTTGCCTGCGCCGTTGCGGCCAAGGAGCGCCACCGTTTCGCCGCTGTGAATATCAAGATCGATCCCGTGCAGCGCCTGGCTCTCGCCATACCAGGCCTTCAGGTTGCGGGCAGACAGGATGGCGGTCTGGTCCTTCACCGCGTTTATCCGTGTTATTGCCGTCATACGGCGCTCCCCATATAGGCTTCCCTTACTCTCGGATCTTGGCTGATCTCCTCATAGCGGCCCTCCGCCAGGACTTCGCCGCGCTGCAGAACGGTCACCCGGTCGCAGAGATCGGCGACAACTGATAGATTGTGCTCCACCATTACGATTGTGCGCCCCTCAGCTACCTTTCGGATCAGATGCGCGATCTGGTGAATGTCTTCACGCGCCATGCCGGCCATAGGTTCGTCGAGTAAGAGCAATTCGGGATCCAGCGCCAATGTTGTTGCCAGCTCCAGCGCTCGCTTGCGGCCATAGGAAAGCACACTGGCCGCTTGGTCGCGGAAAGATTCAAGGCCAACCGAGGAAAGGAGCTCCATCGCCCGTTCATTAAGCCGGTCGAGGCTGGATTGCGGGCGCCAGAACTGGGTCGCTAGTCCATTCGGACGCTGTAGCGCGATCCGGACGTTCTCCAGCACGCTTAGATGGGGAAACGTCGACGATATCTGAAAGGAGCGGACGAGCCCCATGCGGGCGATGTCGGCAGGCGAGGAGCGCGAAATGTCGGTCCCGCGGAAATGAATCATTCCCCGTGTAGGCACCAGGAAACGCGTCAGGAGGTTAAAGCAGGTGGTCTTGCCGGCTCCGTTCGGTCCGATCAACGCGTGGATCGATCCGCTGCGGACGGTCAGGTCGACATTGTTGACGGCGGTGAAACCCCTGAAGACTTTAGTCAGGCCGCGCGCAGTCAATATTGCTTCCCGGTCGCAGTTTCCGGTAAGAAGCGTGCTCATAACTTGCCCCCTGTTTCTAGGGGATGGGCATCGCCGAAATCGGAAAAGGCGTTCCAGCCGCCATCGACACTCAGAACGGCGCCAGTGATATACTTTGCGGCCGGAGACGACAGGAAATAGGCGGCCTCCGCGATGTCGTCGGGTTCGCCGAGTTGCCCCATCGGAATGCGTCGCCGGATCTGGGCTATATCGATCCGGCCGGCGTTCGTCAGCTTGCGGACGAGCGCCGTTTCGACAAAGCCAGGTGCGATGGAATTGACACGAATGCCCTGCGGGGCCCATTCGCAGGCCATAGAACGGGTCATGGCGATGATGCCGGCCTTGGCGGCACCATAGGCGTTTCGTCTCGGCAGGCCGCCAAGGCCGGCGATCGAGGAAATATTGACGATGGTGCCACCGCCATTGTCCAGCATCATGCGCCCCATCTCCTTGGAGACGAGGAACGTGCCGCGCAGATGCGTATCCAGCACCTTTTGGAATTGGGCGGCATCCTGCTCGATCGTCGGCAGATGGCTATCGGCGATGCCGGCATTGTTGATGACAACGCCGCAGTTTCCGAAACTCTCGCGCACCGACTGCGCCATTGTCTGCACGTCCTCTTCGCGGGTGACATCGGCGGCGAGCGCCAGATGACCGGGGTCAAGTTCGCCAAGCCGATCGTGCACCTTCTGGCCATCGATATCGGCAAGGGCTACCCGGAAACCGCGCGCCGCATAAAGGCGCGCCATGGCCCAGCCGATCCCGTCGGCCGCGCCCGTGATTAGAATCGTTTTCTCAAGCGTCATCTGCTCCTCCAAAGCATCTTCAGCCGCCATATCCCGGGCGCGGGATACTGCTCATCAGCGTCTGGGCAAACCCGCCGTCGACGACAATCTCCTGCCCATTGACATAGCCTGCACGGGGGCTTGCAAGAAAAACAGCAGCATTGGCAATATCATCCGGTGTTCCGATGCGCCTCAGCGGAACAATGTCTTCGCGCGCCCGCCTGGTTTCGGGCTGCCGATAGAAGACATCCGATAGAGGAGTATGGATCAAGCCGGGGCTGATCGCATTCGAGCGCACACCCTTCGGTCCCCATTCAAAGGCGAGCTGCCGTGATAACATCGAAACTGCCGCCTTGCCGGGACTATAGGCGCCGCTGAACGCCTGCGGATGGGATGCGGCGATGGATGACACATGCACGATAGCGCCCTCGCCCTTAGCCAGCATCGGGCGGCCGAATATCTGCGAGCAGAGCAGGTAGCCCGTCAAGTTGACGTGCAGCATCTGCTCCCAATCGGAGATTGGCAACACATCCAGATGGCCGGGCCGCAGGATTGCCGCGTTGTTGACGAGGATGTCGCATGTACCGAACCTGTCATGGGCGGCGGCGGCTGCCGTCTCGGTGGACTCGGCGCTGCTGACGTCGCAAGCGAGCGCCAGGGCCGACCCACCCGCCCGTTCGATCATGGCCACCGTTTCCCCGCAGGCACCGTCCTGCCGGTCCAGAACCACGAGTTTCGCACCGGCCGTGGCGAATTCCTTCGCGATGGCCTGCCCGATTCCGCCTGCGGCGCCAGTCACTATGCAGACACGGTCCTGAAGCTGCAGCCACTGATATTCATATCCCGACACAAAATTGACCTTTCGCAATGAGCTGGAAGAAATGGTGGACGCACGGCAACCGGCGATCCCCGGCGCCGAATAGCGACGCCGGGGATCGCTGTAGATCAGATCAGGGGGCAGTTCCCCTCGCTGAGCGGGCGAAAGGCTTCATCCGCCGCGATCGTCGCTTGCAGCTTGAAGACATCGCCGCGGCTCGTGCTCTCGTCGGGCGACTTCACCGTGAAGAGATAGGCAGGATGGATCTTCCGTCCGTCTGCGCGGATGGAGCCCTGCCCGAACGCATCATCATCGGTCGGCATGTTTTTCATCATGTCGATAACGGCCTTGCCCGATTTCTTCGCTTGGGCGACGCCGAGTTCCTTGACCGCCTTCAAATAATGCAGGATGCCGGCATAGTCGCCTGCTTGACTCATGTTCGGGAACACTCCTTCCGGAAGTTGCGGCTTGGCCCGGTTCATGAAGGCCCTGGTTCGATCGTTGAGATCCCAATAGAAGGTCTCCGTCATGCTCAGTCCCTGCGCTACGGGCAGCCCCATGCCGAGCACATCCGTGATATACCCTACCAAGGCCGCCATGCGGATGCCGCTGTCGGCGATACCGAATTCCTGGGCCTGCTTGAGGCAATTGATGAGATCGTTGCCGGAATTAGCGAAGCCGATGACATTGGCTCCGCTTCCCTGCGCCTGAAGCAGGAATGAAGAGAAATCGCTGGTGCTGCCGTAGGGATAGCGTACCGATCCGACGATTTCGCCGCCCGCCGCCTTGATGAAGTTGGTCGCATCATTTTCAGCGGCGTGCCCGAAAGCATAGTCCGCGGTTATGAAGAACCATTTGTTTCCGCCGGTACGGACGGTCGCCGTCGCCGTCGAATGCGCCAGGCACCAGGAATCCCAGCTCCAGTGGACGACATGCGCGCTGCAATATTTGCCGGTGATGTCGGAGCTGCCGGCCGTGGTGATGATTGCGGCCTTATCCTTTGCTTCGAGCTGATCGCGCGCGCCGAGCGCAATGGCGCTATTGCCGACGTTGCTCAGCACGTCGACCCCGTTGCGATCGAACCATTCGCGGATGATGGTCAGGCCGATATCCGGTTTGTTCTGGTGATCGGCAACGAGTACCTCGACCTTGAAGCCCGGATTAGCAGCGGTGAATTCGGCGACCGCCTGGTTGACGCAGGCAACCGAGACCGGACCGGAAACGTCCTGATAGATGCCGGACATATCGGTGATGACGCCGATGCGGATCGTATCATCCGCTTGCGCGCGGGGGCGCCGCAGCGGCATCATGCCCGTTACGGTCGCCGCCGTGGTCCCACCCAGTAAAGCTCGTCTTGTTATCTGCACTTTCATATCCTCCCAAATGATGTGCTGGAAATTCCGCCGTTTACGGCGCCTCAGCTCACGCCGGCCAAGTGCCGCGCCGTGAGATAGCCGAAGGTCATGATCGGACCGAGGGTGATGCCGGCGCCCGGATAGTTGCCGCCCATGACGCTTGCGCGATCGTTCCCCGTTGCGTAGAGCCCTTTGATCGGCTGCCCGTTCGCATCCAGAACATCTCCATAAAGGCCCGTCTTCAGCCCATCGAAGGTGCCGAGATCCCCCATCATGATGCGCACCGCATAGAAAGGTCCCTTTTCGATCGGAGCGACATTCGGATTGGGCTTGTGGTCCGGGTCTCCGAGATAGCGGTTGAACGAGCTCGTGCCACGGCCAAATGCTGGATCGAGTCCCTTCCGGGCGGCGACGTTATAGTCAGAAACGGTCTTCTGCAGGACAGTGGGATCGACGCTGATGGTCTGAGCGAGCTCCCGAAGAGTCTTGCCGCGACAAAGATAGCCGTTGCGCAAATGCCCGCCGAGCGGCACCGGCGCGGGCTTGACATGCCCGAGACCGTATTTGCGAATGGCTGCGTGGTCGCAGATCAACCATACCGCGGCATCCGGCTCGTTCGCTGATGCCTCGATGATCGCCGCCCCGACGTCGTGATAGGAATTGGATTCGTTGGTAAATCGGAGGCCGGAACTGAGGACTGCTATGATGCCCGGTTTGTAGCGGTCGAGAAGATGCGGGAAGACGCCGATCTTGCCGTTGCCCATCGGGACGGCCGAGACTGGCATCCAGGCGGCTGCGTTCGGAAAGCGAGTCTCGCAGACCCCGCCGGCCTGCTCGGCCATCGAAATCCCATCGCCGGTATTGCCATCGGGCGTCGGCGAAAGGTGCTTTCCGCCTCGCCTGACATGCGGATAGGCTTTCGCAATTCGCGCAAGATCATGCGGGAAGCCTCCGGCAGCAAGCACGACGCCACGCCGCGCGGTGATGCGAACCGGCCCTTTGTGTCCTTGTACCTGCGCTCCCTTCACTATATCACCATCGATAATCAATTGTTGAGCTGGCGTTTGCGTGTAAATCGGAATGCGAAGATCGAAAGCGGACTTGGCCAGCCGCGCGGCAAGCGCATTGCCGGCGGTGATATTGACGCCACGATGATGAACGGCGAGTTCCCTCAGGTGCCCGGCCAGGCGGCGAACCACATAGAGCGCGGAGGTCAGCGACCGAGTGGCATTGAAGAAATGCTTGATATCGGCGCTCGACGAATTGAACATCATGCCGATGAAGGTGATGGTTTTGAGTGGCGGGCGCAGACGCTTCAGATTCTGACCCAACGCGGTCGCATCATAGGGTGCAGCGACGACCGAACGACCGACGTCGATACCGCCCCGCACATCGGGATGATAATCGGGATAGAGTGTCGGCAGGAACTTGACGTCGGTTTCCCGTTCAAAGAACTCCAGCATTTCGGGACCATGATCGAGAAAAGCATCGATCGCAGCTTCGTCGAAAAAATTGCCGGTTTCGTTCTTTAGATATTCGCGGGCGCTTTCCCGGCTGTCCTGGATGCCATACTTTCGTGAATGAGGATTGCCAGGAACCCAGAGGACACCGCCGGAAAAGGCGGTTGTTCCGCCGAAAAACTCTTCCTTCTCGATCACGATCACATCGAGGCCGAGCTTCTTCGCGGTGATCGCGGTTGAAAGCCCGCCGGCACCCGAGCCGATGACCAGGACGTCACAGGTCGCATCTTGCAACAGATATTTTGGCATGTCTCCTCCACTCGCTGCTTTGCCTGCTTGGCTCTCCCCTGTGAGAATCCTCTCTCCATCCACGACGTGCTCCAACTCTGAAGCAGGCGATGTTGTTGGATGCCCGTGGGTAATTGCTAAGGCCACCTCCATAGCCAAACAATGGAAGAAGCGTTATTTATGTTGTACAATTCAATTGCTGCTATGCAGCAATTGAAACTGCATTGCGGTCGCGGGAGCTTTACAAATGTTAGGAAAGATCACGATTCCACGCTATTATCTCTATGGAGATCCGCATTCGGACGTTGATCTCGATTTCCTTCACACGGAGGCGATCCATGAACGAAGCGGCCCGAATAATTGGATAATTCGTCCTCACGCTCATCCCGACCACACCCAGATTCTGCTGGTCCTCGAAGGTGGCGGATGGATCCGGATGGAGGAAAAGACATGGCAGATCGCGCCACTTAGCCTCATTGTCGTGCCTGCATCGATCGTCCATGAGATCAATTTCCTGCCTGGGACCGATGGAGAGGTGATTACGGCTGCCTCAGCCTACATTGCAAGCGTTGCACGAGGAGATCCTGCGCTGATCGAGACAACCCGGATTGCTGCTGTATATCCGGTCGGCGGCGCGGATGTACGCATCGATGGCTTAAAGGATGCTTTTCACTGGCTTCACTACGAATTCATCTGGTCTGCGCCCGGCCGCAGACTTGCAATCATGGCGCAATGTTTGCGAATTCTTGTCTCTTTGCTGCGGGCTCGCAGTGGTGCCGTCCTCGATGCTCATCGCAGGGATCGGAATTACGACCTGTTTGTGAGATTTCGAGACCTGCTTGAACAGTATTTCCGCGAAGAAAAGAACTTGGGCTTCTACTCCGAACGTCTACATGTCACTGTTCCGCGGTTGAATCTTGCTTGCAAGGCTCGCGGAGCGAAAACCGCCTCGAACCTGCTCTATGAACGGGTAATGATCGAAGCGAAGCGATACCTCCTCTATACAGAAATGTCGGTTACCGAGATTTCACACGCACTCGGGTTCGACGACCTTGCTTATTTCAGCCGCTTCTTTTCGCAGCGAGCCGGGATGCCAGCGGGGTTTTACCGCCGGCAGAGCCGTACCGAGAGCGGGCTCAATCCCGGCGGGGTCAGCACTACCGTAAGGGAGACAGTGCCAGCGGGCGGATGAGTTCATGTTCGATGGGTGCTCCATCGTAGCCCATGAGCAAGTCCGGTTGACTTGCCTTGATCAGGGTGAAGTGGCTCTGCGGCCGGTATCCCGACACTGTCCGGAAACCTGCAACCAGGCCGGGGGTTTCTGGCGGCAAGGTTTGAGCGCTAATGGCGATGGCATACCAGTCCTCCCCGAACATCGGCTCGCTTTCGATCTGCTGCTGATGCGCCTCCTTGCGCCTGGCAACAACCCCGTCGAGCAGCTTCGAACTCGTTTCGAGGGACAGAAACGCGTTGCGTTGGCTCACGACCAGTGTGAAAGCGTTGGGAACGAATTGATCATTCCATTCGCGATCCTTTGCCACTGCAAGACGGCAGAGGGTTCTCTCCTGCAAGGATTCATAGGCCCAGAGGTGATGGATGCGGTTGAGACCGCCGCTCTCGGTCATCCAGTAGCCAGCGAGCGGAAGGTGACGGGTAATGAGATGGACGCCACCGGTGCGAAAGAGACCGAGATATTTGAGAGCCTTTCCGGGCAACAGATCATAGGTCCGCAGTTCGAATATCATGTGATCCTCCCGTAGAATTCATATCATTGCGGCATTTGCGGCGGCGGTGTTCCTGTGCCAATTGAAGGTGTGAATGAGGCGATCCGAGTTGGCCGGAACCCACACATCCTTCACGCTATGAGGATACGTGAAATCCTGGCAATGGACGAAAGCGAAAGAATGTTGGACGTTTCGGCTATGCCGAATGGCAGCCGCCCTGTTTCGAAGCTGTCGAAAGACCTATGGATTGCCCATATAGGCAACGCTCAGCCGTATCGGCGTCTCGGCCCCATCGATTTTCCGGTTGCAACGGTGATGTCGATCGCTTGCGGAAGGTCCTGTGAGCACGTCTGAGAGTCCCGAACGAGCTCATTGTGAGGCGCTGATCCGTTGCGCATAGGCCCAGGGCATGAGGGCGTCGATGTCTTTGGCGAGGTGGCCGTTGGCGAGGCTGATGAAGAGATCGCGCAGGTAGGCGTAGGGCTCGACACCATTCATTTTGCAGCTTTATGCCGACCGGCGAACTATGCCGACTAGAGCGGGATGAATTTAGGCGGAATCGGCATGGGGATTGAACGAAGCCGCTGGCGCGGCACTTGGAGTGCGGGATTTGCATGATGCGCTTCTGATTTGAAGGATTGGGCTGTTTTAGCCAACCTTTGAACAGGAGATGACGATGACAGAGATAAGCCGTAAGCGCCGTCTCCGCCCCATTGGATTGGGTGTATTTTGAGGCTTGCTGCGTATGCGAGAAGGTTTCCAGTTTTATCTGGAGATTTGCATGGCAGATGATGGATTTGTCGGTCGCTACGAAGTTGT
>NZ_JBEAAL010000060.1:0-10787 GCF_040066075.1 Neorhizobium phenanthreniclasticum
CTCCCTCCGGCGAGGTGGGGCGGAGGAGACGCTGTCGGGCCGACGTCTCGTTTCGCTTCCTTGCATTATGCGCCGGGCGTGCCTGTGAGGCATTGGAGGGTGACGGGACAGCGCCATGCGGCGTCCGGGGGTTTTCCTTGAAAGCCCGGCCGCGCGGCGCAGGTGGAAGACGGTGCCCCCCGACGGCTCGCGAATGAGCAATCGGGACCGGCGGTCATGGCCGTGGCACCGTAAGTCTAAAGAGCGTGCATGACACTCTCCCGCTCAGGAGGGACACGCCACAGTTCCCACAAACCCCGTCATCGCAGAGGGATCGGAGTCGCGGGCATAAACCGCCGAACGGGGCGCCGAGAGGTGTCACCTATAAACTAACTTAAGAGGCAGCTTTCAGCGCCCCGTCCGCCACATACTTCGTCATCCTCGGGAGAGCGAAGCGAAAACCGAGGATCGCCAAGGGAGGACTCCGTCCAGCCCATCCCACCCATTCATCAACGGAGCCCCCATGACAGATCCCAGTCTCCCGCCCCTTGAAACCCGCATCAGCCGCCGTCTCGCCGAAGTCCTCGGCATGCCGCGGCTCTGCCCGCGCCGTGCCTGCGGCCGCACCGGGTGCTGCGCGGCCGCCGTCTCCGCGGATGGCGAGCCCGAATGCGTCGGCGCCCTGCAGGACTTCCATCGCAATCTGTTCGCCGAACAGAGAAAGATCGCCGGCGGCTGTGCCGCGCGGTTTTCCCGACGGGACCCCTTGCCCGAAGCGGAAAACGAGGCGCAGACTTTTATGCTGAGGCTCAACCTCTCCGCGGCCGTCGCCGCGCTTGCCGAGGAGCCCGCCAACCGTCCGGCCCTGCGCGGCTGGCTGCGCCGTCTTCGCCTCCCGCCACTCGCCCCGCCTCCTCGGAGCATTGCCGGCGCCTTTCTGAGATTCGGCAGGGTCGCGGAGGAGGAAGAGACGTTCGTGGAGGGCGGGCAATGATCGATGCCGAAGAGGTGGAAAGGGCGTAATGAGGCCGCGCATGCCGCACCGGCGTCCCGGCCGCTCGCTTTAGGCTCGCGGCGTTCGGTCCTCGAAACGATTCACTGGATCGTTTCGTCGGCTGCGCCGACCGGACCTCACCCCACAAACGCCCTTTCGATGACGAATTCGGCGGGCTTGCTGTTGGCGCCTTCGGTCAGCCCCGCCTTTTCGAGCAGCGCCTTGGTGTCCTTCAGCATGTCGGACGAACCGCAGATCATGCCGCGGTCGGTTTCCGGGTCGAGCGGCGGCACGCCGAGGTCGGTGAACAGCTTGCCGCTCGTGATCAGGTCGGTGATGCGGCCCTTCGTCGGGAATTCTTCGCGGGTGACGGTCGGGTAATGCTTCAGCTTGTCCCCGACGATCTCCGCCAGGAATTCGTGGTTCCTGATCTCCTCCACGAGGTCGAAGCCGTATTTCAGCTCGGCCACCTCGCGGCAGGTATGTGTGAGGATCACCTCGTCGAACTTTTCGTAGGTCTCCGGATCGCGGATGAGGCTCGCGAAGGGCGCGATGCCGGTGCCGGTCGAGAACATGTAGAGGCGCTTGCCGGGGGTGAGCGCATCGAGCACCAGCGTGCCGGTCGGCTTCTTGCGCATCAGCACGATATCGCCCGGCTTTATCTTCTGGAGATGCGAGGTGAGCGGGCCATCCGGCACCTTGATCGAGAAGAATTCCAGCTCCTCGTCCCAGGCGGGGCTCGCCACCGAATAGGCGCGGTAGACCGGCTTGTCGCCGACCATCAGGCCGATCATCGCGAACTCGCCGGAGCGGAAGCGGAAACCGGCCGGCCGCGTCATGCGGAAGCGGAACAGGCGGTCGGTGTAATGCTCGACGTCAAGCACCGTCTCGGCATAGACGCCGTCGGGGATCTTGACCGCAAATTCTTCTGTCTTCGCTGGAGCGTTCATGCCTGTCCGTCTCGTCTCAGTCTGTGGCCCATCTTTCGCACTAGCGAAATATACCATAAGGCCGTTCATTTGAAGGCACCCGCGTCCTCAAGTCGCGGGGCTTCAGGGAAAATATGTGCCGGAAAATCCGCTTTTCGCCTCAGGCGGTCGCGGTGCGGCGGCGCCAGCTGTAGCCGGGTGCCTTTTCCGCAGCCCTCGCCGCCGGCTGGTAATGGACCGCGATACCCGGCAGGCGCCCCTCCTCCAGCCGCTTCAGCGCGGTCGCGTTCGTCACCGCAAAACTGTCGATGCCGACCCGCAGCATCAGCGGCACCTGGTCGATCAGCACGTCGCCCACGGCGCGCAGCTCGTTGCGGTAGGCGAGCCGGTCGCGCAGCAGCGAGGCATGGCTGAACGCGCGGCCGTCGTTGAAGGCGGGAAACTCCACCGCGACGATCTCGAGCCGGTAGAGATAGGGCTCGAGCTTGTGGACATCGTCGCCGGGCCTGATCAGCACGCCGAGGCCGACATCGTTGCTGGATTCCGCCTTCTCGATCAGCGCGTCCAGCGGCAGCAGCGCCTTCTGCTCCTCGGTCGCCTTCACCTCTTCGGTCTCGATCACCCAGGGATCGTTCTCGACGAAGCCGGTTTCTCTCCAGATCCTGGTCATTTACGCAGCCCCCTTACGCAGCTTCTGCCTTGGCATCGCCATAGAGCGCCTCCTTGAACGGCTGCGGCCCGACCCGGCGATAGGCGTCGAGGAAGGTTTCCTCCTTCGAAAGCCGCAAGGTCAGATAGGTGTCGACGATCGTCTCGATCGCATCCGTCACCTTGCTCGGCTCGAAGCCGCGGCCGATGATCTCGCCGATTGAGGTGTTCTCGTCGCCGGAACCGCCGAGCGTGATCTGGTAGAGCTCGGCACCCTTCTTCTCGACGCCCAGGAGCCCGATATGGCCGACATGGTGATGGCCGCAGGCATTGATGCAGCCGGAGATCTTGATCTTCAGCTCGCCGATTTCCGCCTGACGTTCGGGCGCACCGAAACGGGTGGAGATTTCCTGCGCCACGGGAATGGAACGGGCATTCGCCAGCGCGCAGTAGTCGAGCCCCGGACAGGCGATGATATCGGTGATCAGCCCGGCATTGGCGGTCGCGAGGTTCTGTGCGACGAGCGCGCGGTAGAGCGGTTCGAGATCGGCCAAAGCCACATGCGGGAAGATGACGTTCTGCTCATGGCTGATGCGGATTTCGTCATGGCCAAATTCTTCCGCCAGATCGGCGATCAGGTCCATCTGCTCGTGCGACGCATCGCCCGGAATGCCGCCGATCGGCTTCAGCGAGATCGTCACCATGCCGTAGTCGGGATGCTTGTGCGGCTCAACGTTCTGGCTCACCCAGCGGGCGAAGGCCTCGTCCTGTTTCTTCCAGCCCGCAAGCTGCGCCCAGCCTTCGGCGCGATCCGGCAGAGCCGGCGGCGCGAAATAGGCGGCGATCGCCTGGATGTCGGCCTCGGGAAGCTTCAGTTCCGTACCGGCCAGGTGAGAGAATTCTTCCTCGACCCGGCGGGTGACCTCCTCGACGCCCGTCTCGTGGACGAGGATCTTGATACGCGCCTTGAACTTGTTGTCGCGACGCCCGAACAGATTGTAGACGCGCACGATCGCCGTCACGTAGGACAAGAGGTCCGCTTCCGGCAGGAAGTCGCGGATCTTCTTGGCGATCAAAGGCGTACGCCCCTGCCCGCCGCCGACATAGACGGCGAAGCCCAGCTCGCCCTTGTCGTTCTTCTTGAGATGCAGGCCGATGTCGTGCACCTGGATCGCCGCGCGGTCGCGCTCGGCGCCGGTTACGGCAATCTTGAACTTGCGCGGCAGGTAGGAAAATTCCGGATGCACCGAGGACCACTGGCGCAGGATTTCGGCGTAGGGCCGCGGGTCGGCCACCTCGTCGGCGGCGGCGCCGGCAAAATGGTCCGCCGTGACGTTGCGGATGCAGTTGCCGGAGGTCTGCAGCGCATGCATCTCGACGGTCGCAAGTTCCGCCAGGATATCCGGTGTGTCGGAGAGCTTCGGCCAGTTGAACTGGATGTTCTGGCGGGTGGTGAAATGCCCGTAACCGCGGTCATACTTGCGGGCGACACGGGCGAGCATGCGCATCTGCTTCGAATTCAGCGTGCCGTAGGGGATTGCGATGCGCAGCATATAGGCGTGGAGCTGCAGATAGACGCCGTTCATCAGGCGCAGCGGCTTGAAGGCATCCTCTGCCAGTTCGCCGGAAAGGCGGCGCGCCACCTGATCGCGGAACTGCTCCACGCGGCTCGTGACAAAAGCGTGGTCGAATTCGTCGTAACGGTACATGGTTTCCTCAGACTGCGATGAAGGCCGGATCGGCTGCGCGATAGCCGGCGGCATATTCCATGGTCGGGCCCTCAGCGCGAATGCGCTCGCGAAGGCGGATCGGCCAGAGCTTGCCGCCCTGCTCCTCGACGTCGACGACTGCGACGTCCACGACCTTGTTTTCGGCGAAATCGCGCTTGCCGATCGCCTCCAGCGAAGCAACGGCTTCCGCGTGGCGCGCGACAAGCGCATCCTGCAGGTTTTCCACCCAGCGGCCGTTCGCATCGAGCCAGACGGCGATGCCATCGGTCAGGCGGTTGGCTGTCAGAACCTTGTCGGTCATCCTCTCATTCCTGTCGTTTCCCGAACCGCAGCCCTGAAAGCTGACAAATGCTCGGATTTTTCGAAGTTCGCGCCGGCGACGGCCTCGCCGATGATCACCATGACGGGGCCGACGAGATCGTCGCGCGCCTGAAGATCCGGCAGTTCGCCGAGGACCCCATGGAAAAGCCGGCGGTCGGCGCGGCTGGCATTCTCGACCACGGCGACCGTCGTCTCCGGCGCGAGGCCGGCGCCCATCAGACGTTCCGCCACGGAAGCGGCGACCGTACGGCCCATATAGACGGCGATCGTTGCGCCCGAAACGGCAAGGCTTGCCCAGTCCGGCAGCACGTCGCCGGTCAGGTCGTGTCCCGTCGTGAAGATCAGCGAGGAGGCGACGCCGCGCAGCGTCAGCGGCAGGTCGAAATCGGCGGCGGCGGCAAAGGCGGAGGTGATGCCCGGCACGATCTCGTAGACAATGCCTGCCTCACGGAGCGCCGCCATCTCCTCGCCGGCGCGACCATAGACGAGCGGATCGCCGGATTTCAGACGCACGACACGCTTGCCCTGGCGGCCGAGTTCGACCAGCAGACGATTGATCTCATCTTGAGATTTCGAATGGCAGTTCTTGCGCTTGCCGACCGGCAGACGCTCGGCATCGCGGCGGCCCATGTCGACGACCGCCTGGGGCACCAGCGCGTCGTAGACGATCGCATCGGCTTCCATCAGCACGCGCTGGGCGCGCAGCGTCAGAAGGTCCTCGGCACCCGGACCGGCACCGACCAGCCAGATCTTGCCGGCTTGCCGCTCCTGCACCGAAAGCAGCGTATTGGCGGCACGGCGGGCGGCGGCGCTGTCGTTCGCGGCGACCGCATCGGCCACATCTCCGGAAAAGAAGCGGCTCCAGAAAATACGGCGCGACACGCCGCGCGGCACAAACTTCTCGGCAGCATCGCGATATTCGGCCGCAAGCCGGGCAAGCGCACCCAGCGAGGGCGACAGCATCCGGTCGATCCGGGCACGGATCATCTGGGCGAGAACCGGCCCCGCCCCTTCGGTGCCGATCGCGATGGCGACCGGGGCCCTGTTGACGATCGCCGGCGTGTAGAAATCGCAGAATTCCGGTTGGTCGACCGCATTTGCCGGTATCTTCTCGGCGCGGGCGGCCGTGACGATCACCCGGTCCAGCGCGGCATCACCGGTCGCGGCAAACACCAGCACCGCACCCTTCACCTGCTCCGGTGAAAATCGGTCGCGAACGGTCTCTATGCCCTCAGCGGCGAGCCAGGCGGCATAATCGGCTTGCGGCGCTGATGCATAGGCGACGATCCCGGCATCCGTATTGCGCAACAGCCGTGCCTTGGCGAAAGCCTCGTCGCCATTGCCGAACACCAGCACGCTCCTGCCGCTGATGCGAAAGAAGGCCGGGAAAACCGACAGGCGGTCTGGGCTTGAGAACATGCGGGCACCTTGAACCATAGCAGTGCACTATCCGCGATTGAGCATCGAAGTTGAAGGAATGGATATGCGAAGTGTGCTGCGTCGCGGTATTTCTGTTTCGCGTTCCGCGGCTTCTTGAGCAAAAGCCACCGCAGGCTGTCTTTCTCAGCCTTTTCCGAGGCTTGGAACTGGGTTCCCGTTCTGCGGCCCTTCGCTTTCCGCGAGGCGCAGCAGCAAAGGAGGACGCCGCCTTACATCCGGCAGCCCAAGGTCGGGAAGAAATACTCTGCCAAGTGACATGACAACCCGCAATTTTAATAGAATTGAAACAGAAGAATGCTCAGAAAACCGTGTCCGTCCCTCTCGAAAAGCGATGTTTCCGCACATGAGCCCGCCACCTCTGAATTTCTGGCAGTCCTGCGACAGAAACCTTCTTTCATCCGCCAGGGAGACATTGCTGGAGGTGCTCGAGCGGGACGCCGATCGACTGGTCAATCGCTTCTACGACGCTTTCCTCGCCCATGAGAAAGCCTTGCCGTTCCTCAGTCATTCGGTGGTCCATGAGCGGCTGAGCCATTCCCTGCGGAAATGGCTCCTGACGCTCATGGAGATCGAGCCCGACGGCGATCTCTCCGATTTCAACGACCGGCAGAGGCGCACCGGCGAAGTGCATGCGCGCATCAGGCTGCCGATGCACCTCGTGCTCGAAGGGGCAAGCCTGATCAAGACCGATGTGTCGAAGGCCCTGCTCGCCGAGTACGGCAACCGGCAGGCAGCGATCGCCATCGTGCTGTTCAACGAGGTCATGGACTACGCCATGCTGCAGATGAGCGAGGCCTATGTCAGCGGTGCGGCGCAGCGCGCCAAGGTCGAGGAGGCCTACAGGCTGTTCACGCTCGGCCAGGATGTCGGCGTGGAACGGGAAAGCCAGCGGGCCGCGCTGATGGAATGGAGCCAGTCGGTGATCTTCGGCCTCTTCGGCGCCGCCGGCAGCAAGCCGCGGATAGAGCTGATCTCCTCATCCGAGTTCGGCCTGTGGTTCCGGCATCGCGCGAGCATCATGTTCCAGGGCTCGCTGATGCTGAGGAACATCGAAAAAGCCATGCGGGAAATCGACGACCGGCTTCTTCCAAAGATCGAAAATCGCGACGCCGCGGACGGAACGGAGATTGCGGCGGTGGTGGCGCGGCTCCAGTCGCTCGTGGAGGAGATCAAGTTCCTGCTGGCCGATCTCTTCCAGAGCCTCTCGGCCTCCGCCGGCGCGCGCGATGCTCTGACCAATGCACTGAACCGCAAATTCCTTCCCTCGATCCTCGGCCGCGAGGTCTCGCTCTGTCTGCAGCACGGCACGCCTTTGTCGGTGCTGATGATCGATGTCGACCATTTCAAGCAGATCAACGACCGCTGGGGCCATCCGGCCGGCGACCAGGTGCTGCGGCAGGTGGCCGAGATCATCATCGAACACACCCGCGCAGCCGACATCGTCTTCCGTTACGGCGGCGAGGAATTCCTCGTGGCACTCGTCGAGACCGATCACGACAAGGCGTTCGAGGTCGCGGAGCGGGTCAGGGCCGGTTTCATGAACACGGACCTGAATGTCGCCGACGGGACGAGCATTCGCGGAACGATCTCGATCGGCGTGGCGACGCATCGCGGCCATCCGGACTTCCAGCATCTGATCGATGCCGCCGACAAGGCTCTCTACCTGGCGAAGAACGGCGGCCGCAACCAAGTGATCGCAGCCTGAGACGGCGGTAGCTGCGGATAAGCCCGGACGGCGGCCACAAAGCGCTTTTCCCGCAGGTCCGATGGCCATAGATTGGCGCCAGCCATCTTTGAAGGAAGCCTGCCTTGACCGCCAAGACAATCGCCGCCCGTCTGCTGGACGTGATCGAAACCGACATCCTGCCGCTGACGGAAAAAGGCGTCGCAGCCGGCAACAAGGTGTTCGGCGCGGCGATCCTGAAAAAATCCGACCTTTCGCTGGTCATCGCCGAAACCAACAACGAGGTTGAAAACCCGCTCTGGCACGGCGAGGTCCACACGCTGAAACGCTTTTATGAGAAGACTCTAAATTTTCCTTCCAAGGAATTGATTTTCCTGTCGACTCACGAACCGTGCACGATGTGCATGTCGGCGATCACCTGGGCCGGCTTCGACAATTTCTACTCCTTCTTCACCCATGAGGATTCGCGCGACGCCTTCGCCATTCCGCATGACCTGAAGATCCTCAAGGAAGTGTTCGGGCTGGAGCCCGGCGGCTACCGGCGCCAAAACGCCTTCTGGAACTCCTACTTCATCGCCGATCTGGTGGAGAGCGAGGACGAACCGCTGCGCGGCAGTCTCAAGGCGCAGACAGCACGCATCAAGGCGACCTATCAGCGGCTTTCGGACAGTTATCAGTCCGGGAAGACCGAAAACAATATTCCGCTCGCTTGAGCGAGGGATCGCTTCATGGAACCATCGAAGGACATTTCGCGGCTGATCGAGATCATGGCGGCGCTACGCACCCCCGTCACCGGCTGCCCCTGGGACCTCGAGCAGAATTTTTCGACCATCAAGCCCTATACGATCGAGGAAGCCTACGAGGTGGCGGACGCGATCGAGCGCAACGACATGGACGACCTCTGCGAGGAACTGGGCGACCTTTTGCTGCAGGTGGTTTTCCATGCCCGCATGGCGGAAGAGGCAGGTGAATTCTCGTTCGGCGACGTGGTCGAGGCGATCACCAAAAAGATGATCCGCCGCCATCCGCATGTTTTTGCCGTCTCGGATGCCGCCACGCCTGATGCGGTGAAGGTGCAGTGGGACGACATCAAGGCGGAGGAAAAGCGCGAGCGCGCCGAGCGGCGGGCGAAGCGCGGGATCACGGAAGACTTCAAGCACGGTTTCCTGAGCTCCGTCCATCGCAGCCAGCCGGCGCTGACCGAAGCACTGAAACTGCAGCAACGGGCCGCCAAGGTGGGTTTCGACTGGTCGGAGGCCGAGCCGATCCTCGACAAGATCGAGGAGGAAATCGGCGAGTTGCGCGAGGCGCTGCGGGAAAGGCGGCAGGACAAGGTCAGCGACGAACTCGGCGACCTGATCTTCGCGCTCGTCAATATCGGCCGGCACGTGAAGGCCGATCCGGAAGAGGCGCTGCGCGGCACCAATACGAAATTCAGGCGCCGGTTCAACCATATCGAGACGGAACTTCAGAAATCGAATGAAACATTGGAGGACGCCACGCTGGAGCGCATGGAAGAACTCTGGCAGGCGGCGAAGGCGATCGAGCGGCAGATCGGCTGACAGAATGGCACGACCGGGGGAAGGATCGCCGTGAAGCTCGACGCTCTTGAGGCGGCGATCGCCGGCGCCGGGATCGGAGGGCTCTCGCTCGGGGCGATGCTCGCCAGACGCGGCGTGAAAGTCGTGATCTACGATCAGATGACAGCACCGCAGCCGGTCGGCTCCGGTTTCGTGCTGCAGCCGACCGGCTCGGCCGTGCTTGCGGTGATGGGACTCGCCGACGGAGTGCGGATGCGCGGAGCAAACATTACCCGCATGCACGGCAAGCTGGCGGGGACGAACAAAACGGTGCTGGAGATCGGCTATCGGCAAGGCGAATACGGCATCGCCATCCAGCGCGTTGCGCTGTTCGACCTCCTGTTACAGACTGCGGTTTCTGTCGGAGTCGCATTCGAGACATCGTCGCGGATAACCGGTCTTGCGGAGGGAGAGAAGCCGGCGATCGTGCTCGATGGCGGGCGGATGGCTCCTACTGCCGATCTCATCGTCGACGCCATGGGGGCGAGTTCGCCGGTCGGATATGATCCGGCAAAGGAGCTCGGCTATGGAGCGCTGTGGGCGACCGTTCCGTGGCCGAAGGACGGGCCATTCCATGCCAGCGAACTCGAACAGCGCTACGAACGCGCCAGCCGCATGGCCGGCGTGTTGCCGGTCGGTACAGCGCATGACGGCGCCGCCGAGATGGCGACTTTCTTCTGGAGCCTGCGCAACGGGGATATCGAAGCCTGGCGCCGGGCGGGTCGGGCGGCGTGGATCGACGAGGTCGCAGCCATGTGGCCGGAGGCGGCGCGGTTCGCGGAAATCGCCGAACCGGTGCATGCGCGTTATCGGCACCATACGCGCAAACCGATCGCCGGAAGGAGGATGATCCGGATCGGCGACGCCTCGCACGCCACAAGTCCGCAACTTGGCCAGGGAGCGAACATGGCGCTGCTCGACGCGCTGTCCCTAACACTCGCGCTGGAAAAAGCGGAAACAGTCGAGGAAGCCTTCGCACTGCATCTGAAGCAGCGCCAACTACACATCTGGCTCTACCAGATGCTAAGTCGTGTTCTGACGCCCTTCTATCAGTCGGACAGTCGCGCCCTGCCTTTCATGCGCGACGTCGTGATCGGCCCAGCAACACGGCTGCCGCTGGTGCGCTATCTCGTCAGCCGGCTGGTAACGGGAGATTTTCTCAACCCAGTCGGGAGGATCGGCGCAGGGAATTATTCAACAACGGAAATCCCCTCACTTGCGATTTCGAACACTTAGGCTCCGGCCAAGGTGTTGAAATCGCTTTCTCTCCCACAAGGGGAGAGATAGGAATGCCGCACCGCTGCGAATCTACCTCTCCCCTTGTGGGAGAGGTTACAAAATCATGATCTTAGCTTTAGAGCGGGATGATTTTAGATCCGTTCATATCCGGCCTCGTTGAAATAGTTCTGGCATTCTTTTGGAGAAACGGTTTGGAGGATGGTTGCGAGCGCGTCATGGATGGCGTTGCGGCTTCTGGCCTGC
>NZ_JBEAAL010000061.1:0-10003 GCF_040066075.1 Neorhizobium phenanthreniclasticum
TGTGACCACAAACTTCATTCGCCGAATATCCGAAAAGCTGCTCCGCTGCGGCGCTGAAAGACGTGATGATACCGATTTCGTCAATGACGACCATCGCCTCGGGAACCGTATCCAGGATCGACCGCAGGTCCAGTTCCTCCTCGGTACGCTCGTTTCGGTCTTTTGCCATGTTCGTCACCGTCCCGTTCGCTTCGTTGATGATGGATCCAGGGAAAGGGGAATCGGCTCGACGACCGAAAGCGAAAAACCTCTGCTTCGTCAGCCTGGGACATTTCCGCCTGGGTTGCGAGGCAATCACCGGAACTACTGACGGCATAGCCTCGTCGGGTTGAAGGATCTCATCGTTGGGTGCAGCACGTCCTCCCGGCTTCGCCTCGCCTGTGAGTGACCCAGACCTAATGGCGGCGTGGTTCACGGAGAGCGAGCAAGTCGCCGGGCAGGTCTTCATGATCATCGCCATCGCCAGTAAGTTGAGCCAACATGCCGGGCCGCTCGATTCTGATCGTATGGCGGAGGCCAGGATTTTCGAAACCAAGAATTCCTTTGTTGGCCAGTTTCGTAACGGTCCGAGAGACGGTCTCGATCGTGAGGCCCAGATAGTCGGCAATATCAAGCCGGGTCATTGGCAGCTCAATGATCGTGCATCCGGGCACCGTGTTTCGCCTCAGATACTTGACGAGGAAGGTGCACAGACGTTCCTCCGCGCTCTTGCTCGATAACAGTACCATTTGATCTTGCGCCGCAGCCATTTCGTCGCAAACGCGAGCGAAGATGACAGGACGCAGCCCTTCGTCGGATGCAACGGCGGCATCGAATTGTCGGCGCGCCAACCTTTTGACAACAGACGGAGTTATCGCTTCGGCGCTGTAGAGATAACGACCGCGCAACGACACTCCGACAATATCTCCAGCGTCCAGAAACCCGGTAATGACACGCCGTCCGCCGGAAATGATCCGGAAAACTCGAAGTGTTCCCTCAACGACTTGAAAGACGTGCTTTGCGTCGTCGCCTTCGAAGAAAAGCGATTGGCCAGAGGCTAAATGTTCGACAGGCTGTTTGACGAAAAGACGGTCGAGGCAACTGGCTCCATTCGCATGCGGCGTCGGTTTATGAGTATGAACAGTATTATAAGGATTGGCCATGAACATGATGCAGTCTCCGTACAGTCGATGGTGCAAACTTGCGCCAGACCGGTAACAGCCGAATGCTGTTGGCGTGAAACATGGTTCGATTGTGTAACAATTGGTAACCGGCGAGCGACGCAGGCTGTGCATGGCTGCGCCGCTAGAGCTCCATCGTCCGCACTCGCACGCGCCAAGTGCCCCCTTAATACGCCGATTTGTCAACCATCCCTGCGGGCTTACTCAGACTCGCGCTCGACAGACTGCACCCCGCAGTGCCTGGGTCCGTGCGACCCGCTCATGTGTGTAATCGGCGGCGCCACGGACTTACCACCGTGAGCCTGCCCGGAATGCGGCCCCGTCGGAGAGAGCCACCGCTCGGCAATTATTCCTGCCGAACCTCGCTCCCGCCAATGGCGAAGCTTGGGCGAAGGCTCACGGAATGGTTGACTTCGATAAGAATACTAGCTCGTGCCTTGCCACAAACGGCCAGGGCGCCTACTTGCAGAGAATTGACATCTGTCAATATGAGCGGCAGCGGATGGGCTAAACCTCAATTAGCGAGATCGAAAATTATGCGCCACTACGCCATCCTTAAAACGATCGAGCATTTTCGAGCGCGACTTGCCGACGAGACCAATCCAGATCAGCGGGCCAAACTCAAGGAACTCATTCAGCGAGAAGAAGAGAAGCTCTTGGAATTGGCCAAAAAGCATGAACATTAGACTGGCGAAGCAGCGTGGGAATATTGCTGGTCCAATAAAACAAGGAGGTGCCCCACGATTCTTGGAATCGCGAAGGAAGCGCCGCACCGATCCATCGGTCCCTAAGCCAAGAATCCGCGGAGCAAGATCGTCGAAATTCGAATACATCTAAACGCTCTCGCCACGAGACCCAGCGGCAGACGAGGACAATGTGGAATCGAGAACGATGGGCCAGAACTGCCTTTCGGTCAGGGCATCAACAAACGCTCCGTTTTGCCGTCTCGAAAGTAGCCAGGAATTCCCTAGGCGATCTTCATAGAAGTATCGTATTTTTGGCCTGCTCCCGGTTTTTCGGACACAAGGTTGATCCGACAGTTCGCCCCTGTGGCACTCCGAGTTATCCGATACTTCCTTTGTTAAACGACAGCTCCTATTTCCGCTCGCCCTCGGCATCGGGGTCGAGAAGGAATATTAGCTTGCCAAAACAAGATATTGCTCACGTCATTTTCAACGGAAAATCTCGGAATTCTGCGAAGTGCGCATCGCGCCAGTCGCATCGAAACGGGTCCTGGAGAATATCAGACCCTATCTCATCAGCCTCATTATCTACCGAAAGTGACCTTCACAAATGTCGCGCAATCATCGCGCCGCCTCATCGCCGCTTGGCCAACGCAGGTCTGCACGGGGTGCATCCCGGAACATACGGAACCGGCGCCGATCCTGCGAAGCCAGCTTCTGGGGTGACGCGCTACATGCCCATTCTGCGGAAACCAGTTCCGGGATGCCGACGGACGCGAAGTCCCTTCCCTTTTCCAGCAATATCGCGTTGCGGCTCTGCGCGGCGAAAAGCTGCTCACCGATGAAGCCGAACATGGCTTAAAGACCTGGGCATCGCCAGCCGGAATTGTACGTCTGCAACTCATACGGAGCGCAGTACTTCCGTTTCCAGGCGAGGACGAACTGTGGAGTTCAGGGTGCTGGGGAAATCATTCCGGAACTCGATGACCTCCTTGCCGAAATATGCACCAGCTTTCCAACGCCGCAAAACCCGGTTTTGCCGTTGCATTTGCGCCCTGCCCTCCTGGCCGGTGTCGCGATGGTGCATTCTGGAGGAGCAGAAATGCTTGATATGCTGCGTCAGTCCACGTTTGGATTGCATCGGCATCGTTTCGACGGGGAAGCAATGCCGTTCTTCATCAACGCATCCCGCAAAACACTCCCGCAGATGCAGTTAATTTGAAAATTTGGACGCCTTCATTCTCATAATTAAATGCCCACGTTCTGCCAAACCGCCGCATTCTTGCGTGTAAGTGCAAAGCGACAGGCGTTTTTCATCACATCAGCCCGCAACTTGCCGATCTATATTTTCACGACATCGGGTTCCGATGGGCGTAGCGCGCTGTCGCCGGCCACGTGTTGTGAAAGAGCAGAAACGGCAGGAAATTTACGAAAAATCTCTGGTCACGCGTCCCTCCTGCATTACAATTGCAGCAGGTGTTCCGCGGTGCTACCGGCCGGCGAATGCGTCGCTGCCATGACGGAGGCATCACCATCAAATCTGCCGTAGCTGTCTTTGGTTGGCAAAGGCCGCGCGTCTGCGGGAAACCAACGCTATGCCCTCAACCTCCAGCAGCCGGTAAAGACAAGTGGCAACTCTACGATCTGGCCCGACAATGGGCGTGGCATTGAGACGTGTGGCATAGGAAGGTCTTGGCTAGTATCAAGGCGCGCCTACTTTATGGCGTAGTGCCGATGGGCACTATGCACGATTTTATGTTATGAAGTCAGGCTCCGGCAAACCGAGCCGAAGCCTGCGCCATGGAGCCGTCATGACCTTTCTAGGTCTCGAAGCCGAGATTCTGGCGCGAATACAGTTCGCTTTTACCGTCTCGTTTCATTTTCTCTTCCCGGCCTTTTCAATTGGTACCGCGAGTTACCTGGCCGTTCTGAACGGGCTCTGGCTCTGGAGCCGTGACGAAGCCTATTTCAAGCTTTTCGAGTATTGGAAGACAATCTTCGCCGTGACATTCGCCATGGGCGTCGTTTCCGGCATCGTCATGAGCTATCAGTTCGGCACCAACTGGTCGTCGTTTTCCGACAAGGCGGGACCCGTCATCGGTCCGCTGGTCGGCTACGAGGTCCTTACCGCTTTCTTCCTGGAGGCGGGCTTCCTCGGGATCGCCCTGTTCGGCCGCAAGCGTGTGGGCAACGCCGCCCACATGGTGGCCGTCGCCATGGTAGCGATAGGCACATTGGTCTCGGCCACGTGGATCACTTCGGCGAACAGCTGGATGCACACACCTGCCGGGTTCAGCGTCGATTCCAACGGCGTTTTCATTCCCGAAGATTGGTGGCAGATCATCTTCAACCCGTCGTTTCCATACCGGATGACCCACACGGTTCTGGCGGCCTTCCTCACCACGGCCTTTGCCGTCGGTGCTGTCGGGGCTTGGCACCTCCTGAAGGATCGGCAGAACCGTCAGGCGCGGATCATGTTTTCGATGGCGATGTGGATGGCGGCTATCGTGACCCCGATCCAGATATTCGTCGGCGACCTGCATGGCCTGAATACGCTTGAGCATCAGCCCGCGAAGATCGCTGCCATGGAAGGACACTACGAGACGCACACGGACGGCGCGCCGCTCGTCCTGTTCGGCATTCCGGACGACGAGGCGGAGACCACGCGTTACGCCGTGGAGATTCCAAAGCTGGGTTCACTGATCCTGAAACACGAGCTCGACGGCGAGATAAAGGGGCTGAAGGAATGGCCGCGTGACCAGCGTCCTCCGGCGCTGATGCCTTTCGTCACCTTCCGGATCATGGTCGCTCTGGGATTGCTGATGCTCGGGATCGGCTTGTGGTCTCTTTGGGCGCGGTGGAAGGGAAAGCTATACGACACGCCGTGGCTTCATCGCGCTTCCGTCTGGATGGGGGGATCCGGATTCGTGGCGGTGCTTGCCGGATGGTACACGACCGAGGTCGGTCGCCAGCCATGGACGGTCTACGGGCACCTCAGGACCGCCGACAGCCTTTCTCCCGTCTCCGCTCCCGCCGTCGGAACGTCGCTTCTCATATTCATCGCCGTCTACTTCATCGTCTTCGGCGTTGGAGTCTACTACCTCATAAAGCTCATGCGCAGGCCGCCGACGCCTCTGGATAGCGATCAAGAACTTGATGCCGGGCCCATCAGGACGGCAGGTGTCACGCCCTGCGTCACCCAAGAACACCCACTTGGAGGACATCATGGCCATTGACCTCTCTTTCGTCTGGGCGGGCATCATCGCTTTTGCCGTCCTTGCCTATGTCGTCCTCGACGGCTTCGATCTCGGAATTGGCATCGTCTTCCCGTTCTTCAGCAGCCGGCGCGATAGAGACGTGATGACGAACTCCATCGCGCCGGTCTGGGACGGCAACGAGACGTGGCTGGTGCTCGGCGGTGGCGGTCTCATGGCCGTGTTTCCGCTTGCCTATGCCATCATTCTTCCAGCGCTTTACATGCCGATCATCCTGATGCTGGTCAGCTTGATCTTCCGGGGAGTCGCCTTCGAGTTCCGTTGGCGCACCCACCACGAGTCCCACCTGTGGGACTTCGGCTTCTGGATCGGATCATCTGTCGCAGCCCTCATGCAGGGGATAGCTCTGGGAGCGCTCGTCCAAGGCATCGCCGTCGAGGGCCGGCAATATGCCGGCGGCTGGTGGGACTGGCTCACTCCGTTCTCGATCCTGACCGGAGTAGCCGTCCTTGTGGGCTATGCGCTGCTTGGCGTCACCTGGCTCAATCTGAAGACAAGCGGCGACATCCAGGCGCGCTCTGCCAATTTGGCGCGGCCCCTCAGCCTCGCGCTTCTGGCGCTGATCGGCGTCGTGTCGCTCTGGACGCCGTTCATCAACGAGATGTACTTCGAGCGCTGGTTCGGGTGGCCGACGGCCTTCTTCTCGTCCTTCGTGCCGTTGCTGCTGGCACTTTGCGCATTTGTGCTCTGGCATGGGCTCACCCATGACAAGCACGTGCAGCCCTTCCTGGCAGCGCTCGGTCTCTTCGTTTTGAGTTTCGCAGGCCTCGGGGTCAGCTTCTATCCGTACATGATCCCCGGCGTGCTCACGATCAAGGAGGCCGCGGCACCGGAAAGCTCGCTGAAGTTCCTGCTCGTCGGCGCGGTCATTCTCGTGCCGATGATCCTGGCTTACACGGCTTACGCCTATTGGGTCTTCCGCGGCAAAATTGACCCCGAGGAGGGATACCACTGATGAACGACACTATCCGCAAGACCGCATGGTTCGTCGCTCTGTGGCTGGCGGGTGTTAGCACGGTCGCAATCGTCGGCCTCATTATCCGCGCCCTTTTGACCTAAGGGTTTGCCTGCAGCGCGGCGACCAGGATGAGACGCGGAGCGGGATCAGGTTGACGGTGCGATGACAGCTGCAAACGTCAACGCACCGCGCCCGCGCTTGTGTGTGAGGGACTTTTTGGCAGCGGAACCGATCAAATCATTCGGCCACGCAAATCTTCCTGCGCAGTATGGGGTCAGAACAAGAGCAGTCCGAAATCGTACGCGGCCTTTATCAACCAAAGACAGCCACGGCGGATTTGATAGTGATGCCGCCGTGGTGGCTTCGGCGCATTTGGCGGCCAGTGGCAGCACGGAACACCTGGAGTAACTGCAGCGCCGGCGGCACCCGTGACCAAAGGGTTTTCATGCTTTCCTTGCCGCTTCTGCTCTTTCGCACGGCTTGACCGGTGACAATACGCTGGGACCAACGGAAGCCGATTTCATGAAAATAAAGGTCTGCAAGTTCTGGGCTGATGTGATGAAAAACACCTGCGATGGTTCGGCGAACTCGAGCGTTGAACCCTTCGACTGAATTGACGTGGACGGAATCCCGGACATATTCGCGACTGGAGTGGTTGACCGTCTCATGTGCGGCAAAGCTTTCGCCTACAGCCACGAACGCCTTAGCCTCGTCACTCATCAAGTGCGCATGCAGCTCAACTTGTGTTGTCATTGCGTTCACGGCAGCACGCAATGAAAGGCCGGTCACGACAGCGGCGCGGGCATCACCCGCTTTTGATCCGGGAGTGACGTCTGCCGGTCGCTGCACGATTCCCACGACCGGCGTCTTTTCCGTTTTTGCCTGCCCCTGGCGGCCTCGCCCCGGTGGCGGCCCATCAGGTTGCTTTCTTGGCCTTCCACCAAGATAGAAATGGTCGACTTCCACCGTGCCATCGAGCATGTGCTCGCGCGCCACCATGAGGCGGAGCGCATGACCGATCCGCCAGGCGGTCGGTTGGCTCACCCCGAGTGTCTCGGCGAGACGGATCGAGGACAAGCCTTTGTCCGATTGCAGCAACAGCCACATCGCCTTGAGCCATGTGCGCAAGGGAAGTTTCGTGGCATGCAGAGGTGTGTGCGTTGTCACCGTGAATTGGAAACGGCAATCACTGCTGGAGCATTGATAGAGACCGGGACGCGCACGGCGCTTGCCTACGTCTCGGCCAGCTATCGCGATCGAGTGTTTGTAACCACAGGCCGGACAGATCCTGCCATTCGGCCACACCATGCTCTCCAGCAAACGACGGCAATGCTCTTCGTTTCGGAATGCGGCAATCATGTCTTCAACTGTTCGAATATTGGAAAGCGTTGCCACTATCATTTCAGACATAATCGTCACCTCCGGAGCGGACCGCAGAATCGCACGGAAAGCGGTGTATCACAAGGATATTGCTGTCTTTGGTTGATAAAGGCCGCGTACGATATCGCACTGCTCTTGTTCTGGCCCCATCCGCGACATCGAAGTGAAATGGTACACGGGCCAAGACGCCGATCCGTCCCAACACACACCCGTCCCGTTGGTGATGCAGAGCCTTGACGGACCGATTGCGTCGCAAATGACCCAGGCGCTCGACCAGAAGGGGCTAAAGTGGGAGCCGGTCCTGGTCACCGATTCTTCCCTGACGATTGAAGCTGCCGTCCGCGGAGGTCACGCCGTGACAGCCTTGCCCGTCTTCGATACGGCAAGCCCACCGAGTCAGCTCAGAGCATTGGAGCCAAAAGACGGGTTCCCAACCCTGGCGCCTCTGACTTTGGCGCTGGTCACACCGCTCGGGACGATCAGTCTGGCAGGCCAGAGATTTCGTGAACTGCTATTGTCCGAGCTACGTTGATCCAACCACTCTGCGCATGTCGGCGGCTCGGTTCGAATTTGACCTGCCAAAATGCAGCAACCAAGAAAACGCACTTGTGAATTCGTTCTACATATGAAACTAAGGAGTTGCAGCCAATCCAGCCAAACTGCTCTTCCTGAGCGCCTTTCGTCGAACATCGGAACGTATATCGGTGACCATCCACTCTCTTCATCACCTAACGATGATCTACGCCCATCCGCGAGACCTCATCGAGGCGGCGGCCGCAGGCGGGTTCAGCCATTGCGGCATCCGCCTGGTCGCTCCAAGACCGGGCGATCCCTTGGTCGACGTCCTTAACGAGCCGGGCGGCATCGGAGCCATCGAAAACAAACTTCGCGAGACCGGCGTCAAGCTCCTCGACATAGAAGCGATCTGGATAAGCCCCGACACAGAGGTGCCCCGACTCAGGCCGGCGCTCGAAGCTGGCGCCCGACTTGGCGCGAGCCACGTGCTCGTCGTCGGCAACGATAACGACGCGGCCAGGCTCCGGGCGAATTTCGCGGCGATCTGCGCGATGGCCGAGCCGCTGAACCTGATCGTAGCACTCGAATTCATCACCTATTGCAGTGTTGGTTCGCTCGACAAGGCGGCGGCTGTGGTGACCGATGTCGGTGCTCCGAATGGCCGACTGCTGATTGACGCCCTGCAGTTCTTTCGCTCCGGCGCCGCGCCGGCAGACATTTCCGCATATGATCCGGCGCTCTTCGCCTACATGCAGATATGCGACGGTCCTATCGTGGCGCCGGCGTCGCTCGAGGACCGGCGAACCGAGGCCAGGGAAAACCGACTGCTGCCCGGACAAGGAGAATTTCCTCTCGCCGCGCTGGTCGACGCGCTCCCGGCCGGGATGCCGCTGAGCGTCGAAGCTCCCAGCAGGACCCTGCGCGGACTTGATTTTCGCGAGCAGGGCCAGGTCGCCGGCGCGGCGTTGCGTAAGTTTCTTGAAGTGTCCGATATCAAGAGGAGACCGGTTTGATGAATGCGCCTGTGATTTTCCCGACGCTGGGTATTGGTGCCGGAAGCTTGGCGAACGCTGGGGGTGAAACCGCCTTTATCGAGACTGTTCGCGCAGCCTGGGCAGCCGGGATCCGGTATTTCGACACGTCAGCCTTTTATCTCGGCGGTGAGAGCGAGCGAAGACTGGGCGACGCCCTCAAAGGCTTTTCGCGTAACGAGCTCCGCGTGACCACGAAGCTCGGGCGATACCAAAACCACACCGGTTCGAGCATTGATCCGCAAAACAAGAACAGCTTCTTCGATTACTCGGCCGACACGACGCGGCGATCGGTGGAACGGAGCTTGGCACGGTTGGGTGTCGAGCGTCTCGACGCCGTTTTCATTCATGATCTGGATCATCGGATCTGCGGTGCGGATTATGATGATCTCGTCAAGGCTGCGCGAACTGGCGCATATCCGGAATTGAGGCGGCTCAAGGACGAAGGAGTTGTCGGTGCGATCGGTGTTGCCGCGATGGATTGGCGCGCCTGCCTCGAACTCGCGGAGAGCGTCGAACTCGACGTGGTGATGCCGGCAGGTGAGTACTCGCTTCTGCGTGTCGCGAGCCAGCCACTGCTCTCGTTTTGTCAGGCAAATGACATCGCCTGGATCGCAGCATCGCCGTTCAACTCTGGAATTCTCGCCACCGGCGCAAGAGAGAACGCGTTCTACGACATGCGGCCGGCGACGCCGCCAGTGCTCCGGCAGGTCGAGGCGCTTGAAGAAATCTGCAGAAAGCACGATGTGCCGCTTGCCGCTGCAGCGCTTCAGTTTCCAGCGCGTCATCCGGCGGTTTCGAGCGTGGTCTTCGGCGCGAAATCGGTCGAAGAGTTCGACGAGACTCTCTCCCTTGCCTCGGCCAAACTGCCAGTGTCGCTTTGCAGTTAATCGTGAGAATCGCCTGTCAACGATTTCAGAAGGTTAGCTGTACACATAGTTTGAGAATGTACAGTTAAATTGAGATTCAAGATGGGTCTTTGGCATTTAATGTGAGAACC
>NZ_JBEAAL010000062.1:0-9874 GCF_040066075.1 Neorhizobium phenanthreniclasticum
GATCACTTGCATAACGCACCGTCCGTCGGCCATATTGGCGGCGGGTGAAATCAGTCCAGCCCATTGCGGTCTCCATCGAATCCTAAGCAAATCCGAAGGAATCACAACTGGCTGATTTCACTCAACTTCTCTATTCGGCGTGTTCAGGTCAAGCGCTTCGAGCCTTTCCATGTGCCCGGCATCGACGTCTTTCGCAGGTCCTTGCTTCTCTACGGGATCGGCGCTTTGCCCTCCCAGCATAGGATCAGGAGAATGAGGCAGTCCTATCTTTTTTAGCGTCCTGACCGACATCGAGTCATCGAGTGCGGTCGGCACGGAGTTGAGTACGAACTTACCTCATCCATCGTCCTGCGAAGGACGCTTGTCCGCCGGGGCGGAACTTTCTGTCTCTCTCCTTCCTGGCCGTCCGGATCAGATGGTCGGGGCCGTAGCTTCCCGCGTCCAGCGGAACCCAGCGCCATCCAGCCACATGCGATGCATGATGACTGCAAGGCGACGCGCAAGTGCGACAATGGCTTTGCGCATCCCGCGCCGCTTCGCGACGTTCATTGCCCAGGCTCTCAACCATGACCATTTCGTCACGCGCGTCAGCAGCGTCTGTGCGGCCTCATAGAGCAGCGTTCTCATCATGCCGTCCCCACACAGGGAGATGCGGCCCACACGCTTGCTTTCACCGGACTCGTTGAGCTTCGGCGTCAGCCCGAGGATGGGACCCACTGCCTTGGAGCTTCTGAAACGCTGCGGAATGTCGATGGTTGCGGTATAGGCCAGCGCCGTGACGGCACCGACACCGGGGATCGTCATCAAGCGCTTGCAGGTCGCATCCTCCTCGGCGGACGCCAGCACCTTCTTGTGCAGACGAGCAAATTCGGCGCGCAGCTTGTTCCGGGCAGAAAGCAGTGGCCCGATGAGGTCTTCCAGGTCGGGCATGCCTTCGACGAGCTCTCGAATGCGCTCGTCGAACTTCACCGTTCCCACAACACCAACCTTGAGGCCGAAGTTGCGCAGAAGGCCGCGGATGTCATTCTCGATGGCTATCGCCTTGCCTTGCAGGAGCTTGCGGGCCGTCAAGAGCGCCCGCCGCTTCTGGCTCGTCAGCGTTTTCACATGCACCGGACGATACAGGTTGACCCGCATCATCTGCGCGATTCCACGCGCGTCGTTACGATCAGTCTTGTTCGGCTGGGCCTTCAGGAACGCCTTCACATGGCGCGTCTCGATGCAGATGACCGGCAATCCTGCGCTTGCAAGCCCCTCGAAAAGCCACTGCGACAAGGGCCCAGCCTCGAGCCCGACCCGTTCGATGTTCCAGCTCGGATCCTTCACGACCGCGAGCAAATCGTCGGGGTGGCTGTGAACCTTCACCTCCCGGCAGATTTTGCCCGTTTCGTCGACAATGCAAACGGCGGTCTCTTTCACCGAGACATCGAGGCCGATAAAGTGCTTCATGCTGCGCTTCCTTTCCTGATGCTTGTGGCTGTCGCGACAGACCACGTTCTATCATCAGCTCGAAGCGCAGCACCTTCCCGCATCACCGTCCGAGGTGGGGCGCAAGCCGAATATCCTATCTTTTTCGGTCAGGCTCTAAAAGGCATGCCTCTACCCAAGTTGAAGGCGGTACTCAACAACCCCGAGACCGTGTGGCAACGCATCGTCGCCTCAAGCTGGTATGGCAGACAAACCGATAAACACCTCGATATCACGACAGGCACTGGCTTGTGGTATCGGCGGGGAACCCCGCCAAGGCCAATTCGCTGGGTCCTAGTTCGAGACCCGACGGGCCGCCGCGAACCCCAGGCGTTCATGAGCACCAATACCGACCTCGAGCGAGATCATCGCCTACTTCGTGCGACGCTGGCAGATCGAAGTGACGTTCGCCGAAACACGCGCCCATCTTGGTGTGGAGACCCAGCGCCAGTGGAATGGAAACGCCATCATCCGCACGACACCTTCACTCTTGGCATTGTACAGTCTCGTGACAGTCTGGGCCGGTGACAGCCTGAGCCGAAGCACGCCCCCTCACGCGGCGGCATGGTATAAAAAAACCGATCTGACATTCACTGATGCGATCGGTGCTGTGCGTCTCGTTTTGTGGAGCGACGATCTTTATCGACACTCACCGTCAAACCCGGAAATGCACAAAATACCTCCCGGACGTCTTATACGAATGGCACAGGCCCTTTGCTTCGCCGCATAATGTACAAAGTCAAGCTCATAGCGACGGTGTCATGGCCGCAGGTCCCTATCCCACCGATCGAGCCGCCCAAGCTCGCACGCAAGTGACAGCCAAATCGGGCGTGATTTTCCTATTTACAAACATATCGTCTGTATATACACTATTGTTGGCAAGCTGGGTTATGACTTAGTTTGTTGTTGTCCCTCTCTCACGATGATCCACCGCCGTTGAGAGGTGGGGGATAAGTTTGATCTCCTGCTAACGGGCATGTGCCGGGGCGTACCGCGATCTCCAGTCGGCGTACGCCCCGGCTTTTCGTTCCACGAAAAGCTCTGCCTCTGCGCTTCGCCGTCAATTTGCTCAAACGCCTGATCTTGGTGTCTCGATGCGCAGCCATATAACATGGCCAATGGGTCCAGCGACGCCAGTGAATTAGCTTAAACGTGGGTAAACGACGAGGGGTCGCAACCCGTGTTCATTCTCGAAAACACTCCTTCGCTTCCTCTACCCGCACTCCCCACAAGCCATCATGCGATGGCAAATCATCACGCCCCCCGGGGGGCTGCCACTGCGTCGGGTTGTTGCCATTATCCCACACTGCTTCTGGAACAAGTTGATCCGAGCCATCGGTTCGCTCTGGGGCAATTTACAAACGTTCCGTCGGTATGTAATCAAATTATCGAGATCACATTCTCGCAGCACCGAGGAGGTCTCTCAATATCAGAATTACCCTTACTAACAGGAGTTCAAAAATGAACATCAAGAGCCTTCTGATCGGCTCCGCTGCTGCTCTTGGGGCAGTTACTGGCGCTCATGCGGCTGACGCCATCGTTGCTGCGGAACCGGAACCAATCGAATATGTGCGTGTTTGCGATGCCTTCGGTACTGGATATTTCTACATTCCGGGTACTGAAACTTGCCTCAAGATCGGCGGCTACATTCGCTTTCAGGTTGATATCGGCGATAGCACCAACCGCTACAACGAGGGCGACTGGGACGCTTGGACTCGTGGCCGCCTGGAAGTCGTCGCAAAGAACGATACCGAACTTGGCACGCTAACCAGCTTTATCGCCATTCATGGTGAATCTTCTCGCGATAACTCGGGGGAAACGCCGGACGATTTCTACTTTGATGACGTCTACATTGAGCTCGGCGGCTTCAAGGTCGGTACTTATCTGAACTGGTGGGATAAGGGTATCAACGGCGAGACTGATGTTAACGCTGGTGGTGCCGATACGCGATTTACCTCTGTTGCTTACACCTACACTGGCGATGCTTTCTCCGTCGGCCTCCAGGTTGATGAACTGAGTCGTACGATCCACAACGGCATCAATGGTGCCGATGGACAAGGCGTCGGTATCGAAGCCCTTGCAATTGCCAAATTCGGCGGGGTTTCCGTCGATCTTCTTGGCAGCTACGATGTGGAGGTCGAAGAAGGTGCTATTCGCCTTCTTGCCAGCGCTCCGATTGGCCCGGGCACGCTTCAGGCTTTCGTAATCTATGCTTCAGACGTTTCGGCCTATTACGGCGGCAGGGCAGCTTCAAGCCTTTCGGGCGAATGGCACGTCGCTGCTTCCTACGCCATCAAGGCTTCTGAAAAGCTTGCCATCACGCCTGGTTTCAACTATGTCTGGGACGAATTCGACGCGAATGGCGGCGAGGACTGGAAGGCTGGCGTGACCTTGGATTATGCAATCGCGAGTGGCCTGGCATTCAAGGGCACTGTGAACTACCAGGATGAGCCGGACGCTTGGACTGGATTTGTCCGCCTGCAGCGCAACTTTTGATCCTGGGGCACCACAATTTAGCCCGCAGTTCACTGCTGCGGGCTGATACTGCCGACGTCGCTCGAAGGTTCTTATGCCGCTTTTACCGATAGACGGGGCTTTCAATTGTCCTTTTTAGATGCGGTTTCACCCCAGTATGCCTTGGTTTCAGGGTGATATCGGCCCGGCTGTTAGTACCCCAAGCCTCTATTGCGTCGGCCGTGAAGTATCCGGAAGCAATTGATATTTCGCGTATATTGGACGTTGCCAAATAATCGACAGCGCAAGATATGGCATGATTTCGCTCTGTTTTCTTGCTATTTCAGATTTCGGTTTTCTCAATCATCGAAGCGTGATTGACTTCCGATATCGCGATGGATCGGATCTGGTAGATGTCCAAGCCTGTTGAACGACGCGAGACGGGAGAAGGTGATCTGTTCCGATCCCGCCTCGACCAGATCATCGATCTGAAGCACGAACTGGTGCAGTTGGCGCAGACCATCGACTGGTCGTTTCTGGAAGAACGGTTTGGTGAGGTTTATCCGGATGTGCTTGGCATGCCGCCCTTGCCGACCCGGCTGATGGCGGGTCTGGCGATCCTCAAGCATACGTTCAGCCTGTCGGATGAGGCTGTCTGTGCTCGCTACCTCGACAGCCCGTATTTCCAGTATTTCTGCGGCGAGACGTTCTTCCAGCACACATTGCCCTTCGACCGTTCGTCGCTGACACGCTGGCGCCAACGCATGGGTGAGGAGCGGATAAAGGCTTTGCTGCAGGAAAGCCTGTCGGTGGCGGTCAAGACCGGCGCAATGAAGCCGTCGGACACGCGGCAGGTGATCGTCGACACGACCGTCCAGCCCAAGAACGTGATGTTTCCGACCGATGCCAAGCTCATTCACCGGGCACGGGAGCGGCTCGTGCGGCTGGCTCGGAAGGTGGGCTCGAGCTACGCCAAAGCTATGTGCGGCTGGGCAAGTTCGCGCTGATCCAGCACCAGCGGTACGCCCACGCAAAACAGTTCAAGCGGGCTGGCAAGGCGCTGCGCAAGCTGAAGACCTATCTGGGGCGAACCATCCGCGACATCGAGCGTCAGATCGCCGGCGACGAGCAACTCAAGGCGATCTTCATCTGGCCGCTCTATCAGGCAAGAACCGTCCTGGAGCAGAAACAGCGTCAGCGCGGCCGCAAGATCTACAGCCTTCATGCCGACGAGGTGGAATGCATCGGCAATGGAAAGGCCCATCGCCCTTATGAATTTGGCGTCAAGGTCTCGGTGGCCACGACGCTGAACCGCGCCAAAGGCGGTCAGTTCGCCCTGCATGCCATGGCGCTGCCCGGTAACCCTTACGATGGGCACACCCTCGAGACCATCATCCCCGACATGGAAGAGACCATTGGCAACCAGCTCTCCCGCATCCTGACCGATGCCGGATATCGCGGCCACAATGCGCCCGAGAGTCACAAGCTCAGGGTGTTCACCAGTGGCCAGAAGCGCCGCGTGACGCCGGCCATCAAACGACAGATGCGACGACGGTCAGCCGTCGAGCCCGTCATCGGGCATCTCAAGAACGAACACCGAATGGATCGCAATTATCTCGCCGGACAGCAGGGCGATGCGATCAACGCCGTGCTGGCTGCCGTCGGATACAATTTCTCGCTCCTGCTCAGATGGTTCAGAGACTTTTGGTGCCTTCTCGCCGCCTTGCTCCTGTCGTCTCTGCCACGATCCCCGCACAGGTTTCCGCATCACACGCCTCCTGAAGATCTCAACGTAAAAACTGTGGCCAAAGTAGCGCCAGTCTAGTGAATAGCCCGAAGCTGTTCAGACAAACCGAGCCAGTTCAAATAGCCGTTTGGCTGAAAGAGGCCTCGCTACGGATGCAAACGGGCACCGGAATTCGAGTTCGGTTTTTGATCGGATCAATCCGCTTGCGCCGTCCGGGCGAGAGCCGCCCCACCTTGCGCGAGATCCACGCTGGCGACCACTGACATGCCAGGCACGAGTTTGGCGGTGAGAGGCTGCTTTGGCTCTATGGCGATGCGAACCGGAATCCGCTGTGCGACCTTTGTGAAGTTACCCGTGGCGTTGTCGGCCTTAATGACGGAGAATTCTGACCCAGTGGCTGGCGCGAAACGCTCGATCCGGCCGTTAAACGTCTTTTCGCCAAGGGCATCAACGGTGAAAGTCACCTCCTGTCCAGGCTGCATGCCGGCGAGTTGGGTCTCCTTGAAATTGGCGACCACCCAGACATGGTTGGGCACGATCGAACCGATCTGCGTGCCGAGCGCGACATACTGGCCGATGCGGCCCGTCACCTCGCCCAGCGTACCGTCCCGCGGCGCTGTTATGCGGGTATTAGCTAGGTCAATCTCGGCGAGCTTCACCGCGGCCTCGGCACTTTGCACGTTGGCTTCCAGCGAGCGGCGGCTAACCACGATCATGTCTAAATCCTGCTCCGCGACCAGTTCCGCGGCTTCAGCCTGATGGACGGCAGCCTGAGCTTGGTTGAAGGCGGCGCGGTTTTTCTCCGCCTCGCTCTTGCTGGCGATATTCTTTTTAAAAAGGCCCTCGGTGCGCTCGTAGGTCGTCCTGGCCACCTCGAGAGCGGCATTGGCACTCTCCACTGCCGCCTTGGCGGACTGGATTTTGGCTTCCGCAGATTTGCGGCTCTGCTCGGAATTGGCAAGGGAAGCCTCCGCGACGGCGAGCGCTGCCTTCGCCTGTTCCAGCTTTTGTGCGTAGATGCGGTCATCAATCTTGGCGATCAGATCGCCCTTCTTGATTTGCTGGTAGTCCTGCACCGGCACCTCGACGAGATAGCCTGTAAGCTGTGGGCTGAGGATTGTCACTTGGCCGCGAACATAGGCGTCGTTGGTCACTTCTACCGCGCCGTGGAAGGGCGGCAGGTTCCAGGCATAAAGTACGACGAACACTCCGGCGAAACCGACGAGAATGGCCACATAAGTGGCGATGGAGCGGAAGAGATTGGACATGGTGTCTTTCTATAATTCCCTTTGTCTTTCTGATTCTGCTCAAGCGTCAAGCGGTTTGCATCGGATATATATTCGGGAAAAGGCGTTGGCGGTTGCGCCACCCTACGTGCAGAAGAAGGATTGCCAAGGCAGCAAGCGAAAGCCAGGACGTAAACAGAAAGGAGTCGTTATAGGCAAGGGCGTAAGCTTGCTGTTGTACCTGTTTGGCGAAGAGCGAGGTGGCTTGGGCAGTCTGCTGGTTCGGGTCGGTCAGCACCTTCCCATAAGCCCCGCCAAGCTGTTTCAGACGAGCCGCGACAAGAGGATCGGTAGATGTGAGCCGCGAGACCAGCCGAAAGGAATGAAATTGTTCGCGCCACTGGACGAAAGTGCCATAGAGGGCGCTGCCCAGATAACCACCGATCTTCTGCGTGGCGAGAAAGACGACGATGAAGGAGAGCATATAGCTGGGGCCACGCTTCAGGGCCGCGCCAAGGCCCATTGTCAGCGCCGGGGGCAGGAAGAGGCCGCCCGCGAAGCTCACCATGAACTGACTAAAATACATCTGTTCCGGCCGGGTCAGAACAGTTGACTGGCTATCCATGTAGCTGCCGATGGCAACGAGGAGCAGAGAGATAGCATGGATCGTGGACTCGCGGCCGGGCTTCATGACTACGGCACAGACCACGCCGGAGACGATCGCGCCCGCAAGAATGACCCAGTAGAGACCGGCCAATTGCTCGTTCAGCATTCCGGCATTGCGTAAGAAGTTGACAGCACCGCTCGTCTGTTCCGATAGAACCAGGCGAGACACCATCAAAGCACCGGCTAAATGCAAGATTTCGCGCGAGGTAAGCCAGCGAATATCGATCAGATGATTCTTCCGGTTGAGCTCGATCATTGCGTGGACAGCCGCCGCTGCGATCCCTCCGATGAAAATCCAGGCGAGCCAGACGGCTTCGGTCCACCAGTAGAGCCTGCCGACAGTGAGAGCCACGGCGAAGCAGCCGAGTGCAATTGCGAGGAAGATATAGCTGACGATGTCGAGACTGCTGATCACTTTGGCTCTCGGTGGGGAACCGAGCGGCAAAAGATAGACGAGACCGAGCGAGATCATCGCGAGACCTATCTCAATGAGATAAAGAGCATGATAGTCCCCAATGTCCATCAGCGACGGTGAAATGAGGCCGGTGACGGGTGTCGGAATAGCGAGGGCTGTCAGCGCGATGCAGAGCCCGATATTCATTTTTTTCGCCGGCGGCATGCTCTCCAGAATATAAAGGAAGCCAAGCGAGGTCATGGGTGCAGCGGCAACGCCCGCGAAGAAGCGCAGCACCAAGGCGCTCTCATAGCTATCCACCCAGAAATGCGCGAGACAGACGAGCACATAGGCAACTATCGCCACTTCCGCGAATTTCCTTAGCCCATACTGGGCACGCACCTTGAACAGAAGGAGCGTCAGGCTGGCGTTCGGAAATAAATACGCCGCCATCAGCCAGGTGGCTTCGACTTGCGTTAGCCCCATTGGCCCGGCGATCTGCTGCAGATTGATGGAGATGAAGCTCATGCCGAGCCCCTGGGTGAGTGCAACCATTGTGCCGGCCAAGACATAGGCGATCATCATCGCCGGTGATTTGGGCACGAAAGCGGCGGGCGCAGCCGGTGCCGGAGCCGCTGATTCTTGCGCCGACGGCGTTTCCTGCTGATGCGCGGCTTCGGTCAGCTTCGCATGTCTATCGAAGGCTGGCCGTATGACTGTCGCGTCTTCCTCTCTTATTGCGGCCTCACGCGGGGACATGGATATCGCTCATCTCCGCAACGTTGGCCGCTATCCGTTCCAGGAGCGCAATACCGTTCTGCAGTTCCTTTGGGTCGACATTGGCGAAGATCTGCATGCGCAGGTCCTCCCCAACAGATCTCACGAGTGCGGCCTGCTCCTCACCAAGGGGCGTGAGAACGATGAGATTGATGCGACGGTCCTTTCCATCAGGGCGGCGTTCAACGAGGCCGGTTTCCTCCATGCGATCAAGGATGCGGACGATGGTCGCCTGTTCAAGCTCGAGATCGCAGGCGAGTTCGCTCTGGGTCATGTTCTGCTTTGCGAGGCGGAACAGTGTACGGGCCCGCGGATAAGTTAGCCCATGTGCCGCGACTCTCTGATTGAAGGCCGTGCGGATCTTGCGGCTCGCCTTGGTGAGCGATTCCAGGAACTCTGATGTGATCGGGTCGTGATTCATTGTGAGCTTATCATTAGTGAGCTTACTATGTGATACTTAGCACGACGATTGTCTCATTTCAAGGGGCCGGTTCCTGTTGGGGGCGAGCTGACAGTGCGTCGGGAGACCGGCAAAGAGTAGATGGTGGGGCTGTTGAAGGATTGAACGAAGCCGCTTCTAAGGTAAGACCGTATGTCCTTCTTCGGTAAGCGCACAATTCGCGGCACCTGTTCATTGAAAATCGAATGAAGGAGTCTGTGTCCACAACGGAGACTGTGGACATGGGATAATCGCGGGAGCGCGTCGCCGGTGTAGCGCTGTTATCAAGCTTGAGGTGACTGTTCCGTAAGCGGTCAGCCGATGGCGTGGGACTTGAAGTTCCAGGGCATGAGCGCCTCGATTTCAGATACGGGCCAGCCTTGAGCGATGCGGTTCAAGGTCTGGGAGAGCCAGTCAAGCGGATCGACGTTGTTCATCTTGGCTGTCTGCAAGAGGGTGGCGACCGTCGCCCAAGTGCGTCCACCACCCTCGCTGCCGGCGAATAGACTGTTCTTTCTCGTAATTGTTTGGGGCCTGATCGCGCGCTCGACGATATTGGAGTCAATTTCGATCCGGTCGTCCGTCAGGAAGCGCTCCAGTGCTTCGCGCCGGGTGAGCGCGTAGCGGATCGCTTCGGCGGTCTTGGACTTGCCAGAGACCTTGCCCAGTTCCTTTTCCCAAAGATCAAAGAGGCCGGAGACGAT
>NZ_JBEAAL010000063.1:0-7511 GCF_040066075.1 Neorhizobium phenanthreniclasticum
GGCCAGGCTCCCTTCGGCCACTGGAACACCATGACGTTCATTGCCGCCCTGCGCGTTGATCGCGTCAGCGCGCCCTGGGTCATCGACCGGCCGATCAACGCGACGAGCTTCCTCGTCTATGTCGAAATGTTGGTTTCCACGCGGAACTGAGCCGGTTTTTCCACCGAGAAGTGAGCCACTTCTGAGTATGGTTTTCTGATCAGGCTTTGGTCAAGAGATTGGCCTTTTCTCCTCTCTTCTGTGCTGCTGCGGCCGAGCTGGCCTTGAAGCGGAAGCTGTCGTTTCCTGTTTCCAGGATGTGGCAACGGTGGGTCAGACGATCGAGCAGAGCGGTGGTCATCTTGGCGTCACCAATGATTTCATGATGCCTGTTTCCTCGATCGTCTATTACGTTGAGCGCGAGCGCGCAGAATGTCGATCTGGTCCTGCGTCAAGTCGATTTGCCACGGCTGGCCCTTGGCGAGTTGGTGCCCTTTGAGCCATCCGCGAGCGAGATAATCAAAGATGACCTGAGGTGTGATGCCCAGAGCCGCTGCGGCTCCTTGAACGGAGTAGGATCCGTCCGGCCACCGGGCGGGATTGGAGCTCGTGCCGTTGATTTTGACGGTGGGAATGCCCCAACGCCTGCGCAAGAGCCAGACATTCTCACCCTTGAAGGCGCAATTCCGTGCGGCAAGAAAGCCTTCGGCGTTCAGCGCCGAGGCAATTTCCTTGTCCATTTTGCCGGCGGTGTTCAGCTCCGTCACGCGCGCTCGTAGTTTGTCGATATCGATATAGTCACCATAGGTGTGAACGCGCCTTTGGACAGAGTGCTCGCTTGTCGCTCCCGTTTGCCACAGGATCTTGACCCAGACCTGGCCCCGCAGGCGCTTTTGGTCGAGAACGACCTCGCAGATGATGAGGCGTAGGATGCTCTTTCGCTCGGCTGCCGTGGTCGAGGGGGCATGCCAGATGCCAGGGAGGTTCTCTCCGAGCGCCAATAGTCCGTCGCGATCTGCCTCGCTGAGAACCAAGGGTTCGTCGGACCGCCACCGTTGATAATCTTGCTCTATGGCCTCGGCTGCACGCAGCTTCTCTTCCCATCCCCGCTCCAGCGACCGGGCCACCAAGCGGTTCTCGGGTTCGACTGCGTCGTATTGGCGCCGTGCCCTTTCCGCCTCGTAGCGCGCCCGTTCGCGCCGCAGAGCCCATTGACGCTCAAGCTGCCGGATCTCTTCTTTGATCTGGCCCAGTGCGGCGATGGCGATGGCGATGCTATCCGGCGTCAGGGCCTCAAGTAGAATGCCTTCGATGCGTGCGTCGATGGGCAGAGCTCGCACCTCCTGGCATAACGGCCCTCCATCGTGACCGCGGTCGGCGCGGCACGTGTAGACGGGATAGTTTCCCGCAGGGCCGCTATAGCGCAAACTCATCCGCCGGCCGCACCGCCCACAGACAGCGATGCCCTGCAGCAATGCAGCGCCCTTACGCGGCGCTCCCGTATGGCCGGCTTCGTAGTGGTTGATATTGTTTTCCAATCGCCGTTGGTTGTCCATAAACTCCTCCCAGCCGATGTAACCAGGATGGGCCGCTTGCAAACAGACCTCCCAGTCTTCGATGGGGACCTTGGTTGTGCGTGGCAGATACACGTCCTGACGAATGCGCCCGCCAGTCTGCCGTCGTCGACCATAGACATAGGCCCCAGCATAGCCGGGATTATGGAGAATGCTGAGCACGCGCGGGTTGCTGGCCTCTTGCCAGACGACTTCGTGCGGTGCCGGACCACGAAGGGGACGCATTGGCAATGGTAAATCCTCCTTGCGTAGATAACGCATTACCGCCCGCGCGCTTCCCAATTCGCGGAATTTGCTGAAGACGAGGCAAAGCCTTGCCTGCACTTCCTCATCGGGATTGAGAATGATCTGGCCCGAGAGGGCATGAGATAATCCGGCGGGTAGACCAAAGCGCAATTCGCCGCGTGCCGCTTTCTGACGCTCGCCCTGATGAAGGCGCTGCCTGATCTGGTGCAACTCCGCTTCGCTCATGATGCCTGACAAGCCGAGCAAGAGGCGGTCATGGTAAGCGCAAGGGTCATAGAGCCGTTCGCCGTCGGCAATAATAACGCCGAACAGTGCGCACAGATCAAGGAGTTGATGCCAATCACGATTGTTGCGGGCGAGCCGAGAGGCATCGAGGCTGATGACAAGCCCTGCGTTTCCAAGCCCGATCTCTGCGATTAGCTTCTTAAAGCCCTCTCGCTCGACGCTGCCCGAACCGGATTTGCCAAGATCTTCATCGATGACGTGCACGCGTTCATGTGGCCAGCCAAGAGCGACGGCGCGATCGATGAGCCGATACTGCAGCTCAGTGCTTTCCTGATGATGCCGCACCTGGTTTACAGAAGACTGGCGGACATAAATGTAGGCGAGCTTGCCGCGATGCTCGGCGGTGACTTGGCTGTCCGGGCTATTCGTCGCTCTCAGCATGCCGATCTACCTTTGTCGGCGCGCGTATTGACCGCATCCGCATCAACAGGGGGGCAAGTTTTTGAGCGACTTGTTTGCGCGTCTCCGCCGGCAAATCGAGCCACGGACGCGGGACTGTCGTGCTCGGGGTCAGAAGCTTTACGAGGGACTGAGACGCTACGCGGTACGGTTTCGATTGCGCGTTCATCGCGAATCACCTCCTTGGAACGGGAGGTAACCATGCTGTTTAAATGGCGCATCAATGTGAGCAGGGTTCGAACGCTGATGCGAGGTGCCGACTTCGACTCGCTCCACGCGTCCGGCGAAAAGGTTGCAAGATCGGTCGCCGACCGGCGAATTGAACGGCGGCGTCCGTCAGGTAATCGAACGACTACGAATGCCGCACCGCGACCGGACTGGACTGACACCAGCTCAAGACGTTGACCCGCAAGGCCGTGGCGTGGGTCAATGATAGTCACATGATGCACCACCCCGTCGACAATAGGGGCAGTCTGCGATGCTTGGTTCGCCGAAGACGGTTGCCCATTCGCTGAAGCTGAGGTTGGTGGTGATGACGACGCTGGTGCGCTCGTAAAGCTTGCTCAACAGGTGGAAGAGAAGCGCTCCGCCTGAGGCACTGAATGGAAGGTATCCGAGCTCATCGAGGATCAGCAGATCGAGACGGACCAGCGTCTCGGCGATCTGACCTGCCTTGCCCTTTGCCTTCTCCTGCTCGAGCGCATTGACCAATTCGATGGTCGAGAAGAAGCGGACCTTTCGGCGGTGATGCTCGATAGCCTGGACTCCGAGGGCGGTCGCGACATGTGTTTTGCCTGTGCCCGGCCCGCCGACGAGGACAATGTTATGCGCTCCGTCCATGAACTCGCATCGATGCAGTTGGCGCACCGTCGCCTCGTTGATTTCGCTGGCGGCGAAGTCGTAGCCGGAGATGTCCTTGTAGGCCGGGAAACGGGCAGCCTTCATGTGATAGGCGATGGAGCGGACCTCGCGCTCGGCCATCTCGGCTTTTAGCAACTGGGACAGGATCGGCACGGCCGCATCGAAGGCTGGTGCTCCTTGCTCGATCAGGTCCGTGACCGCTTGGGCCATGCCATACATCTTCAGGCTACGAAGCATAATGACGACGGCGGCGCTGGCAGGATCATGACGCATGACGACCTCCCACGATCCGGACACGCAGGCCATCATAGCGCTCCACGTTTGCCTTGGGTTCACGCAGCAAGGTCAGCGCCTGTGGCGTGTCGATGTCAGGACCGTCAGTTGTCTTCCCATCGATCAGACGATGCAGCAGGTTCAGCACATGCGTCTTGGTCGCGACGCCTTGATCCAGAGCCAGCTCCACAGCCCTGACGACAACCTGTTCGTCGTGATGAAGCACCAGAGCGAGGATGTCGGCCATCTCCCGATCACCACCGGGACGGCGAAGCATCTGGTCCTGCAGTTGTCGAAAGCCCAGCGGCAATTCCAGGAAGGGTGCACCATTGCGCAAAGCACCGGGCTTGCGCTGGATGACGGCAAGGTAATGCCGCCAGTCGTAAATCGTTCGCGGTGGTTTGTCGTGGCTGCGTTCTATGATCCGCGGATGTTCGCAGAGGATATTGCCCTCGGCTGCAACTACCAGCCGCTCGGGATAAATCCGCAAGCTGACGGGGCGGTTCGCAAACGATGCTGGCACACTGTAACGATTACGTTCGAAGGTGATCAGGCATGTCGGCGAGACGCGCTTGCTCTGCTCGACGAAGCCGTCAAACATGGCGGGCAACGCCATTAAAGCAGGCTGTTCATCACCCCAAACATCCGCGATCGAACCGGGCAGGCTCCCGTGCGGTGTCTCCTGCCACAGGTCCTGGCAATGCTGCTCCAGCCAGAGGTTCAACGTTGCCAAATCCGGGAAGTCCGGCATCTGTTGCCATAGGCGGGGACGAGAATCCTGAACGTTTTTCTCGACCTGCCCTTTCTCCCAGCCCGCAGCAGGATTGCAGAACTCAGGTGCAAAGACGTAGTGGTTCGTCATCGCAAGGAACCGGATGTTGACCTGTCGCTCCTTGCCGCGGCCAACCCGATCGACCGCTGTCTTCATGTTATGGGATGGACGCCTCCCTCCGAGGCCTCAGAATGAGGGGCCCAACTAAAGGAGGAAGTCATGACATTCGAATTGCTCGCAATCGATCTTGGAAAGTCGTCATTCCATCTCCACAGCATCGCGTCGGATGGCGCTATCCTGTCGCGGAAGATCAGCCGTTCGAAGTTGGCCGAAACGGTCAAAGCTATAAACCCCAGGATGGTAGCGATGGAAGCCTGCGCCAGCGCTCATCATTGGGGGCGGCAATTCCAGCATGACGGGCGAGAGGTCTTGCTGATCAATCCACGCTTCGTGAAGCCCTTTGTCCGTGGCTCCAAGAACGATGCGGTCGATGCTGCGGCGATTTATGAAGCGGCGACACGTCCAACCATGCGGTTCGTACCGGTCAAGTCGACCGCACAGCAAGACCTTCAGTCACTACATAGAGTTAGGGAGCGTCTGATCGTTCAGCGGACATCGCTGATCAATCATGCCCGCGGCCTTCTTGCCGAGTATGGAATCGTTTTGCCGCAGGGGCCATGGCGGTTTGCTGCTCAGGCACCCTCGGCTGTCGAGAATGCACCTCTTTCCGATCTCGGGCGCGAGCTATTCCTCGAACTCCTTGACCAGCTCACCGATGTGAATGACCGGGTTGCCAGGCTCGACCGGAAGATTAGCGAGATTTGCCGCGAGCGAGAAGATTGCCACCGTCTGTGCGAACTGCCTGGCGTCGGTCCGATCATTGCAACTGCACTGGTGGCCAGCGTTGAGGACGGGCGCCACTTCAAATCGGGGCGAGAACTGGCGGCCTGGATCGGGCTGGTCCCGCGACAATACACGACTGGCGGCAAACCACGCCTCGGCGGAATTGGCCGCCGAGCGAACCACTACCTCCGTCGCCAAATGATCCATGGTGCACGCGCAGTTATCAGCCGACTTGCCAGTCACGACGATCGCCGATCGCAATGGCTGAAAGAGCTCGTCGCTCGCCGTGGATTTAATAAAGCGATCGTAGCGCTCGCCAACAAGACCGCGCGGGTAGCATGGGCCTTGCTTACACGACAGGAGCGCTATGCCGCAAAATAGTCATTTGCCAATCGTTGCCTGTGAGGCAATGATGAATGCGAGGTAAGAACTGATGGCGTAACGGCACGGACCGCAGCTTCGGATCCTGATTTACGACAAGGCCACAAAGGTCGATCATGTTATGAGGAAAGAGGCAGCGGACTCCCATCAAGGCCAGGAGCGTGATCGCTCCAGCGATAGGCCGGATAGATTCACGCATCCAATGCCGAGTGCCGCCAAATGTTCATCTCGCCCGGGAGGCGTCCATAGATTATCGTAGATGCCGCGAGCAGGGACGCCTCCGAACACACGGAAGCCGTGCCAATGGGCGTCAAAAAGCATCTCGTGCGTCTGCAGCAGGTAGGCCCTGACCAAAAACGCGCGACTGTGCGATAGCTTGATATGCGCGACCTGCAGCTTCGTCCGCTCTCCGCCGATCACGGCATAATCCTCACTCCAATCGAATTGGAATGCTTCGCCTGGGCGGAAAGACAGCGGAACGAATATGCCTCGGCCCGTCGTCTGCTGCTCACGTTGTCTATCCGCCCGCCAATCTCGGGCGAAGGCTGCAACACGGCCATAGGAACCGGTAAAGCCGAGCGCCACCAGATCGGCATGAATCTGCTTCAGTGTTCGGCGCTGCTTGCGCGACTTCCCGGCCTCGGTCTTCAGCCAGGCCGCCAGTTTGTCGGCAAAAGGATCAAGCTTGCTCGGTCGTTCCGGTACCGTGAACGTCGGTTCGATCGTGCCCGCGTTCAAATACTTCGCGATCGTGTTTCGCGACAGCCCCGTGCGCCGGCTGATCTCGCGTACAGACAGGTTCTCGCGCAGCTTCATCCGACGGATAATGTTTAAAAGTCCCATGTGGATCACTCCGTTGCCCCCGTCGCTCTCCGCGTTGGGGGAAGGTTCACATGGCTCAATTCTCAATGGAAATTATGCGCCTAACCGGCTCAGTTCTGCGTGGAAACCAACAGTCAGGCTTTTATTGAAGCGTTTTTTCCCTGAGGTCTTTGAGAAATTCCCTGAACCGCTGAGCGGGCAAATCGGGATTACGAAGTCGGCGCTGAGTTCCGTGACCGTCGCAAGGGACTATGGGGTCGACATCAGGGCGATCGGGTGAAGAAGTAGGTGACAAAGGTTTGAATTGCTGAATCAGTCGCGATCCTCTGGATGGAGGAACGACGACGATGACGGATAGCGATCGGGAGCATGGCGAACTTTTTGAGGAGGCGGGTGTTTTTCTTGGATATTTTGAGGATATTCCGGACGGGCGTCAGGTCGGCAAGGTCCGCTACCCGCTGAGGGAGGTGCTGCTGCTGTGCCTGCTTGCGGTATTGTCGGGGGCGGAAACATTCACGGACATCGCGAATTTTGGCAATCGGAAGCTGAGTTTTCTGCGTCGGTTTCGGCCTTTTGCAGGCGGCACACCGTCGCATGATCATCTCGGCGACATCCTTGCCACGCTTGATGCCGAGGCGTTTCAGCGCTGTTTTGTCGCCTGGGTCGCGTCGCTGACCGGCGTGGCGACAGAGGTGATCGCCATCGATGGCAAGACCGTGCGCCGGTCGAAAGGCGCCAAGGCGGCGATCCACATGGTCTCGGCGTTCGCCGCGCGCCAACGTCTGGTGCTGGGTCAGGTCAAGGTCGGCGAGAAGGCCAACGAGATCGTCGCGATCCCCCATCTTCTGAAGGTGCTGGCGATCGAGGGGGCGATCGTGACCATCGACGCCATGGGCTGCCAGCGTGCGATCGCGCAGCAGATCGTCGACCAGAAGGCCGACTATGTCCTCGCCCTCAAGGGCAATCAAAGCGCGCTGCGCGACGATGTCAGCCTGTTCGTGACCGAGCAGAAAGCCAAGCAATACGCCGATACCGCGATCAGTCGACATGAGACCGTGGATGGCGATCATGGTCGG
>NZ_JBEAAL010000064.1:2500-5756 GCF_040066075.1 Neorhizobium phenanthreniclasticum
GAGGGGTCAGTGGAGAAAGGAAGCTTGTCACTCTGGTCGGTCGTTGTTGGTGTCTTCGGGCGCCTCTGACGACTTTACTGATGGCCGTCTGCTAACCGCGCGGTCCCGGATTTGATCTCGAGAAGCTGGTCTTATGATCCGGCACAAGCGAGCTGCTCGGCGTAGCTCCAATAAGTGACCGGATCGAACACGTCGATGGCATCATGAGATGGCAGGGTTGTAAAAGGTAGCCCTGCTGCCTGCACCAAGTGCAGGCTATACTGATGGGCATTGGCAATGAGAACGATTAAGTGTCGTAAGGGCATTTGGTGGATGCCTTGGCATGCACAGGCGAAGAAGGACGTGATACGCTGCGATAAGCCGTGGGGAGCTGCGAATGAGCTTTGATCCATGGATCTCCGAATGGGGCAACCCACCTTAGATACTTGGAAAATCTGTTCAGTTGGACTGGCGCTGAGGACGCTGCATGGGACTTCCCATACAGACCGCCAGGTCGTTGCCAATCGTTTGGCGCGCCGTCCGCAGCGAAGCGATCAAGGATCGCGACAGCGTGAGGACAGAAGTCCTTGTTAACGCTGGCAGAACATCAACAACTGCACAGGTTTCCAAGTATCGTTAATAAGGTATCTAACCTTCGAATAGATAGGGGTTAGAAGCGAACGCAGGGAACTGAAACATCTAAGTACCTGCAGGAAAGGACATCAACCGAGACTCCGCAAGTAGTGGCGAGCGAACGCGGACCAGGCCAGTGGCAATCAGGAATAAAGCCGAACAAGCTGGAAAGCTTGGCCGTAGCGGGTGACAGCCCCGTAGGCGTAGAACACTGATTGTCCTAGAGTAGGGCGGGACACGAGAAATCCTGTCTGAACATGGGGAGACCACTCTCCAAGCCTAAGTACTCGTGCATGACCGATAGCGAACAAGTACCGTGAGGGAAAGGTGAAAAGCACCCCGACAAGGGGAGTGAAATAGAACCTGAAACCGGATGCCTACAAGCAGTCGGAGGCCGCAAGGCTGACGGCGTACCTTTTGTATAATGGGTCAACGACTTAGTGTAACTAGCAAGCTTAAGCCGGTAGGTGTAGGCGCAGCGAAAGCGAGTCTGAATAGGGCGATTGAGTTAGTTGCATTAGACCCGAAACCGAGTGATCTAGCCATGAGCAGGCTGAAGGTTGGGTAACACCAACTGGAGGGCCGAACCCGCATCTGTTGCAATAGATTGGGATGACTTGTGGCTAGGGGTGAAAGGCCAATCAAACTCGGAGATAGCTGGTTCTCCGCGAAATCTATTTAGGTAGAGCGTCGAGCGAATACCTCAGGGGGTAGAGCACTGGATGGGCTATGGGGACTCACCGTCTTACTGATCCTAACCAAACTGCGAATACCTGAGAGTACTACTCGGCAGACACACGGCGGGTGCTAACGTCCGTCGTGAAGAGGGCAACAACCCTGACCTCCAGCTAAGGTCCCCAAGTCATGGCTAAGTGGGAAAGGATGTGAGGATCCCAAAACAACCAGGATGTTGGCTTAGAAGCAGCCATCATTTAAAGAAAGCGTAACAGCTCACTGGTCTAATCAAGGGTCTTTGCGCCGAAAATGTAACGGGGCTAAAGCCATGCACCGAAGCTGAGGCTTATGATCTTCTAACGAAGACATAGGGGTAGCGGAGCGTTCCGTAAGTCTGTGAAGGCGGACCCGTGAGGGCTGCTGGAGATATCGGAAGTGCGAATGTTGACATGAGTAACGATAAAGAGGGTGAGAGACCCTCTCGCCGAAAGACCAAGGGTTCCTGCTTAAAGTTAATCTGAGCAGGGTTAGCCGGCCCCTAAGACGAGGCAGACATGCGTAGTCGATGGGAACCACGTTAATATTCGTGGGCCTGGTGGTAGTGACGGATCGCGAAAGTTGTTCACTCTTATTGGATTGGGTGGGCAGCGGGGCGGTTCCAGGAAACAGCTCCACCTTATAGACCGTACCCGAAACCGACACAGGTGGTCAGGTAGAGCATACCAAGGCGCTTGAGAGAACGATGTTGAAGGAACTCGGCAAATTGCACGCGTAACTTCGGAAGAAGCGTGACCCCAGATTGGGCAACCATTTTGGGGTGGCACAGACCAGGGGGTAGCGACTGTTTATCAAAAACACAGGGCTCTGCGAAGTCGAAAGACGACGTATAGGGTCTGACGCCTGCCCGGTGCTGGAAGGTTAAGAGGAGGGGTGCAAGCTCTGAATCGAAGCCCCAGTAAACGGCGGCCGTAACTATAACGGTCCTAAGGTAGCGAAATTCCTTGTCGGGTAAGTTCCGACCTGCACGAATGGCGTAACGACTTCCCCGCTGTCTCCAACATCGACTCAGTGAAATTGAATTCCCCGTGAAGATGCGGGGTTCCTGCGGTTAGACGGAAAGACCCCGTGCACCTTTACTATAGCTTTACACTGGCATTCGTGTCGGCATGTGTAGGATAGGTGGTAGGCTTTGAAGCGGGGACGCCAGTCTTCGTGGAGCCATCCTTGAAATACCACCCTTATCGTCATGGATGTCTAACCGCGGCCCGTCATCCGGGTCCGGGACAGTGTATGGTGGGTAGTTTGACTGGGGCGGTCGCCTCCGAAAGAGTAACGGAGGCGCGCGATGGTGGGCTCAGAGCGGTCGGAAATCGCTCGTCGAGTGCAATGGCATAAGCCCGCCTGACTGCGAGACTGACAAGTCGAGCAGAGACGAAAGTCGGTCATAGTGATCCGGTGGTCCCGCGTGGAAGGGCCATCGCTCAACGGATAAAAGGTACGCCGGGGATAACAGGCTGATGACCCCCAAGAGTCCATATCGACGGGGTTGTTTGGCACCTCGATGTCGGCTCATCGCATCCTGGGGCTGGAGCAGGTCCCAAGGGTTTGGCTGTTCGCCAATTAAAGCGGTACGTGAGCTGGGTTCAGAACGTCGTGAGACAGTTCGGTCCCTATCTGCCGTGGGTGTAGGAATATTGACAGGATCTGTCCCTAGTACGAGAGGACCGGGATGGACATATCTCTGGTGGACCTGTTGTCCTGCCAAGGGCATAGCAGGGTAGCTATATATGGACGGGATAACCGCTGAAGGCATCTAAGCGGGAAACCCCCCTGAAAACGAGTATTCCCTATCAGGGCCGTGGAAGACGACCACGTTGATAGGAGGCGTGTGGACGTGCAGCAATGCATGAAGCTTAGCCTTACTAATCGCCCGATCGGCTTGATCGTTCTCATTGACCATGCTCATCAA
>NZ_JBEAAL010000006.1:0-324458 GCF_040066075.1 Neorhizobium phenanthreniclasticum
GATCCAAAAGCAACCAGGTGTCGCGCGCAGCATCCAACTGCTCGTCCCCCCGCAAGACCTGCCAATTCTGGGCATAGAACAACCCGTCATAATCTCTGAGACGTCACACTAGATGGCGCGTAAGGTTCAGGAGCGCAAGAATGCACATTTTTGGTGTATAGTGCCAAAAAGTATACCGTGAAAGGATCGTCGCCATGTCGAAACCACGTGCCAAGCTGACCGACAATTTCCCCGGCTGCCCGGTGGAATCGACGCTGAGTTTCCTCGATGGCAAATGGAAGGGTGTGATCCTCTACCACCTCTTGGAAGACGGAACGCTGCGCTTCAACGAACTGCGTCGCCGCATTCCTTCGGTCACGCAGCGCATGCTCACCAAGCAGTTGCGTGAACTGGAAGAGGCAGGGCTTGTGGAACGCACCGTGTTTCCGGTCGTGCCGCCGCGCGTGGACTACAAGCTGACGCCGCTGGGTCTCAGCCTGGAGCCGGTCATCGCCGCGTTGCGTCTATGGGGCAAGGAGCACGTCATCTGCGAGAACGGCCGGAAATACATGGTGATGCCGGAGGCGAAAACGCCGTCGAAGGCAGCCTGAGATCAGGCCGTCCCGCTCTTCTTCTCCAGTGTGACCGACGCGAAGAAGACGCCGAGGCCGAGCAGCGACAGGAATGCACCGACATAACCCGTGGCGGCGAAACCCCAGCCCCAGGCGATGACGAGGCCGCCGAGCCAGGCGCCGAGCGCATTGGCGATGTTGAAGGCCGAATGGTTGGAGGCGGCGGCGAGCGTCTGCGCATCCGCCGCGACGTCCATCAGTCGCGTCTGCAGGGCAGGGCCGGCCGCAAATCCGCAGCCGATCAGGAAAACGCAGAGGCAGAGCACGACAGGGTACTGAGCCCAGAGTCCGAAGGTGCTCATGACGATGACGTTGAACACCATCACGCCGCCGATCGTGCCTTTCAGCGACACGTCTGCAAGCCGCGAGCCCAGAATGTTGCCGACGTTCATGCCGATGCCGAAAAGCACCAGCACGATCGATACCATGGCAACCGGCATCCGGGCGGTCACGGTGGTCGTCGAGGCGATATAGCTGAAGACCGAGAACATGCCGCCGAAGCCGACGGCAGCAATGCCGAGCGTCAGCCAGACCTGCGGGCGGCCGAAGGCGCCGAGTTCCCGCTTGAGGCTCGCGCCTTCCTGCACCTGGTCGCGCGGCTGGAAATACCAGAGCAGGGCGACTGTTACCGCCCCGATGCCGCCGACGAGGAAGAATGCGGTGCGCCAGTTGAGCATCTGGCCCATGAAGGTGGCGATCGGTGTGCCGACCAGCGTTGCGACCGTGAGTCCCAGCATCACGCGGCCCACGGCGCGGGCACGTTTGTGAAAGGGCACCATGGAGGCGGCGACGAGCGCGGCGACGCCGAAATAGGCGCCGTGCGGCAGGCCCGTGATGAAGCGCAGGGCCGTGAAGCTCCAGAAATCCGGCGCGATCGCGCTCAGGATATTGCCCACTGCGAACAGGCCCATCAGGCAGAGAAGCAGGGTTCGGCGGGGCATGCGCGCCGAAAGGGCAGCGATGATCGGCGCACCGACCACCACGCCGAGCGCATAGGCGCTGATGACGTAACCCGCCATGGGGATGCTGACATCGTAGGTGGCGGCCACGTCCGGCAACAGGCCCATGATCGCGAATTCGCCGGTGCCGATGCCGAAACCGCCGACCGCAAGCGCGATTTCGATCAGCGCGATCGCGAGCGGTGAAAGGGCAGGAGCGGCCTCAGAGGCGCGTGTTTCCGAACGGTCGCGTGCGGAAGCGAAAGAAGCGGCGGAGTCGGTCATGCAAATGAATCTGCTTGAAAAAAAGACGCGGGTGAGGTGTGGGAAACACCTACCCGCTCTGGAGGCGAGCGGTCATCGAAACGACCTGTGTTGAAAGTTAGCATGCTATTGTGCGTTGCGGTAGATCCTCCGCTCATATCACGGGATTGTGTGTGTGCGTCGCAGAGAGGCGGCGTGGTGTTGATAAACCTCTTGTCCGCAACCATTTCTTCGGTGATCCGTTGTTCCGCCGCCGATCCCGGCCCAGGATATGAGATGAATCTGTTTGCCGTCTTCAACCGCGATGGCGGTACCTTCCGAACCACCGATATGGACGCATACTGCGCCCATGCGCTCCGGACTTTTGAAGGAGCGGGACACGACATTGAATGCCATGTGGTCTCCGGCGACAGAGTTGTGGAGACTATGGAGAAGGCAGCGGCCACGCCGGGTATCGAGGGCCTGATCGCCGGCGGCGGCGACGGCACGATCTCCGCGGCGGCGGGCATTGCCTGGAGAAGCGGGATTGCGCTCGGGGTGGTGCCGGCGGGCACAATGAATCTCTTCGCCCGCTCGCTGAAACTGCCACTCGATATCTGGCAGGCGCTCGATGCCCTGGCCGCCGCGACGCCTGAAAATATCGATATTGCCAGCGCCAACGGAAGAAGTTTCGTGCATCAGTTCTCCGCCGGCATGCACGCGCGCATGGTGCGCTACCGCAATTCCATGACCTTTGGCTCCAGGCTGGGCAAGATGCGGGCGAGCGTGCGGGCGGCAGTCGGCGTGATGTTCAATCCGCCGGAGTTCGAAGTTGAGTTCAAGGCCGAGGGCAAGACTGGCCATCGCAAGGTTTCGGCCATCTCGGTGTCCAATAACGAATTTGGTCCCGATCCGCTGATGTATGCAGACAACCTCACCCGCGGCCATCTCGGCTTTTATATCGCCGACCCGCTGAAGCCCGCCGGTGTGGCGCGCCTCACCTTCGATATCCTGCGCGGCCGGTTCAAGGAGAACGTCGCCATCACCGCCATGACCGCGACCGAGGTGGAGTTGCATTTCCCGCGCGAGCGCCATGATATCCGCTGCGTCATCGACGGCGAGCTTCTGCCGATGGACCGCGACGTGCGCCTGAAAATCCATGCGGGCGAGCTGAAGGTGCTGGTCAATGAACCTCTGCCCCGCGGGGAGGTGGAGCAGCAAGGAAGCGGTATCTGAGGCTTATGCCGCCACGACCGGAGCCGGGGCAGGTTGCTGCGCGAGCGCGGCGGCGGCGGCTTCTGCCGGATTGGCTGCATTGGACCGGACCGTCACGGCATTCGAGGCAAATTCCAGGCCGGCCTCCTTGAAGGCGGCGATCAGCCGTTTCATGCCTTCTCTCTTGATGAGGCTCGGATTTCCGGGACGGGAGGTGAACTTGAAGCGGACGATCATGGACGTTTCGGTGATGTCCTGGACACCTTGCATCTTGAGCGGAACGAGGAATTCCGGCCCGAATTCCGGATCTTCGAGCATCGCCAGGCCCACCTTCTTCGCCACTTTCCGGATGGTCTCGGTGTTGGCTTCGCGATCGAAGCGCAGCTCGAACTTGATCGTGCCCCAGTCCCGGCTGTAATTGGTGACGGAGCTGATCTGTCCGAACGGGATTGTGTGGATAGGCCCGTTATGGTGCCGCAATCGGATGGATCGCACCGTGATCTGCTCCACGGTGCCCTTCAGCTTGCCCGTGTCTATGTATTCTCCGATACGGAAGGCGTCGTCTGCGATGAAGAAGATGCCTGATACGATATCCTTGACCAGCGCCTGCGAACCGAAGGACAGCGCCAGGCCGAGGACGCCAAAACCGGCCAGAAGCGGTGCGACATCGATTCCGAGCGAGCTGAGGATCAGGAGGGCGCCAACGGCAAGCACGGCACCGAGCGCCAGGTTGCGGACGACGGGCAGGGCCGTCGACAACCGGCTCGTCATCTTCTTCTCGCCATGATCGTCCTCCTGGCCCGGAAGCGCGATCTGCGTGGATGGGGAGATCGAATCGAAATATTTCCAGATCAGCGTGCAGACGGCCCAGCTTGCCACCACGGCAAAGCTGAAGCGCTCGAGCCAGACGATCCAGTCGGTGGCAAGGACGGCCGCCTCTCCCGCCATCAGCGGGCGCCACAACGCCGTGATCAAGTGCAGTCCGCCGATCCAGATTGCGCCGGAAACGACGACCCGGAGGCTTGCCAACAACGACGACAATAGTCCGGCGCCGTCGGCCTGCTCATGCTGACGGGTAAACTCGTCCATGATCGTATAGGCGCCCATCGCCAGGATCGGCAGGATCAGCAGGAGGACTTGCGTGGCCCCGGCCGCGAAACTCCAGCGGGCGCTGTCCGGCGTGCCCGCGACCATAAGGCCGGTGATCCATATCAGCACCGCCGTCAATGCGTAGAAGTCCGGCAGAAGATTGCCGACCAGGCGCCGGATGAAGCCCGGATTGGCGCCGATGAACGCATCGCGAATACCTTTCCGTCCGCCGATGAACCAGACGAGCTTCAATATCGCAAGCGCCGTATTGCCGATCAGGAGCCACCCTTCCATGGTGCCCGTGTTCAGCCCGAGCGAAACCGACAGGCGAATGGTCTCTGCGAAGACGGCGCCGATCAGCCCATAGGCGACGAGCATTCGGAAATGCCAGTTCGGTCCCTCGATATTGACGAGGGGATCGCTCGCCGCGGTGGGTTTGAAGAGGAAGCGGCCAAGCGTGACGTAGATGGTCGAAATCAGCACGGCCGTGACCGCGCCCCTCGCGATGCGCAGGGAAATCGAGCCGTGGTCAAGCATCGCAAGCAGGACAAATCTGGCTAATGCAAGGAAAACGGCGATGGAAAGAAGATCGGCGAGCGCCCGCAACGCCGCTCGCCGGAATTTTCCGGCAACGCTTAGCGATTCATGCCTGCGAGGCAGGATACTCGCGGCCAGGAAGCGCAACAGCATTACCGCGGCACTGCCGGCGGCAATAGCCAGCAAGGCGACGAACAGGGGCCATCCGTAATTGCTTCCCTCGGCAGCAAGGTTGCTCCGGGTCATGCCCAGCACCGTGGAAAAGCCGGAAAACCCCGAAACGGCGATCGTGAAACCCCGCACCACAGCGCTCGAAAGCGTGTCCCAGGAGGCCATGCCCATGTTCGTCGCGACCATTTCCGGCGAGGGTTCCATGGCCGGTCCGGCGGAACCGGCCTTCTGATCGTCTTCCGCATTCTCGACCTGCACGCTCACCGGACGGCCGGTCTGCGCGGCGATATCCAGGACACGCTTGATATCGGCCTCGTTCTGGCTCTGCTGAAGGATCAGCGTCAGCGGTTTCTCCTGCGCGAGGGAGCCGGATGCTCCGCACAACAGCATCGACACCGTGATCGTCACGATCCGGCAAACTCTCAAAAATGCACCTGCCTGCACCATGCGACGTCCCCTGATGCCGTCCGGGCAAAGCGCACCGGAAGGCTGACAACCCTATTTCGCCGGTCGCCGCAGAAAGATTGTGTAACCGGTTTCCCGTCAACCCCTGGGGACTATGTGCGACATAGAAATAATGACCAATATATCAGCAAGTTTGGGCTTGGAGAATGTGGATAACGCTGCCGTCTCCCGGAAGAAAACCGGATCCTCTGGGGTGGCCGCCGGCAAAGCTGTGCATGGCCGGGAACGGTGGCAAACGCCGCTCCGATGTCGGCCTCAAATTTGCGCGAATCGGCATCGGTAGTCGAAGGGATCAATCAAGGAGTAACTGCTTGTTTTTTTCGTCGTGCCGTAAAGCTCCGGCCAGAGCCGCTATTGCCGCCCTGCTCCTGTTCGGATTGCCTCCCGCTTCGTTCGCGGAGACGATGATAGACCCGGATGGGCCGTTCAGGATGGGCGAAGGCTATGCAGACCGGCCTGCGACCTGCGAGACCATAAAACACTGGATCGATCACGCGCCGCCGACCGACGACCGCATCACGCTGACGATCAGCGGCAGGCTCGTTGCGGTGGATTGGGACGGAACTTTGGCATACCTGGTGATGTGTGACGAGAAGGACGTTCAGGTCATGTGCGTCACCTACAGCAAGGAAGGGCGCAACATTGGTGATCCCGTCCTTTTCGCGGGCGGCTATGCACGATTTGGCGCGCGGCGGATCATGCTCGATCCTTGCCTGGCATCACCCGAGGACTGAGGATTCAAATCCGCGGCAGATAGGTCCGGTAGTCGAAGTCGCTGACGGTGCGCAGGAAGGTGATCGCTTCCTTGCGCTTGGTATCGCCGTAGAGCTTCTGGTAGCGCTCGCCAAAGATGTCCTTGATGAAGGGCGACGCAGAAAAATCCTCCACTGCGGTCAAGAAATCGTGCGTCAGCCTTTTTGTGCCTGCCGGCGGCTCCTTGCCGGGTTCGGTCGAAGGGCCGGGATCGAGCGTTTCGTCGAGCCCGATGAGCATGCCCCCGAGGATGGCCGTCAGAAGCAGGTAGGGATTGGCGTCGGCGCCGGCGACGCGATGCTCGATGCGGGCGGCCGGGCCATCCCTGTCGGGAATGCGGATCGCGGTTCCCCGATGCCCGAAACCCCAGTCGATATCGACCGGCGCGAACGAGCCCGGCTGGAAACGGCGGTAGGAATTGGCAAACGGCGCGAAGATCAGTTGCGCGTCGCGCATGGTGTTCAGCATCCCGGCCGAGACCGATTTCAGCCGCGCCGGATCGCCGCCCCTGGCATCCAGAACATTGTTGCCATCGCGATCGACGATGCTCGCATGCACATGCAGGCCGGAGCCCGCCTGATCCGCATAGGGTTTCGCCATGCAGGTGGACTTGAGCCCGTGCTTCATCGCCGCCTGCTCGGCGATGCGCTTCAGATAGATGCAGTCGTCGGCCGCCGCCAGCGCGTCTGCGCGATGCAGAAGATTGATCTCGAACTGGCCCGGACCGAATTCGGCAGTGGTCGCGTCCGCCGGCAGATCCTGTGCCTTCGCCCAAATCCTGACCGTCTGCAGGTAGTCGTCCAGCGCATCGACGGCGCTCATGTCGTAGAGCTGGAAACCGTTCGGCTCGCCGCGATACATCAGCTTCTCCGGTGGCCGGGGTTTTCCCGTCTCGCGCCAGTCGTCCTGCACCACGTAGAATTCGAGCTCGGTCGCCACCACCGGCGTGAGGCCGCGCTCTTCGTAGCGTTTCAGGAGAGAGGCGAGAATGCCGCGCGGGTCCATGAAGCTCGGCTCGCCGGTGAGCTCGTGCATGGTCGAAAGCACCTGCCTGGAGCCCTCCGGCGCCCATGGCATAGGCACCAGGCTGCGCTGATCAGGAATGCAGTTGCCGTCCGGGTCGCCGATCGTCAGCGACAGGCCGGTGATATCGTCATTATCGTCGCCCCAGATGTCGAGTGACTGGGTGGAGGTCGGCAGACGCACGGCGCCGTCCCAGATCTTCTTTTCCATGGTCGCAGGGATGCGTTTGCCGCGCAGATCGCCGTTCATGCCGACGAGGAGGATTTCGATATGGGGCGGGGCGGTCTCTGCAGCCATGGGAATATCTTTTGAAGGGTGTTGCGGAGCTTCGTTCGTAGCCGATAAGAATCGGAGGCACAATCTGAGGCAGAGAGATACCCATGAACGACAGGCCTGCACTTTCCAATCTCGCCACGATCGACGCCGCTCACCATCTGCATCCGTTTTCGGACATGAAGGAACTGAACGCCAGGGGCACGCGCATCATCGAGCGGGCCGAGGGCGTCTATATCTACGACTCGAACGGCAAGAAATATCTCGATGCCTTCGCCGGGCTGTGGTGTGTCAATGTCGGCTACGGCCGCAGATCGATCGCCGATGCTGCCTATCGGCAGATGCAGGAACTGCCTTATTACAACACGTTTTTCGGCACGACGACGCCGCCCGCGACCCTGCTCGCCCAGAAGATCGCCTCGCATGCGGGCGAGAAGCTGAAGCGCGTCTTCTTCACCAATTCCGGCTCTGAAGCGACCGATACATGGTTCCGCATGGCGCGGGTCTATTGGAAAGTCTTGGGAAAGCCGGAGAAGACTGAGGTCATTGCGAGAAAGAACGGCTATCACGGCTCGACGGTGGCGGGCGCTTCGCTCGGCGGCATGAAGCTGATGCACGAGCAGGGCAACCTGCCGATCGAGGGCATCCATCATATCGGCCAGCCCTATTGGTATGCGGAAGGCGGCGATCTGTCGCCTGCCGAATTCGGCCTGAAAGTCGCCCGTGAGCTGGAAGAAAAGATCGACGAGCTCGGCGAGGACCGCGTTGCTGCCTTCGTCGCCGAGCCGATCCAGGGAGCGGGTGGCGTCATCATTCCGCCCGAGACCTATTGGCCGGAAATCGCCCGTATCTGCAAGGCGCGCAATGTCCTGTTGGTCGTCGACGAAGTGATCTGCGGCTTTGGTCGTCTCGGCGCCTGGTTCGGACACCAATACTACGGGGTCGAGCCGGATCTCGCGCCGATCGCCAAAGGTCTCTCCTCCGGTTACCTGCCGATCGGCGGCGTGCTGGTGAGCGACCGGGTCGCCGATGTCATGGTCAATGAACTCGGCGATTTCTACCATGGCTTCACCTATTCCGGTCATCCGGTTTCGGCGGCTGCCGCGCTTGAGAACATCCGCATCATCGAGGAGGAGGGGCTGGTGGAGCGCGTGCGCGACGACATTGGCCCGTATTTCGCCGAGGCCTGGAAGAGCCTCGAAGATCATGACGTGGTGGGGCAGGCCGAAAGCGTCGGGCTGATCGGCGGCTTGCAGCTTGCGGCCGACAAGGCGGTAAGACGGCGGTATGCGAAACCCGACGATATCGGTGCGACGGTCCGCAATCATTGCGTCGAGAACGGCCTCATCATGCGCGCCACCGGCGACCGCATGCTTGCCTCGCCGGCGTTGACCATCAGCCGCTTGGAGATCGACGAGGTGGTCGAAAAGCTCCGTGCCGCGCTCGATCACCTGCGCGATACGGTGAGGGAATAGATCTTATCCGGGAATATCGACCACCGCGTACGCGAACCGGTATCGGTCGTCCGGTCGCCCGTTATTGTAGGGAAGGGCGGTGATCCTGGCTTGCGGCACCGTGCCGGCGAGGCCACGTTCCTGCAGATATTGCGCGAAGCCCGCGGGAAAGCCGGATGGCATGCTGCCGTCGGAATTGCGCCAGACGAACAGGATGCGCCGGTGGGGCGGCATCGGCAGCGAGCGGATATCGGTCGGGGTGGAGAGCGTCGTGACCGGCGTGGAGGGGAAATTGAACCGCATGTTTCCGGCAAACTGCCCGTCGGACGCGACGATCAGGGTCGGAGCGGTGTCCGTAAGCGGCCGGATTTCCTCCGAAAACGCCTGAAAGGGATAATTGGAATATTGATAGGTGCCGGTGATCGGAGCCACGGCAGCCCGGCCGAAGAGGATTGATGGGATGAGGGCCATGATGACCAAAACCACTCCCCATATCCGCCTGAGGCCCGGTTGCAGGCCGATCGCTGAAGCGTCGATCTTCACCACGAAATAAAGCGGTAGCACGATCAGAATCGGTGTGAGCCAGCGGTCCTTTACTCTTTCGACACCGGCAAACAGGATGAGCAGGACGATCAACGCGAGCGAGAAAAGCAGGATTCGGCCGACAAGCCGTGTGCTGTCGTTTCGAGCCCGGATCACCTCCCGCAGCCGCTCGCGATAGGCTGCTGCAAAGATGACCGTCGTCAGTGCGCCGAAACCGAGCGAGGCAAGCGCAAGCGAACCGAAGCCCTCTAACATCGCGACGACGGGATTGGTGTCGTCGCCGACAAGCTTGCGCATCGTGTGGCCGCTGGTCGCCTCGAAATGATCGACGAGCCACAACGCATGCGGCAAGACGATCAGCAATGCCACGGCGCCGGCAAGCAGGACCCGCCAGTCGAGAAGACGCGAACGCCATTGCCGATCGCTGAGGATCGCCGCGAAGGCCGCAATCGGCAATACGATGAAATTGTATTTGGCGATCCCGCCGATGCCCGTGGCGGCACCGAGCAGGATAAAGGAGGCGATCGAGGGCCGGTTCAGCGCCCGGAAGAAGCAGTAGAGAAACAGCGAGGCGGCGAAGATGGTTGCGACCGTGTGGCTGAGGTCGCGTTGTGCCTCGAACGCCACCTGCGGAATGGTGAGCAGGCCGAGGGCTGCGACGGCGGCAAGCTGCCTGTCGCGCAGGACCTGCCGCGCCGCCAGCCAATAGAACCCGTAGGAGGCAAACAGCAGGAGGTTCTTGAGCAGCGACAGCGTGACCAGCGAAAGCCCGAAAACCTGCACGACCGCATATTGCAGCCAGTTGTAGAGGGGCGGTTGGGAACTGTATCCCGCCAGCAGCCATTGAGAAAAATAGGACTGTTCGGCCTCGTCCAGTTCCAGAGAATGCGGCAGCGCCATCCGCACGATAAAGTTCAACAGGAAATAGCCGGCGAGCACGATCAGCAGGGCGCGGCTACCGGGAACTGCATCGTCTCTTACCGTCTCCGCATGGTCTGGTCCCACTTAGTTTCTCCGGAATGAAGTTGAATCAAGCGATGCTCCGCCCACCCAGGCATAGCCGAAAAGCACGCTGTCCCGGCCGTTGGAAAACAGATAGGGGACTGCCAGCGTTGCAGGTGAGAGATTTTCCGGCACGCCTCCCTGTCCGGCGATATAGGCCTTGAGATAGGTGGGAATTTCACCACTGCCCTGGACTGCGCGCCAGATGACAAGCCCCGGCAGAATTTTCTCGGCCTCGTCCAGAGGCGGCGTCTGTTCGAAACTCGGCAGCAATACGCGCGCATCCGGCAGTTCCAGCCGCGCGCTGGCGGCGAGGGAGGAATCATCGGCGATCACATAGGCAGGCTTCGTGCCGGGCTGTTCCGCCAGAACCTCCCGGATGAACGGACCCGACGGAAAATTCTCCTTGGTATATTGGCCGAAGCGTGGCCCTATCATGTTGCCGAGCGAGATATAGGCGATGAATCCCAGCGCCAGGGCCGCAACGGGAAGAAACATCCGCGGAATCGCGTCGGTCGTGTCCGCGCCGGCTGCATCGAGTTTCAGGCAAAGATAAAGCGGCAAGAGAAGCAGGAAGGGCGAGAGCCACTTTTCGCTGATCGTCGTCGCGCCGAGGCCAAGGCCGATGAGCCCCACTGAGATCAGCGAAAGGAAGATCGTCCGGCCGATGACGCGGGTCCATGGGCTTGTCGCCCGCCATGTCGAGAGCAGCGGGCGGCGGAAGGCGATGAGGAAAAAGGCCAGGATCGGCAGCGTGCCGCCCAGGACCGAGATGACCAGCGTTCCGAGGCCGGTGAGGCGATCAGTGACGGCATTCCCGGTGGCGTCGTCCCGCATGACCTTGATCGTACCTGCCGTCGCCTCGGTGAAATTGCCGAGCACCCAGAGCCCGTGCGGCAGACATATGAGGGCTGCAACGATAAGCGCCGGAATAAGACGCCAGTCGAAGACGCGCTTGCGCAAATCGGGTTCGGGTAAGGTCGCCAGGATCGCCGCGACGGGCACGATGACGAAATTATACTTGGCAATGAGGCCGATGCCGACCGCCGCGCCGGTGAGCAGATAGTTGCCGAGGCTCGGGCGTGTCAGGGTGCGAAGAAAGGCGTAAAGGAACAGCGCGACGGCAAAGAGCGTTGCTACGGCGTGGGTCAGGTCCCGCTGGGCGAGGATGCTGACCGCCGGCAGGGCGATCACCCCGAGCATCGCAATCGCCGTGAGCCGCTGGTCCTTCAGCACCAGCCGGGCCGCGAACCCGTAGAGAACGCAGCAGAAGAAGAGGAGCAGGTTCTTGACCAGCGAGATCGCAAAGATGGACGGACCGATAAGCTGGATGACGCCGTATTGCAGCCAGTTGTAGAGGGGAGGCTGTCGCCCGTAACCCATCAGGAAGAATTGCGACTGGTAGAGCTGTTCCGCTTCGTCGCTTTCAAGCGCCTCGGAACGCAGCACCCGAAAGCCGATCGCGAGCACGTAATAGGCCGCGATCAGCCAGAGGATAAGGTCGGGACGGCGGGCAAGCGCGTCACTGATGCGCTTGATCGCCCTCATAGACTTCCCTGATGATGTAGCTGACCGCCGTGTCTTCGCGGTAGTAGGTACGGGCGATCATCTCGGCGAGGATGCCGGTGGTGATCATCTGTACCGCCGATAGGAACAGCATCACGCCGATCATGAACAGCGGTCGCGTGCCGATATCATTGCCCATGATGAACTTGTCGATGAACAGATAGGCGAGGATGATGCCCGACAGCGCGCCTAGGCCGAGGCCGACCGAGCCGAAGAAATGTCCCGGCCGCGCCTTGAAGCGCATGAAGAACATCACCGAGAGCAGGTCGAGGATCACCCGGAACGTGCGGGAAATGCCATATTTCGAGGCGCCGTGCTGGCGCGCATGGTGGGTCACCGGCATTTCGCCAATCCGCGAACTCGGCACGACGCCAGCCACCCAAGCGGGGATGAACCGGTGCATTTCGCCCATCAGCTTGACCTGCTTGATGACGGAGCCGCGATAGATCTTCAGGCTGCAGCCGTAGTCGTGCAGGCGCACGCCGGTGATGCGGCCGATCAGCCGGTTTGCAATCCAGGAGGGGATTTTTCGCAGGAGAAGCCCGTCCTGGCGGTTCTTGCGCCAGCCGACGAGCAGGTCGAGTTCGCGCCGCTCCAGTTCGGCCACCATCCCCGGAATATCCTTGGGATCGTTCTGCAGGTCGCCGTCGAGCGTGGCGATCAGCCGGCCCTGTGCCTGGTTGATGCCCGCCTGCATGGCTGCCGTCTGGCCGAAATTGCGCTGCAGGGCCACGATCTTCAGGTCGAGGCCGGGGCGGTTCAATGCGCTCTTCGCATTGGCGATCGTCGCATCCGTGCTGCCGTCGTCGACGAGAATGAGCTCCCAGCTTGCGGGATAACTGGTCATTGCCGCTGCGATCCGCTCGATCAGCGGTCCGACGCTTTCCTCTTCGTTGAAGAGCGGCACGACGAGGGACAGTTCGATCGGTTCGGCCGCCTCGATGCGGCTTGTGACCGACTCTGCTGTTGTACGCACCTTGTGTTTCTCCTAGAACCTCGGGCTTGACGCGGCATGCTGTCAGGCTGCCGGAACCCGGAACTTTTACATGGGGCACCCTACTATATGAAGAATTATCCGGTTGCCAGTCGCCGAGCATGGATAATTCGCCACGCCATGACGCTAGGAACCGTTGCGATCATCGTTGTCTATGCCGCGTTCATCCAGTGGGTCTGGGGCTGGCAGGGCGTCGTGTCGCTCTGGAACGGCGCCGGCTGGACTTCCGCCCTCATCGCTCTGGCCTTGCTTTTATGCACCTATGTGCTGCGCACCTGGCGCATCTACGACTATTTCCCGAAGGAGACCGGCGGGCATTTCGGCACGCTTCTGAGGCTCGTGCAGGTCCATAACCTTTTAAATGTCATGCTGCCGTTCCGCACCGGCGAGGCAAGCTTTCCGCTATTGATGAAGCGGGAGTTCGGCCTGCCGCTGGCGCGCGGCACCTCGGCGCTCTTCGTCATGCGCCTTTTTGACCTGCATGCGCTCTTGGCCGCTGCGGGCACCGGGTTCGCGCTTGAGACCGGCAAGGCAGGGACCTGGGGGCTCTGGCTCTTGTTTCTGATCCTGCCGGCTGCGGCCTTTGCGATCCGCAAGCCGGTTTTCCGATTGGCCGCGAAATTTCTACCGAGCAGGGCAGAGAAACTGGTTGAAGAAGTGGAAGCCGGCCTGCCGTTCGATACCTGGGCTTTTGCCCGTGCCTGGGGCGCGACGCTGATCAACTGGTTTACGAAGATCGCTGTGCTGGCCTGGGTGCTGGGCCTTCTGGGTGATTTGCCCATCGCCGCCGGCTTCGGCGGTGCGCTCGGCGGCGAGCTTTCCTCCGTGCTGCCGGTGCATGCGCCGGCAGGCGTCGGCACCTATCCGGCCGGCATCACGGCCGGCGCGCTCGCCTTCGGCGCCGATGCCGGCAGGGAGGCTCTGGAAGAGCTCGGCCGGGCCGCGGTCAATACCCACCTTCTGGTGATCGTCTCCTCGCTCGTCGGCACGGCGCTGTCGCTGTTTGCGGCGAGACCCAAGAAAACTGGGTGATCAGGCGATCTGCAGACCTAGATGCTCTGCCATCGGCAGGAAGTCCTTGTCCGCATGCAAAAGGCTATGGCCATGCTCAATGCAGTAAGTGCCGATGATGAGGTCGGCCGTCTTGCTCAAGGTTTTCCCACGGGCTCTGAGCAGTCGGTAGTTTCTTGCCGCCTTCACGGCAAGATCCGGTGAAAATATTGTAATGACGCCAAATTTCTCCAGGCGTTTTCGAACATTGGCGGCATGTTGATCGTTTTGTGTACCTTGCAGCACTTCCATCAGGATAATGTCGCCCAGAAGGATCACGTTCATATCCGACAATGCGTCGAATTTTTCCGTCTGTGCTGTTGCAATGTTGCGGAGCCTGGCTATCCAAACCGAGCTATCGACAACGATCATTCTGCAGCATCTTTATGACCATCCGTGTCGGGACTCCAGCCCCGACGCATAGCGTCGAGATCGCCTTCCCATCCCATCCCGCGTAGTTCCTCCCACGCTTTCTTGCGGCTATGGTGGCTGACAAAGTCCTGCAACGCCTTTTCGACAACAGCTTTCTTCGTCGGCAAGCCGCTCAATTCCATAGCCTCTGCGATCAAGGCGTCATCGATTTCGATATTGGTGCGCATAGCCATCTCATGTGTATGAATTTCAAAAATCATACACCAAGGCGTCCTCGCTTACAACATCACTGAAACGCCGTTTCGTAGAAGCTTCTCAGCTTGCGTGAATGCAGCCTCTCGATCGGCATGGCGGCGAGCTTTTGTACCGCGCGTATGCCGATCTGCAGATGCTGGCTGACCTGGGTTCGGTAGAAGGCCGTCGCCATGCCGGGCAGTTTCAGTTCACCATGCAGCGGCCGGTCGGAGACGCATAGTAGCGTCCCATAAGGCACGCGGAAGCGGAAACCGTTCGCGGCGATCGTTGCCGATTCCATGTCGAGCGCGATGGCACGCGATTGTGAAAGCCGCTTCACCGGGCCGCGCTGGTCGCGCAGTTCCCAGTTGCGGTTGTCGATCGTTGCGACCGTGCCGGTCCGCATGATGCGCTTCAGCTCGAAACCCTTGTAGCCGGTCACTTCCTCGACCGCGCTTTCCAGCGCCTGCTGCACCTCGGCCAGCGCCGGGATCGGCACCCAGACCGGCAGGTCGTCGTCGAGCACGTGGTCTTCGCGTACGTATGCGTGTGCGAGCACGTAGTCGCCGAGCCGCTGACTGTTGCGCAAGCCGGCGCAATGGCCGACCATCAGCCAGGCATGCGGTCGAAGGACAGCGATATGGTCGGTGATCGTCTTGGCATTCGAGGGGCCGACACCGATATTGACGAGCGTGATCCCGGCATGCCCTTTCTTCTTCAGGTGATAGGCTGGCATCTGCGGCAGGCGTACGACTACGTCCGTTTCCGGCTTGTGGCTGCCGGCGGGCGTGATGATGTTGCCCGGTTCGACGAAGGCCGTGTAGCCCTCACCCCCGTCCGCCATCAGCTTGCGCGCCCAGGCGGCGAACTCGTCGATGTAGAACTGATAGTTCGTGAAGAGAACGAAGTTCTGGAAATGGTCGGCATTGGTTGCCGTGTAGTGGCTCAGCCGTGCGAGTGAATAGTCGATGCGTTGCGCTGTAAAGGGCGCAAGCGGCGCCGGTTCTCCCGGCAGAGCCTCGTATTCGCCATTGGCGATCAGGTCGTCGGTGTTGGTGAGGTCCGGCGTGTCGAAGATGTCGCGCAGCGAGATGTCGGCGAGCGAACTGGTTGCCGATGCCTCCACATGGGCGTTTTCGCCGAAGGCGAAATGCAGCGGGATAGGTGTCGCCGATTCCGAAACGATGACCGGAACGCTATGGTTGCGCATCAGGAGGTCCAGCTGTTCCTTGAGATAATGCCGGAAGAGCTTCGGACGCGTGATGGTGGTCGTGTAGATCCCGGGCGCGGCCACATGCCCATAAGAGAGGCGGGAGTCCGCGTGCCCGAAGGAGGTCGTCTCGATTCTGACCTGGGGATAGAAGGCGCGGTAGCGTCCGGTCACCGGCGCGCCCCTGGCGAGCGCATCGAATGCATCGATCAGGAAGCGCGTATTGCGCTCATAGAGCTCGGTGAGCGCATCGACCGCCGCGACGGCATTGTCGAAAACGCGCGGTTCGGCCGGGCTCGGGCTGATGAAGGAAAGGGGGGAGATGGAAAAGATTCGTGTGTTCATGCGCCATTATAGTGGGAACTCGTTGACAATCAAACGACGTCACGCGCTCGCCGATGGTTGATCGCATGATCTTCTTCGCGGTTTACCGTCAGAGCGCCTTGACGCAGTTCTGCGTTGCGGAGTGATAGCACGGGGCCGTCGTGCCCAGATGCACGCGCAGGTCCCTGCGCCCCGGCTCCGCGACAAGCGCGGCAAAGGACAATGCGAAAATCGTCATGATCAGCGTCACGATGGTCAAGCGGCGTGCAAGAACGAACATGGCCTACTCCCGATCCAATGCAGGCAGGATAATGGCGGGAGACTGAACGCGTCCTGAGAGACCGGTTCATCAGGAATTCAGCATCGTTAACGGACCGAAGGCGTGGCGCATGAAGGATTGCCACGCATGTCGTGCCAATCGGCGAGGAAGCGCACGACCCTTGTTGCGGACAGGAGGCCTGGAGGACGCATTGCTGTCGGCGGGAGCGGCAGGACCGCGACCCATAATGATAAAGCCGGTCTCAAACCGGCTTTATCATTATGGGAACTCCGCGCAAAGGCTGCGACCTGCGCGGAGCTCGGTATCTTGAATCAAATGCTTAGTCCTGCGGACGGATAACGCCGTTGTAAAAATCGCCGCTATCCTGGGAATTATCTATGTCCGTATCCGCACCTTCGTTGCTTACCCAGGGGCGGACGGGCTGAATGCTGCCGGTAGGCATTCTGTCAACGGAGGTATCGTCAAGGTTCGGGGCGTCGCCCTGGGGCGGAGCCGTCATCATATAATCCTGGCTATAGTCTTGGCCATAGTCCTGGGCACCGGCAGGACCGACGAAAGCTGCTGAAGCGACGAGGGCAGCTACAATACCGGAGGTCAGATAGGTCTTCATTTCCTGTCCTTTCCATGGTCCCATCATATTGCGAAGCGATATCGGCATCGCCTCGTACGAAGGTACAAATCGATGGAGAGGGAGATCGTTCCAACAAACCGACACGGAAAGGCTGCAGATTTCCGGTGCGATGACCCGGAAAACGTGAGTATTTTCCACGGAAAACCGCCCGGAAATCACGGTTTGCGGATTTATTCGTGATTGATTCGCTGGAGGGCTTCACCTAATCTTGAAGTCGACAACCGGTTTCAGAGTCCGGCTGTCACTTTACCGGAAGACGATTGCGACCCGTTTTCCGATCGGTGTCTTGAATGAACTGCAAATGCCAGCCGCTCTGTGGCTGGCATTTGCGTATGTATGACAGGCCAAACCGCCATCCGGGGCAGGGGCAGGGGGAACGTCCCCGGATGGCGGCGGCACAGGGGCCTTCGCAGAAGTCAGGTTTCACTCACGTTTCAAACCCTGACTGTCGGAAGGCCTTATTCCGGGCGAACGATGCCCGGATAGTAGTCGCCCCTCTCAGGAGGGGCCTGGAGGTCGCCGGTGCTCTGGCGGGAATCGATGCCGGTCGAATAGGTTCGGCTATTCGTAATGCTGCCGGTGCTGAAGCGGTCGACCCGGGAAGGAGCGGTTGAAGGAGCGGCCCTGGTGCCATTACGGTCAAGGCCCTCATAATAGTCCCCCTCGCCGGCGAGAGCGACGCTTGCAAAGGAAGCCGATGCGATGAGAACGGCTGCGAACGCAGAAGCGATCTTCGTCATTGTCTTATCCTTTCAGAGTTGTCCGCCGGCGTTGAGTTTGCGACCTTGCCGGCGGCATTGTTCGATGTCTTGAATGAACTGCAGTCAGTTCGGGCGGTTGATGCCCTCGTAATAGTCGCCCCGATCCGGGCTTGCCTCTGCCAACACCCAGCCGCCCTGCTGGTCGACGCCATAGGCGCGGGAGATCGAACCGGGATAACCGTAACCGTCGGACTGTATCTGGTGGGCCGACTGGACCGTTTGATCGGGCCAAACGCCTTCATGGTAGTCGCCATTGCCAGCAAAAGCAGCACCGGCAAACGAAGCCGAAGCGATCAGAGTAGCTGCAATGGTGGAAGCAATGATCTTCATTGTCATGTCCTTTCAGCGTCATAAAATTCAAATGAGAGTTTTGTTGTTTGCACCCATGATATCGGACCGATCGGTTCGATCTGAAAGCCCCCCATTTTGGCGACTGCTGTCAATGAAACATTGACGATAAAAATCCGATTCTTCTTATACGCGTTAAAAGTGCTAAGTGCGCTAATTTTTGCACAGACGCCCTGCATAAACCGATTAGGTTACATTCTGGAAAGGTAATATTGTCTGGAAAAACAAAATGATAAAAAGGATGGTAAGGAATTGCGCCTTAGGCGTGTAGACCTTAGCGAAATATGGCTTTTTTATGTCTTTTGTACGGCGGTATCATTGCGCCGGTGCTATTCAAGGTTTTCACAAAACTGTGATGTTCCGGATTGGTGGAGTTCGTGGACTTTCAACCGATGCCGTTTTTGCGGCCACGGTGCCCTTTACCGATGCACCGGCAAAAAAATCGGGCAAAGTCTGGAGTTCTGGAACGGGGAATGGCCGCGCCGGCAGTGGTGCGGCCATTCCAATTCCTCTCAGGGAGTGGCGGAGGTGTTAGAGACGTGTCCAGGTCTGCGACTTGCAGAGGATCTTCAGAACGCAGCCCTTCATCTTCAGAGAATTGCCGCTGACCGACCCCGACCCGCTATAAGTCTTGTCCTCGGCCGGATCCGTGATCTCGCCGGAATATTCGCCATCTTTTCCGGCAAGCCGGCCGATCTGCTTGCCGGCATGCTTGCCGGTCTTCAGCATTACGCAATAGACGCTTCCGCATTTGCCGATCGCAGCGGTTTCGCCGCTGGCGGTTTTCCAGTTGCCCTCAATCGGCTCCGCAGCCTGGCCGGCGGTGGCGGCAAGTGCGAATGCGGCAGCAAGCATCAGTTTCTGCATGATAATGGCTTCTCCTCCTTGATCCCGGCAGGCCCATCGAGTCCTGCGGTGCAATTTCCCTTCGAAGCTCTCGCTCCTCCGCGCAGGCTTCTTCGAAAATTTATCTTACGCACACGTAAAGGTAAAGTCCGTCTCGCTGAAGCATTTCAACGTGCCTGAGGTGCGGATTTTTCGAAGTGTGAAGACATGAAGACCGAAATCGTGGTTACGCATCCGTTTAAATCGATTTCTAAAATTTTCGTAAAATTCGTCGCGAAATCGCGAAAATGCAAGGCATCTGATGTTTAACAAAAACCCAAGTTTACCAAGTGTTTGGACTTTGTTTTCCTCAAATTAATCATGCTTTTTAGGCGTCTTTTGGAAGGTTGGGCGCATAGTGGGCTCATCAAGACGAGCGGGTCAACCGCCGGCCTGACGGATCAAAAAACAGCCGCTTCAAGACGGTGGATCCGGACGGAAAACAGGGCAGATGAACGACAGGCTTTAGACAGGGATCAAACCGATGGCACGCTTTGAAATCAACAATTCCGAAATGGCCACCATGGGTGGCGAAACCCGCGCCGATACGTTCTGCGAAATGGGTCTGATGTATGCGACTGGCCGTGGTTGCGAGATAGACCTCGTTTCCGCTCACAAATGGCTCAACATCGCCGCGATCAAGGGGTCCGACCGCGCCGCCGAGCTGCGGGCCGACCTCGCCCAGACCATGACCAAGATGCAACTCGCCGCAGCTCTTCGCGCCGCCCGCGAATGGATGACGATGCACTGAGCTGCTCCCGGCGTGTCAGTGAATCCGCCGGCCCCGCAAGAGGTCGGACACAGAATAAATCCAGGAGGGGACGGGACTCGGGGACCGTATGGGACCTTGGCCCGACAATTTAAGACCGCGATCGGCAGGAACAAGGCCGACGCGGTCGCTTTCTTGAGGGCTCAAAATCCTTTCAGGACCTTCGGCAGCGCCTCTTCCAGGAGAGCCATATCCGATTCCGGTCCGACGCTCACGCGGATGCAGCGGTTGAGTGGCGCGACACCCGGCATGCGGATGAACACGCCGTGCTCCATCAGCCCATCGACGATCGAGCGCGCATAGGCGCCGTCACGGCCGCAATCGATCGCAACGAAATTCGTCGCCGAAGGGAGCGGTTTCAGTCCGTTGGCCGCGGCGATCCCGGCGATCCGGTCCCGCGAGGCCTTGATCCGGCCGATCACGTCGGAAAGATAGGCCTGGTCCTTGAGGGCGGCGAGCGCTGCTGCGACGCCAATGCGATTCATGCCAAAATGATTGCGGATCTTGTCGAACGCCTGCGCGGTGCCGGGCGTCGTGATCGCATAGCCCACCCGGGAGCCGGCCATGCCGTAGGCCTTCGAGAAGGTGCGCGTGCGGATGACATTCGGACGGCCGATGAGGGCGGAGATCGCCGGCATCGCGTTGGCCGGACCTGTCTCGCAATAGGCCTCGTCGAGGATCATCAGACAGGTTTCCGGCAGCGCTTCGGCAAAGGCGACGATGCTGTCGGCATCCCACCAGCTTCCCATCGGATTGTCGGGATTGGCGAAATAGATGAGCGGCGCGTTCTCGCGGTGCACGGCTTCCAGCAGTCCGTCGAGGTTCTCGCGATCGTCGACATAAGGGACCGTCACCAGCCGCCCGCCGTGACCGGCGACATGGAAGTTGAACGTCGGATAGGCGCCGAAGGAGGTGACGACCGGCAGGCCGGGATCGATCACCAGGCGGACGATCAGGCCCAGCAGGCTGTCGATGCCTTCACCGACAGCGATGTTCTCGGCCTTGCAGCCGAGATGGGCCGCGAGCGCCTGCTTGAGGTCGAAATTCTCCGGATCGGCATATTTCCAGGTCTCGCCGGCGGCCCCGCACATCGCTTCGATGGCCGACGGTGCGGGACCGAAACCGTTTTCGTTGGCGCCGATACGCGCCTTGACGATCAGTCCCCGGTTGCGTTCGATGGCCTCGGGCCCGACGAAGGGGACGGTCGCGGGAAGGGCACTGATCAGCGGTGTGAAGCGCGAGAATGCAGGCATGGATTGTGTTCCGGCTTTCTAAAATCGGCACACAATAAGAGTGATTCATCAATGCGCAAGCCCGCTTGAGCCTGTTTGGGCTCTCTCACCCGCAAATCTTTTCCGCTCTCGCCCGAACAGGTGGCCGAGCTTTTCGATCACGTGTCGCACCTCCGGCCGGTGCCGGTCGTCGTCATTGGCGACGATCCATATCGTATAGGTGAGTTCCGGAATGATCCCGCCTTCGCGCACGAGGCCGGAAAGCGCATCGCCCACGAAACAGGGCAGCACGCCTCGGCCGTTGCCGCTTGCTATCAGGTGCGCAAGAAGTTCCGGCGAGTTGGTCCAGGTGCGGATCCTGGCTTCCTGATGCTGAAAGACCCATTTGTCGGCCGGTGCATGGGAGCTTTCTGTGCCGAGCGAGACCCATGGCAGATCGTCCTCTTCGGCGAGAGCACTTGCTTTGTAGACCGCATGGGTAACGCTGACGGAGCGGCGGATTGCGATATTGCCGGATTCGGGTCTTCGCCCGACCAGCCCGACATCCGCCTCGCGATAGGTGAAGTCCATGCCCTTGTGCAGCGATTTGCAGCAGAGCCGGAAGCGATCGTCCTGCCCTCGGATGTCTGCGGTGTGTTCGGCGATGAAGCCGGATAGCCAGGCATCGGCGCCGATCGAGACGATCGGCATGGCAAAGGCCTGTCCCTTCCAGTCGGCGATGCCGTCGGCCGCCCTCTGCATGGCGCGCGCATGCTCCAGCAGGATCTCGCCGTCCGGCGCCAGCCGGTATCCCTGCGGGCTGCGCACGAAGAGCGTCCGGCCGGTCGTGCGTTCGAGCGCCAGCATGCGCCGCCCGATCGTCGGCGCACTCAGGCCTGTCCGGCTCGCCGCGCCGCTCAACCCTCCTTCCGTCGCCACGTGGAGGAAGAGTTTCAGATCGTCCCAGCCTGCATCGGTCATTGAGTTATCCTATGGATTCGCCAGTGTTCTTCCCATCGTTCATGGATGAAAAGCGGCTTTCGCCGACGCGTCTACAAGACCGGCGTGTAGGCCATTAGCTCGGTGGCATCACATATAGATGGAGATACCGCCATGCTTCTCAACTGGGTCAAGCTCTGGGGTCGGCTGAAGAAGGAAAATGACAGGCGCGGACGGCATCCGCTTGCCGACCCCCTGGAAGGCGCCGAATGGCGCGGACTGTTATGGATCGTGCCGTTGCTTGGGCGTCTGGCAGGCAGTCAACCGAAACGACGGGCTGCAAAGACCCGCCGGATGCTGCGCTGTGAACCGCTCAGTGGCTGGTCTCGAAACTCAGCCGGATGACGTGATGGAGGAATTCCTGGTCGATCAACATGTTGAAGCCGACCGAAACCTTTTCCTCCTCCCGTCGGATGACCGTGCAGCCGATATCGTCATGAATGCCGAGGATTTCGAGGAAGAAATTGTTCGGCACCGGCAGATGCGGGCTGATCTCCAGTTCGGCGCCATAGAGCGAAATGGTGCGGATCAGGCAACGAAAGCTGGTCTTGGTGCTCAGATGACGGCCGACGAAGATGATCTTGCCGGGCCTGTCGATCGGGAACTTCTCGAAAGCCTTCTCGCGTGAGCCTTTCAGCCTCGTATCCTGGTCCATGACATAGGGCATGAAACCCTCCTTCTTCACTCCTGCTGTGACTATATTCCTCTTCCGCTGATATATTCTGAAACGGATCGGTAAAATTGTATGGATACCGGCAGATGGCGCCCAAAAGTCGGGCATTTGAACACAAGGAAGGCGTTTTTTCCTTCCGTATGGAGCAGTCCATAATTCAAAGCACATAATCACGGATGTCGCGTTGTTGACGGGCACGCGTCGCGGCGATACCCCTTGCGATCGGATTTTCGATGTTATCTCAACAGGAACCATGATCGACGTGGGGAGTGAGACGTGACGGGCAGGTTGGTGATTGTCGGCGCCGGGCAGGCGGGGTTTGCGCTCGCTGCGAAGCTCCGGGCCTTGAAGGACGAGCGGCCGATGACGATGATCGGTTCGGAAGAAGTGATCCCCTACCAGCGCCCGCCGCTCTCCAAGAAGTATCTGCTCGGTGAGATGGAATTCGACCGGCTGACCTTCCGGCCCGAGAACTGGTATCCGGATAACGGGGTTGAGCTTCTGCTGTCGACCTATGTCGAGGAGATCGATCGCAAGGCAAAGCGCGTGCGCACGCAGGACGGCGCCGTGCTCGAATACGAGACGCTGGCGCTTGCCACCGGCTCGACGCCCCGCACGCTGCCGGCAAGCGTCGGCGGCGATCTTGCCGGCGTCTTCACCATGCGTGACAAGCGGGATGCCGATCTGTTGATGGGCGAGATGCGGCCCGGCCGGCGACTCCTTATAATAGGCGGCGGTTATATCGGTCTGGAGGCGGCCTCGGTCGCCCGCCATCTCGGCCTCGAAGTGACGCTGATCGAAATGGCCGACCGCATCCTGGCTCGTGTCGCGGCTAAGGAAACCGCCGATGCGATGCGCGCCATCCATCAGGCTCACGGCGTCGTCATCCGCGAAAAGACTGGCCTGCATCGCCTGACAGGCGAAAATGGCAGGGTTTGCGCCGCTGAACTTTCCGACGGCAGCACGATCGACGTCGATTTCGTCATCGTCGGTATTGGCGTCACCCCGAACGACCTGCTGGCGCAGGACTGCGGCCTGGAGGTCGGCAACGGCATCGTCGTCGACGAGTTCGCCCGTACGTCCGATCCCTCGATCTTCGCGATCGGCGATTGCGCCATGCTGCCTTGGAAGGGCAAGCGGATCCGTCTCGAATCGGTGCAGAATGCCGTTGATCAGGCGGAAGCCGCCGCGGCGATCATGGCCGGCGGCAATGCGCCCTACGATGCGAAACCCTGGTTCTGGTCGGACCAGTATGACGTGAAGCTGCAGATCGCCGGTTTCAACATGGGCTATGACGAGACGTTTGCGCGGCCCGGTGCCCGCGAGGGAAGCCTGTCCGTCTGGTATTTCCGCGAGGGAAAGTTCATAGCTGTCGACGCGATCAACGATGCGAAGGCCTATGTGACGGGCAAGAAGATGCTCGAGGCCGGCATCGAACCGAACCGGGCTGTCCTGGCCGATCCGGCCGCAGACCTGAAGCAGCTTCTCGTTTGAAGGGAATGTGAACGCCATGCCGGCTCCCAAGAATCATTTCAAGGCAGCGCTGAGGGCCGGTCGGCAGCAGATCGGCCTCTGGCTCAACATGGGGGAGGCGCTGTCGGCCGAGATCGCCGGCACGGCCGGCTTCGACTGGCTGGTGATCGATGGCGAGCACGGACCGAACGACCTGCGCAGCATCATGGCGCAGCTCCAGGCGCTTTCCGCCTCGCCGTCGGAAGTGGTCGTGCGCCCGCCGATGAGCGAGACCTGGTTCATCAAGCAGCTGCTCGATATCGGCGCCCGAACGCTTCTGGTGCCGATGGTCGATTCGGCAAGAGAGGCGGAAGAGCTGGTCCGCGCCGTGCGCTATCCGCCGAGGGGCGTCCGCGGCGTGGGCGCTGCCGTGGCGCGTGCCTCCAGCTTCAACGCCATTCCCGACTATGCCGAGACGGCGGCCGATGAGATCTGCCTGATCGTCCAGGCGGAAACCATGGCTGCGATTCGCGATCTGGAAAACATTGCGGCCGTCGATGGCGTCGACGGCGTTTTCATCGGCCCCGCTGACCTGTCCGCCGACATGGGCTATCTCGGCCGCATGGAAGCGCCGGAAGTGCAGGAAGTGATCGACAAGGCGATTGTGACGATCGTGAAGGCCGGCAAGGCGGCCGGTATCCTCACCTTCAGCGAATCACTGAACCGTCACTATCTCGATCTCGGCGCGTCTTTCGTGGCGGTCGGCGCCGATGTAACGGAATTTTCCGGCGCACTGAAGGCGCTTGCGGCACGTTACGGCCGCGCCACGGGAAAACCGGCGCCGCGCTCCGGCTATTGAGAATCCCGTCCGGCAGCGACGGGCCCGGGAACCCCGGCAGCCCGGGTGGAGGCCAACGAGAGTGCTGCCCGACGAGGCGCGAATTCCCATTTTGATTCGCCTAAAAACTTTGCTGCCGCTGTCACAAAAGCCTTGCATTCACGGGGGCTCTAACATAGGTAGACCGCGACGGAGAGGTGGCCGAGTGGTCGAAGGCGCTCCCCTGCTAAGGGAGTATACGTCAAAAGCGTATCGTGGGTTCGAATCCCATCTTCTCCGCCATTTTCCGGCTAAATGGCCTTCTTTATCCTGTATACAACCTCCCGCCTTGATTGAAGTGTTACCATGTGGACACGGCCGGATACGTACGACCGATCGCGCCTCCGAGCGATTCTTCCGATGCCTGAGCCATCGCCGCTAAGTGACTGTCAGATAAGCTCTTTCTTAACAAAGTGTAAAATAATGCCCGGCGCCACCGGCAGCTTTGTGTCCTTTCGGCAACAGACTGTCGGGAAGCGGGTTTCGAAAAGGTCTCAGGTTCAAGTTCCGGATTGCATGCCCTCTGCCGTCTTGTATTTTCACATCCGGAAGCGAGGCGGTGGATCGTCCTTCTTCTGGCAATCGACGGGGATGGGGCAGGGAACGCTGTCCTTCAGCAAAAAGAACCCAAACCCACACGAAACTTTGACTGGAGGTCAAATATGAACATCAAGAGCCTTCTTCTCGGCTCCGCTGCTGCCCTCGCAGCAGTCTCCGGCGCTCAGGCTGCTGACGCCATCGTAGCTGCAGAACCGGAGCCGATGGAATACGTTCGCGTTTGCGACGCATTCGGCACGGGCTACTTCTACATCCCGGGCACCGAAACCTGCCTCAAGATCAGCGGTTACGTCCGTTTCACGGTCGACTTCGGTGATGAGGTCAACAGCTACAACGCTGGTGACTGGGATGCCTGGACCCGTGGTCGCGTTGAATTCCAGACGAAGAGCGACACCGAACTCGGTACGCTGACCGGCTTGATCGCGATCCATGGTGAAGCTTCGCGTGACGATTCCGGCAGCTCGGACTTCGATAACTTCTACTTTGACGAAGTCTACTTCTCGCTCGGTGGCCTGAAGGTTGGTAGCTACTACAACTGGTGGGATAAGGGCATCAACGGCGAAACCGACTCGCTCGGCTTCAATACCCGCAAGACGGCAGTTTCCTACAGCTACACGGGTGAAGCTTTCAGTGCCGGTATCCAGCTCGATGAAATCTCCCGCGCTATCGGTGTAGAGGGTGATGGTCAGGGTCTCGGTGTCGAAGGTATCGTTTCCGCGAAGTTCGGCGCGGCATCGATCGATCTCCTCGGTTCCTATGATATCGAAGCCGAAGAAGGCGCTGTTCGCCTCCTCGCTTCCGCTGCTGTCGGTCCGGGCACGCTTCAGGGTGCTGCGATCTGGTCGTCGGGCGAAGGTAAGGGCGACTCTGTACAGGATTACTGGAACGCTTCCGAATGGGCTCTCGCCGCTTCCTACGCGTTCAAGGCCACTGACAAGCTGACCATCACCCCCGGCTTCCAATACTGGATCAACAGCTCTGCTGGCGCTGGCAACTTCGAAGGTGACGACTACTGGCGTGCTGGTGTAGCGGTTGGCTACAACATCACGACCGGTCTGAGCACCCTGGTCTCCGTCCAGTACACGGATGAGCATGACCTCGTAGATGACGCTTGGAGCGGCTTCGTCCGCCTGCAGCGTACTTTCTAATCTGATTGGATTATCCTGATCGGTGAACTCCCCCGGCCTCGGCCGGGGGAGTTTTTTGTTGTGCTGATGTTGAGTTCCACTTTCGGTGGTGGTGGTGATTTTGTGACAAAAAGGAGACGATGGCCTTTCAAATGCCTCGCGGGAGGATGGGGAGCCGGGGAACTTTGTTGCCGCTGATTAGCCTTCAGTAATAAGCTTTCTGCAGCATCTGGTGAATCAGATGCACATTTTGAAATGACTGGAGGTCATGAAAATGAACATCAAGAGCCTTCTCCTCGGCTCCGCTGCTGCGCTTGCAGCAGTCTCTGGCGCTCAGGCTGCTGACGCCATCGTTGCTGCAGAACCGGAGCCGATGGAATACGTTCGCGTTTGCGACGCATTCGGCACTGGCTATTTCTACATTCCGGGCACGGAAACCTGCCTCAAGATCGGCGGCTACGTCCGCTTCCAGGTCGATATCGGCGATAGCACGAACGGCTTCAACGGCGGCGATTGGGATGCCTGGACCCGTGGTCGCGTCGAGGTTACGTCCAAGAGCGACACCGAACTTGGCACGCTGACCGGCTTCATTGCCATCCATGGCGAATCGTCTCGCGACAACTCTGGCAGTTCGGACGATGATCACTTCTACTTCGATGAAGTCTATATCGAGCTCGGCGGCTTCAAGGTCGGTGACTACCTGAGCTGGTGGGATAACGATCTGCCGGGCGAACTCGATCTCCTGAGCAACCAGACCCGCTTCACCTCGGTATCCTACACCTATACCGGCGAAGCATTCACCGCCATGATCCAGGCCGACGAGATTTCGAACCCGATCTCTCGCGCAGGCGATGCTCAGGATTTCGGTTTCCAGGGTGGTCTGCGGGCAGCTCTCGGTCCGGCAAACCTCGAACTCCTCGGCGCCTATGACAACCGCTCCGAAGACGGCGCGGTCCGCGCGATCGGTTCGATTGATGCCGGTCCGGGCACCTTCTACCTGTCCGTTCTCTGGTCGTCTGACCCGAGCGTCTACTATGAAGACGCCGAGTGGACGGTTGCTGCGAACTACGTCTGGAAGGCTACCGACAAGCTCGAAGTCATTCCGGAATTCCAGTATTTCTGGAATACGAATATCGTTGCGGGTAGCTACGATGACGGTGGCGATGACTGGGCTGCCGGTCTCACCGTCAACTACCAGATCACGGAAGGCCTGCGCAGCAAGTTTGCTGTCGGTTATGGCCATGAAGCCGACGAATGGGCCGGTCTCGTCCGCCTGCAGCGCGACTTCTGATCTGATCGTCTGATCTGAGCTTGAAGGCCCGGCCATTGCGCCGGGCCTTTTCGTTTATGACGTGATGATAAGCGCTTTCGGAAGGGTGGGGCAGTGATGCTGGACGCCGTGAGCCCCGCTATTGCCGTCCGAACCGCAAGTCTGCCTCGATATCGGCCTTCTGGCCGAGGCGGATCTTGTAGACCTGGTAATTCTCCATCACCCGCTGCACGTAATTGCGCGTTTCGGGGAAGGGAATGCGCTCGATCCAGTCGACGATGTCATCGAGGGATTTCCCGCGCGGGTCGCCATAACGGGCGATCCACTCCGGCACACGGCGCGGACCGGCATTATAGGCGATGAAGGTCAGGATATAGGAGCCGCCGAACGTGTCGATCTGTTCGCCGAGATAGTGAGCGCCGAGCGTAGCGTTATAGCCGGCATCCGTGGTGAGCTTCGCGGCGGCGTAGGTGAGGCCGTGGCGCTTGGCCACGCCTTGGGCCGTGCCGGGCAGGAGCTGCAGGAGTCCGCGGGCATTGGCGGCTGAAACGGCGGCAGGGTTAAAGGCGCTTTCCTGGCGTGCAATGGCATAGGCGAGCGCCTTGCCGGAGCCGGCGATATTGGCGCCGGCCGGAATGACGCCGATCGGGAAAGCCAGCGCCGCGACCTCGATGCCACGGCCGAACGCGATCTTGCCGATTTGCAGCGAGAGGGCATGATTGTCCTGCGTTTCGGCGCGCGCGGCGAGAATCGCGAGCTCACCCGGGCTTGTCATTTCCTCGGCGAGAGCGCGGTAAAGCGTGCCGGCGCGTTTTCCGTGGCCTGCATCTTCCAGCCGGGCGATCGCTCTCACCGCCTCGCGGTTGTCAAAACTGCGCCGGTCGGCAGCGGTAGGCGAGGGGTAGGTCACGTCGAGCGTCTTGATGTCGAGGCGGGCGGCTGCAAGCTGACCGTAGAATGTTCCGGAATGATGCGCCGCCTTGGCGAAGAATTCGCGGGCGTTGCCGGGTGCGCCGGCTTCGGCGGCCCGGCCGAGCCAGTACCAGGCGCGGGAAGCGGAGAGCGGCTTGTTCGACACATCGAGGATCTTGCGGAAATGCTTTTCCGCGATCATTGGCTCGCGAAGCGCTCTCAGCGCGTACCAGCCGGCATGGAATTCCGCGTCGACCACATCGGTCGAGGAGGTCGCGAGATGATGGGCAACGACCGTGTAGGCGCGCTTGAAATCGCCTTGGTCGGCAAGGCCGCGGGCCACGATGCGCCGCTCGTTCCACCATTCGCTCGTGTTGACGAGCCTGGAAGCCTCACGCGGCGCCTTTTCAATGAGTTCGGCCGCCTCGCGATATTTGTCCTGCCGGCGCAGATGCTCTATCCGCGCGAAGAGATAGGCCGGATCGTCCTTCCAGGACCGGTCGACCGCATTGAGAAGGGTCTCGGCATTCCGGGCGTTGCTGATGACGCCCGCCCATGCCTTGTAGAGTGATTGCGCCTTGCCGAGATCGCCGAAGCGCTTGGCCTGCGTGGTGCGCCCCTTGTACATCAGCGCGTCCATGCGGGCCTTGTGATCGGCTGGCGAGAGGAGCGCCGGAAATTCGGCGAGGATCCTGTCTTCGGTCGGCTTGTCGAGCGTTTCGGAAAGCCAGATCTGGCGCAGCGGGCGCGCCGCTTCGCTGGTCTTTCCGGCGGCGACCAGCGCACGCGCCAGGATGATCGCGCCTTCTGTCGTTTCCGGCCGTGTCGAGCCGAAGGCGGCAAGCACGGTGGAGGCCGACGGATTTTCCCGATAGAGGGCGCGCTCGGAATTGGCACGCAGGTTTTTGAGGCCGGGCCAGCCTTTCAGTTCCCGCTGCGCGGCGGCGATTTCGCCGGACGGAACGCCCGGCGCGCCGGACGTGGCGATCGCCCAGGTCAGGATATGCCGGTCGAGTGAACCTTCGGAGAGCCCGTTGCGGGTGGCAAGTGCTGTTGCGATATCGTTGCGGGAAAGGGCGTCGAGCCCTTCTCTCAACACGCCGGCCGGCTGCAGCCTTCCCGTGCGCGGGATTGCGCCTGTGATATCCGGCGCAGGCGTGGTTGGCACCGGCATGGCGGTAGGCATTGCGCGCGCGACGGGATCTTCCGGCTTGACGAAGGGCAGCGGTACGGCGCTTTCAGGAGATGCGGCAAAACCGGGCACGCTCGCAGCACCAAGCCCCAGAGCAGCGAGGATCAGAACGGGCCTATTCATCCGGTAACTCGTCGTGAAGATGTCTAACCCCTATTAGCCGCCGAGCGGATTAATGAAACCTTACCATATTTATGAAAATGCGCGATTTCTTATATGAGATTCCGCATGAAATCCCTTGTCGTCACGCTTGTCGCCGCTTTCCCGCCGCTTTATTGTGCGCGACCTTAGTCACGGATTGCGGCCGAAGCATGGATTGCGGCCGATTGGGAGCTTTGCATGTTCAAGGGATCGATCCCCGCCCTCGTCACCCCCTTCACCACCGATGGTTCGGTGGATGAAGACGCCTTTGCCGCACATGTGGAATGGCAGATCGGTGAAGGCAGCAGCGGCCTGGTGCCGGTCGGCACCACCGGTGAATCGCCGACACTATCCCATGACGAGCACAAGCGCGTCGTGGAACTCTGCGTCAAGGTGGCCAAAAAGCGGGTTCCGGTCATCGCCGGAGCGGGCTCCAATAACACGCGGGAAGCGATCGAACTGGCCGTGCACGCGGAAAACGCGGGCGCCGATGCTATCCTGGTCGTGACGCCTTATTACAACAAGCCGACGCAGAAGGGGTTGATCGCGCATTTCTCGGCGATCGCCGAAGCCGTAAGGCTGCCGATCATCATCTACAACATCCCGCCGCGCTCGGTCATCGACATGTCGCCGGAGACGATGGGTGCGCTGGCGAAGTCTCATAGGAACATCGTCGGCGTGAAGGATGCGACCGGCAAGCTGGAACGCGTCTCCGAGCAGCGCATCACCTGCGGCAAGGAGTTCGTTCAGTTGTCGGGTGAGGATGCGACCGCGCTCGGTTTCAATGCCCACGGCGGTGTCGGGTGCATCTCGGTCACGGCCAATGTCGCACCGCGTCTGTGCGCCGACTTTCAGGCCACGATGCTGGACGGCAATTACGCGAAGGCGCTCGAATACCAGGATCGGCTGATGCCGCTCCACAAGGCGATCTTCATGGAGCCCGGCCTTTGCGGCGCTAAATATGCCCTGCACAGATTGCGCGGCATGAACCGCATGGTGCGTTCCCCGTTGATCTCGACGCTGGAGCCGGCGACGGAAGCGGCGATCGACGCGGCCATGCGTCACGCGGGGCTCTTGAACTGAAGCGAACGCTGCAGAAGCTTCACATTTCACGTCTCGCGCATTAGATAAGGATCGAACCCCGCTCATCGCCCATGGGCGGGGATTTATGTTCAGAAAAAGGGCGGAACGGAATCTATCCCATGGCACCCAAAGGCAGCCAGCGCACGGTCAACAAGATTGTCGCGGAAAACCGCAAGGCCCGCTTCAACTATGAAATCATCGACACTTACGAGGCCGGCCTGGTGTTGACAGGGACCGAGGTCAAGTCGCTGCGCGACGGCAAGGCGAATATCGCCGAATCCTACGCTTCGGACGAGGGCGATGAGATCTGGCTCATCAATTCGCACCTGCCGGAATATCTGCAGGCGAACCGTTTCAATCACGAGCCGCGCCGCCGCCGCAAGCTGCTGCTCTCGAAGCGTGAGATCAACCGTCTGCGTGCCGCCATCAATCGTGAAGGCATGACGCTGGTGCCGCTGAAGATCTATTTCAACGAGAAGGGCCGTGCCAAACTGGAACTCGCGCTCGCCAAGGGCAAGAAGCTGCACGACAAGCGCGAGACGGAGAAGGAGCGCGACTGGAACCGCCAGAAATCGCGGCTGTTGAAGGCGAACTGACCGGCATGGAAGGCTTGCGCATCACGGTCGGCCCGTTTGCCTTCATCGCCCGTTTCGAGCGCGAAAAGGCGCCTGAGACCTGCCGCATCTTCGAGACCTTCCTGCCGTTCCGCAACCAGGTCATCCATTCCCGCTGGAGCGGCGAGGCGGTCTGGGTGCCGCTCGGTGATTTCCAGTTCGGCGCGGGTTTCGAAAACCACACTTGCCATCCCTCGCGTGGCGATATCCTGCTTTATCCCGGTGGCCACAGCGAGACGGAGCTGCTGTTTGCCTACGGCAGCTCCTCGTTTGCGAGCAAGATGGGCGCTCTTGCTGGCAATCACTTCCTGACGGTTATCGAAGGTCGCGAGCAGCTCGAGGAAATGGGCAGGCTGGTGCTCTGGAAAGGCGCCCAGGACATAAACTTCGACGTCTGCTGACACCCCTGAACTTTGCTCTTTCCCGCTCGTTGTGGGTGAGAGGTGAGGCATGGGCTATCCGGATATCATCATCGACGCGATCGACCGGCGGAAGGTTCTTGAACTCCGCTACAAGGATGTGGCGCGCAGGGTGCGGCCGCATATCCTGGGATATGTGGGGACGGGCGAACTGGCTCTGAGCGGCTGGCAGATTTCCGGCACCGGGGCCGGCTGGCGGCTCTTTCATGTTGATGACATCAGCGAGCTTGCCGAAACGGATCAGAGGTTTCATGGCACGGCGCGCGGCTATAATCGCAACGATCCCGCATTTTCGCGCATCATCGGCCGTATCTGAAATTCCCGTCCAGGAACAATCTCCGCATCCGCCCGTTGCGGTTCATTCCGTGGACACGAGCAGGCGATGGCGAAGAAAATTCTCACTTACGTTACGGTGGTCATCGGCTTCGGTTTGGCCGGCTACCTTCTCTACCATACATTCCGTGAATACTCGGCTTCGGAGATTGTCGACTCTGTCAAGGCCATTCCGATCGTCAATCTCCTGGCCGCGTTCGGCTTCGCCTTCGGTTCCTATCTCTGCCTGACCGGTTTCGACTGGGCAGGCGTGCGTTATGTGAAGAACGACCTTGCTTATCCGAAGGTCGCGCTCGCCTCCTTCGTGGCGCTGTCGATCGGTCAGAGCGTCGGCCTCGCCGGGCTCAGCAGCGGCGGGTTGCGTTACCGTTATTACGCCCATTGGGGCATGAGCACGGAAGATGTTGCCAAGATCGTGCTGCTCTCAGGCGTCACGGTCGGTCTCGGCATGACCGTACTCTCGGGCATCGTTCTCATCGTCAATCCGAAGGATGCCGCATCGGTGCTGCGCATGGGCGAGGGTGTCACCCGGGCGATCGGCTTTGCCTGCTTTGCCGCAACGGCCGGTTATCTGGCGCTCGCGGCCTTCCTCCGCACACCCTTGAAGGTACGGGCGTGGACGTTTCAGATGCCGACCTTGAGGATCGCCGTCGCCCAGGTGGTGATCGGCACGATCAACTTTGCCCTCGTATCCGCCTGCCTGCGTGAGGTCATGGCTGCGACGGCGGATGTGAGCTATCTGAAAGCGGCGACTGCTTTCGTCCTCGCCAATCTGGCGATTCTCATCACTCATGCGCCCGGCGGTCTGGGCGTACTGGAAGCGACCGTCAGGCACGTAATGGGCGATGCGGCCTCGATCGGCTCGCTGGTCGCCTTTCGGGTGATCTATTTCTTCATTCCCTTTTTCATAGGCCTGCCGCTGTCGCTGGTCGTCGAAGCGATCTTTCGAACCAACAAGGCGGCGAAAGGCGAGCCGTCCCTCGATCAGGAAACCGCTGCCGCGGTCGAATGACTGACCGGGCGCATGGCCATGCGCCGCTCATGCTCGATAAGCCAGCGCTTGCGCCACAGCCCGCCGCCATAACCGGTCAGGCTGCCGTCGGCGCCAAGCACACGGTGGCAGGGAATGACGATTGCGATCTGATTGGCGCCGTTGGCGCCCGCGACGGCGCGGGTGGAGGAGGGGAGGCCGAGTTCTGCGGCAATCGAACCATAGGTGCGCGACACGCCGACCGGGATCGCCCTGAGCGCCTCCCAGACCTGCCGTTGGAACGGTGAGCCGTGGCCGGCAAGCCGTGTCCTGAAGCCGCGATCCTCGCCGGCGAAATAGGCCTTCAGTTCCTCTTCGATCTCGTCGATCGGCGGATGCCGGCCCATGATGATGCCGCTGCCGGTAAATTTCTGAAGCTTCCTGATTTCGGCCGGCAGGGCCTTGCGTTCAGCGAATTCGAGGAGATGCAGGGCATGCTGGTCGGCGATCGCCATCATCGGTCCGATTGGCGTCTCGATCCAGTCGGCACGAAGCAGCGTCTTGTCGCGCAGGTTGGCAGGAGCCGCGCCGAAGAGCTTCGTCATGGCGCTGCGAAAACCGCTGCCGGATTCATAGCCGGCGTCAAGCTGCGCATCGATGACGCTCGCGCCGGACGTCAGTATCTCGGCCGCCTTGCCCATTCGCCTCAGCCTGGCGATCTCCAGGAAGCTCATGCCGAACTGCCGCTTGAACGCGCGCCTTGCCGTGGAAGGGTCGACGCCAAGCGAGACCACGTCGTCCTCGCTCCAGCGGCGGTGCGGATCGGCATCGAGCGCATTGAGGAGCCGCGTCACCATCGGGTCTGTCTCGCCGAGTTTCAGCATCGGCCGGCAGCGGCTGCAGGGGCGAAAGCCCGCCTCCAGGCATTCCGCGATCGTGCCGTAAAATGTGGTGTTCCCGCGCTTCGGCTTGCGGGCCGGGCAGGTGAGGCGGCAGAAAATGCCGGTCGTCTTCACGGCCGCCCATGCAAAACCTTCATAGGCTGCATCGCGGGCGACCAGGGCTTCGTAGAGGATATCGTCGGAAGGGCGTTTGAAAAGCATGGAGCTTTCTACCCCGAAATCGAAAAAGGCGCCGCCGAAAAACGGGCGCCTATTCTTTATCGCATCTCGCGCAAAAGTGTACGGCGGTCTTGCCGAAACGACATGCGCAGAACATTGCCGTCGCTTGAGATCAGAGATCGACCGCTTCGGCAGATTCCGTCGGGCGGACCGGACGCTCGGAAGGATCGCGGCCGACTTCTGCCTTGAGCGTCATCAGGTCGATGAAGTGGTCAGCCTGGCGGCGCAGGTCGTCGGCGATCATCGGCGGCTGGGTGGACATCGTGGAGACGACCGAAACCTTGCGGCCCTTGCGCTGCAAGGCCTCCACCAGCGTCGTGAAATCGCCGTCGCCGGAGAAGAGCACGAGATGGTCGACCGTTTCCGATTGTTCCATGGCATCGATCGCGAGTTCGATATCCATGTTGCCCTTGATCTTCCGGCGGCCCATGCTGTCGGTAAATTCCTTGGCGGGCTTGGTGATCACCTTGTAGCCGTTATAATCGAGCCAGTCGATCAGCGGGCGGATGGAGGAATATTCCTGATCCTCGATCAGAGCCGTATAATAGTAGGCCCGCAAGAGATAACCGCGCTTCTGGAAAGCCTTCAACAGTTTCCGGTAGTCAATATCAAAACCGAGGCTTTTCGATGCAGCGTAAAGATTGGCGCCGTCAATGAAGAGAGCAATCTTCTCTCTTGGGTCAAACATATGGTCTCCATCCCCTTGTTCTTATAAACCTGCTTGGCAGGCAGGGCCTTGGTCAATATAAGCTGAACCAAACCCGTGAATAATCCACTACATTACGAACTATTCATATAAATGTCATTTATGGCACGATTCGTAATAATCCAAGCAGCCTGCGGTTGAATCTCTTTGGTGCTCCATGGGGCCCTGGTCGAAGGTATTCAGACCGCGTTCGTCAGAAAAACTTGAATTTGCCGCGCAATGGCTGTATCGGGCGTATCAATCCCGAAATTCATGACCCAAAGGACAGGCAATGGCCCGTGTCACAGTAGAAGATTGCATCGACAAAGTCGATAACCGTTTTGAGCTCGTTCTTCTTGCGAGCCATCGGGCCCGGCAGATTTCGCAGGGCGCGTCCATCACGATCGACCGCGACAATGACAAGAATCCAGTCGTCGCCCTTCGCGAAATCGCCGACGAGACACTTTCGCCCGACGACCTCAAGGAAGACCTCATCCATTCGCTTCAGAAGCATGTGGAAGTGGACGAGCCCGAGCCCGATCCGGCTTCGCTGATCGCCGCCGGCGGCGTTGCCGTGGCCTCCGACCGCGACGAGGAAGAGGAACTTCCCGAAACCGTCACTTTCGATCAGATGTCGGAAGAGGAACTGCTGGCGGGTATCGAAGGCCTCGTGCCGCCGGAAAAGAGCGACGATTACTAAGAGCGACGAATACTGAACGAAATCTTTGTTTGGCAAGTTTTCGTTCATCCTCTCGCCCTAATCTGGCTGGATGTTTTATGATGGCTGCGCCAATCTGACGGTTGGCGCGCCATTTTCTTTTCGCCCGGTGCCGTTGCCCGCCATGGGGAAACGGTTGGCAACCGGTTCCAGGCATCCCTAAACGTGTCAAGACGAGCGGTATCGAGGACTTTTTTCAGGATGATGCGGCAATACGAGCTCGTCGAGCGGGTTCAGAAATACAAGCCCGATGCCAACGAAGCTCTCCTCAACAAGGCCTATGTCTACGCCATGCAAAAGCATGGCCAGCAGAAGCGCGCCAGCGGTGACCCTTATATCTCTCATCCGCTCGAAGTGGCCGCGATCCTGACCGACATGCACCTGGACGAATCCACGATCGCGGTCGCCCTGCTGCATGACACGATCGAGGACACGACCGCCACCCGCGCCGAGATCGATGAGCTCTTCGGCGAGGATATCGGCCGGCTGGTCGAGGGGCTGACGAAGCTGAAACGTCTCGACCTCGTCTCCAAGAAGGCCAAGCAGGCGGAGAACCTGCGCAAGCTGCTGCTTGCCATTTCCGATGACGTGCGCGTCCTGCTCGTCAAACTCGCCGACCGGCTCCACAACATGCGCACGCTGGAGCACATGAAGCCGGAGCAGAAGGCGCGCATTTCCGAAGAGACCATGGATATCTATGCGCCGCTCGCCGGTCGCATGGGCATGCAGGACATGCGCGACGAGCTGGAGGAGCTCGCCTTCCGCAACCTTAATCCGGAGGCCCACGAGACGGTCACCAAGAGGCTGGCCGAGCTGGAGGCCCGCAACGAAGGCCTCATCAAGAAGATCGAAGACGAGTTGCGCGAACTGCTGATCGCCAACGGCCTGACCGATGCCTTCGTGAAGGGGCGGCAGAAGAAACCCTATTCGGTCTTCCGCAAGATGCAGTCGAAGTCGCTCTCCTTCGAGCAGCTTTCGGACGTCTACGGTTTCCGCATCATCGTCGGCGACATCCCGTCCTGTTACCGCGCGCTCGGCATCGTCCACACCCGCTGGCGTGTCGTGCCGGGCCGCTTCAAGGACTACATTTCCAATCCGAAGCAGAACGACTATCGCTCGATCCATACGACGATCGTCGGTCCGTCGCGCCAGCGCATCGAGCTGCAGATCCGCACCCAGCTCATGCAGGAGATCGCCGAATATGGTATCGCAGCTCATGCGCTTTACAAGGATGGCAGGGCAGGGGAACTCCTGCCGAGGGAATCCAACGCCTATTCCTGGCTGCGTCATACGATCGAGTCGCTGGCAGAAGGCGACAATCCGGAAGAATTCCTGGAGCATACAAAACTTGAACTCTTCCAGGACCAGGTCTTCTGCTTCACGCCGAAGGGCAAGCTGATCGCGCTTCCGCGCGGCGCGACGCCGATCGATTTCGCCTACGCGGTCCACACGAACATCGGCGACACGACCGTCGGCGCCAAGATCAACGGCCGTATCATGCCGCTCGTGACACGGCTCAACAACGGCGACGAGGTGGAGATCATCCGCTCGGGCGTGCAGGTGCCGCCGGCTGCCTGGGAGGAGATCGTCGTGACCGGCAAGGCCCGCTCGGCGATCCGCCGCGCCACCCGCATGGCGATCCGCAAGCAATATTCCGGCCTCGGCCACCGCATTCTGGAGCGCACCTTCGAGCGGGCCGGCAAGATCTTTTCTCGTGATGCGCTGAAGCCCGCGCTGCCCCGGCTGGCGTATAAGGACGTCGAGGATGCGATTGCCGCTGTCGGCCGCGGCGAGCTCTCCTCGCTGGACGTGCTGCGCGCCGTCTTCCCCGACTATCAGGACGAGCGGGTGACGGTGAAGCCCGCCGCCGACGACGGCTGGTTCAATATGCGCAGCGCATCGGGCATGATCTTCAAGCTGCCGAACCAGCGGCGCGTCGGACCGGAAGAGATCGAGGCAGGCCCCGACCCGCTGCCGATCCGCGGCCTTTCCGGCAATATGCAGGTGCGGTTCGCTCCAAGCGGCGCGGTGCCCGGCGACCGCATTGTCGGCATCATGGAGAGGGACAAGGGCATCACCATCTACCCGATCCAGGCGTCTGCCCTGCAGCGTTTCGATGACCAGCCGGAGCGCTGGATTGACGTGCGCTGGGACCTCGACGAGGCGAACAAGTCACGCTTTCTCGCCAGGATCGAGGTCAACACGCTGAACGAACCCGGCACGCTTGCAACCGTCGCCCAGACGATCGCCGGGCTCGACATCAATATCCGCACGCTGACGATGGGCAGCAACCGCGCCGACGACTTCTCCGAGATCACCATGGAAGTCGAGGTCTGGGACCTGAGGCAGCTCAACCAACTCCTGCTGCAGATGAAGGAACTCGACGTCGTCGCGAACGTGAAGCGGGTGTATGATTAGTGCAGGCCGGTCCAGACGCTCGGATTGAATGACTGCCTTGCGCCGATAGTGTTGAAAAACTCGGCGTTGCTGGCCTGGTGTCGGCGTGATTCAATCCTCCTATTGATTTGCGGAGGATTGAGCGATGATGGGATGTCAGGCAGCTCCGGCGCAGCTCTTCTATGAATTCAGCCTCGATGATCATGTTCCTGCTGACCATCTGCTTCGCGGCATTGATCGACATCTCGATCTTGAGGGAGTGCGGGCGCAGTTGAAGCCGTTCTACAGCATCACTGGTCGGCCGTCCGTCGATCCAGAACTCATGATGCGGATGCTAATCATCGGCTACTGTATGGGCATCCGGTCGGAGCGACGACTATGCGAGGAGGTTCATCTCAATCTGGCCTATCGTTGGTTCTGCCGCCTCGGGCTCGATGGCAAAGTGCCGGATCATTCCAGCTTCTCGAAGAACCGTCATGGCCGCTTCAGGCAAAGCGATATCCTGCGTCACATGTTCGAAACGGTGGTGGAGCGTTGCCTTGCTCAGGGATTGGTTGGTGCCGAAGGGTTCGCCGTCGATGCCAGCCTGATCGCCGCCGACGCCAACAAGCAACGTTCTGTCCCCGGCGCAGAGTGGGAGGCCAAGGACGAAGCCAGCCGCTCGGTTCGGGAATATCTGTCGGTACTCGATGATGCCGCGTTTGGCGCGGCATCGCCCGTGACGCCGAAGTTCATCTCGCCATCCGATCCGGCGGCTCAGTGGACTGGCGCACACAAAGGCCATGCCTTCTTCGCCTATGCCACAAACTACCTGATCGACACCGAACACGGTGTCATTCTCGATGTCGAGGCCACCCGTGCCATTCGTCAGGCCGAGGTCGGTGCGTCCCGAACGATGATCCAGAGAACGGAAGATCGGTTCGGCCTCAAGCCGGAATATGTCGTCGCCGACAGCGCCTATGGCTCTGCTGACAACCTTGCCTGGCTCGTCAAGGAAAAGAAGATCGCGCCACACATCCCCGTCTTCGACAAGTCGCAACGGACCGACGGCACTTTCTCGCGCTCGGACTTCACCTGGGAGGCGGAGAACGATCGCTACATCTGCCCGGCCGGCAAGGAATTGAAGCAATTCCACCGGACTTACGAAACGCCGAGATCGGGCATTACCGCCGAAGGCACGCGGCTTTACAGGGCAAGGAAAGGCGACTGCGATGCATGTGAGCTCAAGCAGCGCTGCTGCCCGAAAATGCCGATGCGCAAGGTGCCACGCGATCTCAACGAGGATGCCCGGGACGTCGCACGAGCGATTGCCACCACGCCCGAATACGAGCAGTCGCGCCATCGCCGGAAGAAGGTCGAGATGCTCTTTGCCCATCTCAAACGCATTCTCCGGATGGCGGGACGGAGGCGGAGAGGTCCGTGGGGTGCCCGTGATGAATTCCTGCTCGCAGCGACCGCCCAAAACCTGAGGAGGCTCGCCAAGCTGAGGCCAATACGGCCGCCGCAAGGCGATGTTGCCGCCTGACGGCGGCATAGATGATATCCTGCGCCGAGGCGCGGGGATCGACAACGCGTAGCCTGCCGTCCAAAAGACCAAAACGGCAGGACGAGCGGCTAATCAATCGAGTTTTTCAACGATATCGGCCGCAAGCGGTCATAAGTGATCCAACTCAGTGACCCGGTCAGAGGCCTTTCACGCCCGCTATGAAGTCCTCGCATAGAGACCAGTCCGGATCATAGGCACTGGTAATTGTAATCGGGTAGGTATGATCCGCGATCCTCTGACCCAATTCAGATCTACAAGCGCTTAGGTCTCGTACGTACCAATACCATTCCTTCCGGCCATTTCCCGTCACGACAAGCATTTGACGACCAAGGTCATTCACGTTCAAGGGCTGTATAGCGTCTTCGAATTCAATCTGCTTCTCGTTCACTTCGGCACCTGGCATCCCATTGTTCGACGGATCGAAATGCCAGATTATGTTCACACGGTTTGGAAATTGGGCCTTCTCGATGCCATGTGGAACGGCAGTGATGCTTCGAAAAATGAGAAGCTTACCATCTTCGTTCCCGGTGGCTGTAAAGTAGGTTTCATCCGCGTTAGCAACCATAGAAGCAACCAATCCGAGAGAAATCACCGCGATATACGTCGTGAGGCGTCCCATGCAAAGTCCATCGCAAACTCAACTAGAGCGAGTGAGCATAGCTACTTTCCGAACGTCTGCAATGGGCCGTAAAGATACCATTGCGCGCATCACTTGGGGGTACACACAACATACATTGGGCGTCCCTTTACCGTTTTCTCGGTGATAGGCATCCGTCTCGGAAACACGCTGAATCCTGCCTCTGTGCTGCGATCCCCAATGAAAGTCACGTTGATCGGGCACGCCTCGTGTGCCCTTTTTACGCAGGCGACGACATCGGTCGAGCACTCAAATGTTTGCGTAGCTTGAGCCTCAGCCGATAATGCCACCAGCAATACTACGACTGCCACAATGCCCTTCAATGCTTCCTCCGGTCTAGTCGGCCGATCGTAGAGATTCGCCATCCGGCGCAACAATCGCCTATTTCTACTCAAGCAATCTTACCACCGCAAAAGGCCGATTCCTCGCGCTGGCCGGATCGCGCCAAGAGCGGTCACTACTGGACTTTATGCACGATGATCTCTCGGCCAGCGTAGCGGGACGGACCTGTTGTTGGTCATATCCACGGCCAAGGCAGCATTCTTCTCGACAAATAGCTGAGCTTCCTTCAGGGTCGAAGGGTACTTCATACCGAGCCGATAGTACGGGAAGCCTTTCAAGATAAGGAATGCCGCGACAGCCCAACCCTTTCTGTCAGTCGCAGACGGCGGACGGAAATCCGATCCGGTCCTATAGGTGATGCCCGAGCAACGTGGGCAAGTCTTTTGCGTAGCATCGGCAGGGCGTTTGAAAACCCGTTGGCAGTCGAGACACGCGAATTTCGTGAGCGAGCGGGTCATGTGGCCACGTGATGAATATAGAGGCAGTACCGGAAACTGCTGCAATCAACGCCTTATTGCAAGTGTGAGATGGCGCTTTTGGGCCGAGAGGCGTCATTACCTAACAGTTCCGCTACCACTTTATGCGGATGCAAGCTGAAGTCCGCAATGCGCCGATAGTGTTGAAAAACTCGGCGTTGCTGGCCTGGTGTCGGCGTGATTCAATCCTCCTATTGATTTGCGGAGGATTGAGCGATGATGGGATGTCAGGCAGCTCCGGCGCAGCTCTTCTATGAATTCAGCCTCGATGATCATGTTCCTGCTGACCATCTGCTTCGCGGCATTGATCGACATCTCGATCTTGAGGGAGTGCGGGCGCAGTTGAAGCCGTTCTACAGCATCACTGGTCGGCCGTCCGTCGATCCAGAACTCATGATGCGGATGCTAACCATCGGCTACTGTATGGGCATCCGGTCGGAGCGACGACTATGCGAGGAGGTTCATCTCAATCTGGCCTATCGTTGGTTCTGCCGCCTCGGGCTCGATGGCAAAGTGCCGGATCATTCCAGCTTCTCGAAGAACCGTCATGGCCGCTTCAGGCAAAGCGATATCCTGCGTCACATGTTCGAAACGGTGGTGGAGCGTTGCCTTGCTCAGGGATTGGTTGGTGCCGAAGGGTTCGCCGTCGATGCCAGCCTGATCGCCGCCGACGCCAACAAGCAACGTTCTGTCCCCGGCGCAGAGTGGGAGGCCAAGGACGAAGCCAGCCGCTCGGTTCGGGAATATCTGTCGGTACTCGATGATGCCGCGTTTGGCGCGGCATCGCCCGTGACGCCGAAGTTCATCTCGCCATCCGATCCGGCGGCTCAGTGGACTGGCGCACACAAAGGCCATGCCTTCTTCGCCTATGCCACAAACTACCTGATCGACACCGAACACGGTGTCATTCTCGATGTCGAGGCCACCCGTGCCATTCGTCAGGCCGAGGTCGGTGCGTCCCGAACGATGATCCAGAGAACGGAAGATCGGTTCGGCCTCAAGCCGGAATATGTCGTCGCCGACAGCGCCTATGGCTCTGCTGACAACCTTGCCTGGCTCGTCAAGGAAAAGAAGATCGCGCCACACATCCCCGTCTTCGACAAGTCGCAACGGACCGACGGCACTTTCTCGCGCTCGGACTTCACCTGGGAGGCGGAGAACGATCGCTACATCTGCCCGGCCGGCAAGGAATTGAAGCAATTCCACCGGACTTACGAAACGCCGAGATCGGGCATTACCGCCGAAGGCACGCGGCTTTACAGGGCAAGGAAAGGCGACTGCGATGCATGTGAGCTCAAGCAGCGCTGCTGCCCGAAAATGCCGATGCGCAAGGTGCCACGCGATCTCAACGAGGATGCCCGGGACGTCGCACGAGCGATTGCCACCACGCCCGAATACGAGCAGTCGCGCCATCGCCGGAAGAAGGTCGAGATGCTCTTTGCCCATCTCAACCGCATTCTCCGGATCGGCCGACTGAGGCTGAGAGGCCCGTGTGGTGCCCGTGATGAATTCCTGCTCGCAGCGACCGCCCAAAACCTGAGGAGGCTCGCCAAGCTGAGGCCAATACGGCCGCCGCAAGGCGATGTTGCCGCCTGACGGCGGCATAGATGATATCCTGCGCCGAGGCGCGGGGATCGACAACGCGTAGCCTGCCGTCCAAAAGACCAAAACGGCAGGACGAGCGGCTAATCAATCGAGTTTTTCAACGATATCCGCCAATATCGGCTAATCATCCCGCCTACTTTCTGCCCACCACCATCCTCTCGCCATGCTCCCCACGCAACGCTGACCAGCGGTTGCGGCGTTGGTAAAGCGTGGGGTCTCGTCTTATATTGCTGCAGTGCAATATAAGAGAGAAAGAAAACGACAATGTTTGACTCAGTCCGCAAATTCGCCCGCGCCTTCCGGGTCCCGACCACTCAGGATCGTGAAATCGCCTATCTGAACGAAGCCAAGGATCGGATCGACCTCGAATACCGGATGCGCCAGATCGACCGCGGCATGTTCCGCAAGTCCGGCTTCTGATATCCTGACCCGTTTCCGCCGCGCGGAAAGATGTCGCGCGGTTGTGCAAGGCTCCACGGGCCGCAATGTGCGGCCAAGGAGCGGACCTCTTCTGCGGAAATTGCTCTCCGGAGTGAGCCGGGCCAATTTTCGCCATCATCGTCGGCTTGGGCTAGGGCCGTATATCCGATGAAGAAGAGAGCCCTGTGGCCGGTTGAAAAAGTCCGCGCCGCTGAACCAGATAAGCCCCATGCCGTTTCGCCGCCGCACCCCGCTTGGATTTCGTGAGAGACTGCGCCGCGCCATCCTGCCGTCCAGGGGTTTTCGCCGCAGCCTCGATTATTATCGCCTGAAGGTGATGCGGGTCGGCGGATCTCCGCATGCGGTGGCGGCTGGCATCGCGGTCGGCGTCGTCAGCGCCTGGACCCCGTTCCTCGGCCTCCACATTCTCTTCGCAATCCCGATCGCCTATCTTCTTGGCGGCAGCGTGGTGGCGGCAGCCCTCGGCACCGCCTTCGCCAACCCGCTGACCTGTCCGCTCATCTGGCCGATCACCTGGAAGATCGGCGAGGTGATGCTGGGGCACAGCGCCGCCGGCCACGACCGTATCGATCTTGGCGCGCTCTTCCACCATCTCGACATTTCCCAGCTCTGGCGGCCGATCCTGGAACCGATGCTGATCGGCTCCATTCCGCCCGGGCTTCTTTGCGGCCTTCTATTCTATGCCGTCACTTACCTGGGAGTGCGCAGTTTCCGCAATCGCCGCCGCGAACGCTTGACGGCGCGGGCCGGAGCGCTCAAGTCAGTGTGACGCTGACGAGCACAGGAAAGGAACCGCATGATCATCGGCATAGGCAGCGACCTGATCGATATTCGCCGGGTGGAAAAATCCATCGAACGCTTCGGTGAGCGTTTCACGCACCGCTGTTTCACCGAGGTCGAGCGGGCGAAGTCCGATCGCCGAAAGAACCGTGCCGCATCCTATGCCAAGCGGTTCGCCGCCAAGGAGGCCTGTTCCAAGGCGCTCGGCACCGGCCTGGCGAACGGCGTGTTCTGGAAGGATATGGGCGTCGTCAACCTGCCCGGCGGCAAGCCGACCATGGTCCTGACCGGAGGCGCCGCCGAAAGGCTGTCCGAACTGATGCCGGCGGGTCACGAACCGGTGATCCACATCACCATTACCGACGAATATCCTTACGCGCAGGCCTTTGTGGTGATCGAGGCAAGGCCGGTCCCGGCCTGATCATTTGCCCCGTGGCCCGATGAGCCATTGCCGCGGCTCTGCGAAGGGTTTAGAAAGCGGCACTTCGCTGGAAAGAGAAAGAATTCAGACGTGTCCGAAAACGCCGAGACCAAATCGCAGAACAGCCTTTGGGAAAACATCAAGGTCATCATTCAGGCATTGCTGTTGGCGATGGTGATCCGCACGGTTCTCTTCCAGCCCTTCACCATTCCCTCCGGCTCGATGATGCCGACGCTGCTTGTGGGCGATTATATCTTCGTCAACAAGTTCGCCTACGGTTATTCGAAATATTCGCTGCCGTTCTCTCCGAACCTGTTTTCCGGCCGCATTCTCGAGTTCAACGAGCCGAAGCGCGGCGATATCATCGTCTTCCGCCTGCCGAGCCATCCGGATGTCGATTACATCAAGCGCCTGATCGGCCTGCCGGGCGACCGCATCCAGGTGACGAACGGGGTGCTCCTCGTCAATGGCCAGCCGGTACCGAAGCAGGCAGACGGGACGTTTGCGTCCGACTACAGCCTGGATCCGGGTGACCATATCCCCGTCTTCCGCGAGACGCTCGATACCGGCGTTTCCTATGACACGCTCGACCAGTCGAACGTTTCGCGCGGCGACAACACCCAGGAATTCGTCGTTCCCGAGGACCATTATTTCTTCATGGGCGATAACCGCGACAACTCGCTCGACAGCCGTTTCGACGTTGGTTACGTGCCCGCCGAAAATCTCGTCGGCCGTGCCAGCATCATCTTCTTCTCGCTCGGCAACGATACCTCCTTCCGCGAGGTCTGGAAGTGGCCGACCAACATGCGCTGGGATAGGATTTTCAAGGTCGTCGAGTGATGAGGGCAAAAGCGCTTTCGGCGGAGGAACACGGCCAGCTTGAAAAGGCCGTCGGCCATGAATTCGCCGACAAGCAATGGCTTGACCGGGCGCTGACGCATGCCAGCACCGGTTCGTCCAAGGGGGCCAATTACGAGCGGCTGGAGTTTCTGGGCGACCGTGTGCTCGGGCTCTGCGTCGCGGAACTCCTGTTCACGACTTTCCGCACCGCTGCCGAGGGGGAGCTTTCCGTTCGCCTGAACCAGCTTGTCAGCGCCGAGAGCTGCGCGATCGTTGCCGACGAACTGGAATTGCACCGTTTCATCCGCACCGGCGCCGACGTGAAGAAGCTGACGGGCAAGCGCATGATGAATGTGCGCGCCGACGTGGTGGAAAGTCTGATTGCCGCGCTCTATCTCGATGGGGGGCTGGAAGCCGCCCGCGCTTTCATCCTGAAGCATTGGGAAAATCGCGCCACCCGCGCCGATGGCGCACGGCGCGATGCGAAGACCGAGCTGCAGGAATGGGCGCATGCGAAATTCGGACTGACGCCCTCCTACAGGGTCGATGACCGCAGCGGGCCGGATCATGATCCGCGTTTCACGGTGACGGTGGAGATTCCGGGCGTTGCGCCGGAAACCGGCGTCGACCGTTCCAAACGCGCCGCCGAACAGGTGGCGGCAACCAGGATACTCGAACGCGAAGGCGTGTGGCAGAGACCTTCTGCCGAACAATGAATTGGACAAGATGACAGAAAACGAACACATCGGTGGTGACGAGAAGGAAACCGGCGCGACCCGCTCCGGTTTCGTGGCTCTGATCGGCCCGACCAATGCCGGCAAGTCGACGCTGATGAACCGCCTCGTCGGCGCCAAGGTCTCGATCGTCAGCCACAAGGTGCAGACGACGCGCGCCATCGTGCGGGGCATCGCGATCCACGACAACGCGCAGATCGTCTTCATGGATACGCCCGGCATCTTCAAGCCGCGCCGCAGGCTCGATCGCGCCATGGTGACATCCGCCTGGGGCGGGGCGAAGGACGCCGACCTCATCATGTTGCTGATCGACAGCGAGCGCGGCCTGCGCGGCGATGCGGAAGCGATCCTGGAGGGCCTGAAAGAGGTCCGCCAGCCGAAGATCCTTGCTTTGAACAAGATCGACCAGGTGAAGCGCGAGGACCTTCTGAAGCTCGCGGCGGCCGCCAACGAGCTTGTGCCCTTCGAGCGCACCTTCATGATCTCGGCCACCACCGGCTCCGGCTGCGACGACCTGATGGACTATCTGGCACAAACCCTGCCCGAAGGCCCGTGGTACTATCCCGAGGACCAGATCTCCGACCTGCCGATGCGCCAGCTCGCCGCCGAGATCACCAGGGAGAAGCTGTTCCTCCGCCTGCATCAGGAGCTTCCCTATTCCTCGCATGTCGAGACGGAGAAGTGGGAAGAACGCAAGGACGGCTCCGTGCGCATCGAGCAGGTGATCTACGTGGAGCGCGAGAGCCAGAAGAAGATCACGCTCGGCAAGGGCGGCGAGGCGATAAAGGCGATCTCCACCGCCTCCCGCAAGGAGCTCTCCGAAATCCTGGAACAGCCCGTGCACCTCTTCCTCTTCGTCAAGGTGCGCGAGAACTGGGGTGATGACCCGGAGCGTTTCCGCGAAATGGGCCTGGAATTCCCGAGACATTAAGGCGCCGCCGCGTAGCGGCAGGCTTCCATTTCCTGCTTTCCTGTTCGCACCGGCCTCGCGGCATGGTTATTGCAACGTTGCTAATGTGGCAGCGAGGCAAGGGCAGAACGTCATGAAACGGGACAAGTTGCACCAGTTTCAGCCGGTTGGATTGGCTATGCATGAGACGGGCCGATACAGCGTGGTACATTCGGTCGAGGAAGCTGCAGATGTGCTCTTGCGCGGATGGCCGACGGATGACGGCGAGGAATTTTGCGAGGCGGTGAAGGTGTGCTTCGAGGGCATGCATGATCGGGCGAGCCCCGAAGACGTGCGCGCTGCGCTGATCAGGGCAGCGCGCGAGGCGCACGTGATGGTGATCGAGTAGGGGCTGCTCCGCAGCAATCGCATGGTGCCCGCGCAGCGGTGTCCTTGATCCAGTGTCGGTCAGGCGCCTATTTCTTCTGCCGATCCATCAGCGCTTTGACCTCCTGATAGCGCCTGCGGTTTTCCTGGTCCTGCTCGTTCGGTCCGTAGCAGGTTTCCGAAATGCAGAAGCGCAACAGGTTGAAGGGAGCCGTGGCCTTGTCGAACTCGCATTCGATCTCGTTGTTGAAATCGGTCGGCTTTGCATCCTCGCGGGTGGAGTAGGTGAGCCGTGCCCCTGGCGGATCGAGTTCCGGAAAGGATTGCACGATGCCGGTCTTGATCGACGGCACCAGCAGGAAATTTTTCGCGACCGTGATGCAGGCCTGTTCAAGCGGCTGCGACTGGGCGGCTGCGGGCGAAGCGAGGAAAATGGCCGCAGGCATGGCGGCAAGTGCTGCGACGAGAAGGGCGTGTTTCATAAGGGCTCCCAAGCGGGTTGTCTGGCGTCGTGAATTCTCCGCACAGGAATCCAAATGGAGCCATATTTGTTCCAGGCAAGCCGGTAGATGCTCGCATCCGGCTGAAAGATAGGCGATGCCAAAAAGCGATTCAGTCTGAACTCCTTATGGGGTAGTGTTGAATCGGCATGCAGGAGGCTTGAACCGACATATGCAGTGGCAGGACGAAGGCATCATCATCGGCGTCAAGCGCCACGGCGAGACGAGCGTCATCGCCGAGCTGATGACCCGTGAGCGCGGCCGGCATTTGGGTCTCGTCCGCTCCGGTCGCTCGCGCACCATGCAGCCTGTCCTGCAGCCGGGAAACCGCGTGGAGGCCGTCTGGCGCGCCCGTCTCGACGAGCATCTCGGCGAATTCCGTCTTGAACCGCTCCAACTGCGCGCGGCAAGGCTGATGGAGACGGCGACCGCCGTCTACGGCGTGCAGGCCATGGGCGCACTGCTCCGGCTGCTTCCCGAGCGCGATCCGCACCCGCATCTCTTCGAAGCGCTCGACATCATCCTCGATGCACTGGACAACCCGGCCGATGCCGGCGAACTGTTCGTGCGTTTCGAGCTTGCGGTGCTGAACGACCTGGGCTTCGGGCTCGACCTCTCCGAATGCGCTGCGACCGGCTTGCGGGAGGAACTCATCTACGTCTCGCCGAAGAGCGGCCGCGCCGTCTCCCGCGAGGCAGGCGCCCCCTACGCCGACCGCATGCTGGCTCTTCCGGCTTTCCTGGGGGAGGGGGCGGTCGCTGCTGCCGATTGCGACAGCCTTGCCACCGCCTTCCGGCTCACTGCCTTTTTCCTGCACCGGCATGTCTATGAACCGCGGGGGCTGACGGAACAGGCCGCCCGCGAGGGTTTCGTGCAGGCGGTGTTGAAGGCGTTGTCCCAACGGCCTCAGGGGAACGGCGAGGCGGAGCGTCAGGCGAGCTGAAGGAAGAGGAGAGGGATGGAGCGGATAGCCACCTGCGCCTGCGGCAAGCTCCGGGCGATCTGCGAAGGCGAGCCTGCCAAGGTTTCGCTGTGTCACTGCCTGGAATGCCAGAGGCGCACCGGCAGCACCTATGGCATCGCCGCCTTCTTCGATCGCCGCCGGGTTCGCATCGAGGGCGCGAGCAAGACCTATGCCCGGCCGTCGGACAGCGGCTTTCCCGTCAATCTTCACTTCTGCCCGGATTGCGGCTCGACGGTGTTCTGGGAGCCGCAGCGCAAGCCGGACGCCATCGCAATCGGCGTCGGTTCCTTTGCGGACCCGCACTTCCCGGCACCGTCGCAGGCGGTCTACGATCAGCACAGGCACCCCTGGGTGCCGCCGCTTCAGGCCGATTGACCGTCATTCCGCCGGCTGGGCAGCGAGCGCCGGCCGGTCGACCGGCTTCTCCTGGATCGGCCAATGCACGATCGCCGCGAAGATGCCGAGCGCCACGCCGAGCCACCAGACGGGATCATAGGAGCCGAAGCGGTCGTAGAGGAAGCCGCCCATCCAAACGCCCAGGAACGAACCCACCTGATGCGACAGGAAGACGATGCCGCCCAGAAGTCCAAGATGCCGCGTGCCGAACATGATGGCGACGAGCCCGTTGGTCGGCGGCACGGTGGAAAGCCAAAGGAGGCCCATGACGATCGCGAACACGATCACCGAGAGCGGCGTCTGCGGCAGGATGAGGAAGGCCGCTACCGCGACCGAGCGGGCGAGATAGATATAGGCGAGGAAATAGGGCTTCGAGTAGCGCTGCCCGATCATGCCGGCGCCGAACGAGCCGATGATGTTGAAGAAGCCGATCAGCGCCATGGCGATCACGGCATAACGGGCGTCGATGCCGATATCGCCGAGATAGGCGGGAAAATGCGCGGTGATGAAGGCCACCTGGAAACCGCAGACGAAGAACCCCGAGGTGAGCAGCAGGTAGCTCTGGTGCCCGAAGGCTTCGCGTAGCGCCTGACCGACAGTCTGGTCGATTTCGTCCCTGGATTGCGTGCCGGACTTGGCATTGCCGCGCAGCGGATAGGCAAGCACGGGCACGAGCAGCATCATCAGTCCCATGACGACGAGGCTGTCCGACCAGCCATAGGTGCTGATCAGCGCCTGGCTGAGCGGAGCGAAGAGGAACATGCCGGCGGAGCCGGCCGCCGTGCCGATGCCGAAGGCGAGCGAACGCTGTTCCGGCGTCACGTTGCGGGCAAAGGCGGAGAGGATGGTCCCGAAGGAGCCGGCGCCGACCGCAAGCCCGACCATGACGCCGCCGGAGAGATGGAGGATCGCGATCGAATGGGCGGTGGACATCAGGATGAGGCCGGCGGCGTAAAGGAGGCCGGAGAGCGTCAGCACGCGGCCGGTACCGTATTTGTCGGCAAGCGCGCCGAAGAAGGGCTGGCCGAGACCCCAGGCGAGGTTCTGGATCGCCATGGCCAGCCCGAAGGTGGAACGGTCCCAGCCCGTATCGGCGAGCATGGGGAGCTGGAAGAAACCCATGGCGGAACGCGGGCCGAAGGTCAGCATGGCGATCAATGCGCCGGCGGTGATGATCAGCCAGGGCATGGACGCTCGGGCAGACTGGATCATGGATTTCCTCCTCGCTGCGGATGGAAAATCATACCGCGTGCGGCCTCCTTCTTAAAACAACTTTTGCTCAATCAATCCATCACCGTATTTGATGCGGCTCTTGGGATTTTGCCCCTCACCCTAACCCTCTCCCCGCTTGCGGGGAGAGGGGACGTGCCATACGCAGCACCGAGCGTTAAGAAGCCGATGCGGCATATGTCCTTCTCCCCGTATGCGGGGAGAAGGTGCCCGGCAGGGCGGATGAGGGGCATCCCTACAGGCACATTTCTTCAAGGCGTGCCGGGCGGGTCGATCGCCGCCGGCGCCAAGCGTCCCAGCCGGGCTTCCCGCCAGATGGTGAAGATGCCGGCGGCAATCACGATCGCGCCGCCGGCGATCATGTTAAAGGTCATGACCTCGCCGAAGACGAAGACGCCGATGAGGCAGACCAGCACGGTCTGGATGTAGGACATGGGCTGCACGACGACCGCATCGAGCAGGCCGAAGGCGCGGATCAGGAGATAGTGACCGCTCATGCCGGTGATGCAGAGCACCAGCATCCAGAACCAGTCGGTGAAGGTGATATGCGTCCAGTAGAAAGGTCCGACGAGGGTGATCGCCGCCGCCCCCGCCACGCCGGTGTAGAAGAAGGCGGTGTCGGCCGCGTCGGTGCGGCTCGCAAGCCGGGTCATCACGGAGTAGAGGGCGAACATCAGCGTGGCGATGATCGGAATGATGATCTTCGTATCGAACGTGGCGTGCAGCGGATTAACGATCAGGAGAATGCCGATGAAGCCGATACCGATCGCCGTCCAGCGCCGCCAGCCGACCTTTTCTGAAAGCAGCGGCACCGAAAGGCAGGCGACGACGAGCGGCGTTGCGGCGAAGATCGTGTGGCTTGCCGCAAGTCCGACCCGCGAAAAGGAGAAGATCGATATGACGATCTGGACCGCCAGGAGAACGCCGCGGGCGATCTGCAGCCACATCCGGTTGGCGGAGACCGCGCCTTTCAAGCCGACCGGCGAGCGGCTGGCGAGCAGCAGGGCGAAGCCTGCAAAGGCCCAGTAGCGGATCATGGTGATGAAGATCGGCGGATAGGCCGTGCCGAGATGTTTGGAGATGCCGTCCTGCACCGAAAAGATGGTCACGGCCGAAAGCGCGCAAAGGAGGCCGGTGGACCGAGGTGTCATGGGGGCAGTCTCTTTCGGGGCGCCGCCGGCTGCAGGCGCGCCGACGCAGAGGGATGAGCAGGGCAGGGCAGATTATGCTTCCGTTTTGACTTTTCACAAGCCGAACGGACAACCTGCCTTTTGCGAATGGCTGCCATGCATTCAGCGGGTGAGTCGCGGAGGCGAAGCGTGTCGTATCAATCATTGATGGCGGTGATCTTGACCGCCATGTGCTTTTCGTCTTTCCCCGTTTCGGCGAACCAGACTTCGCCCTCGCCGATCATCACGCCCTGCCAGTTGGCGAACAGCGTCGGATAGGTCTGTTTGGCGACGGCGCCCTTCACCTTTGTGGTAACGATCTTGTCGTAATCGGCGACGAAATGCTTGGCATCGTTGATCTTGACGGCCTTGCCGCCAATGCGTGCCTGGAAAGGATAATCGACCATTCCGGCCACGGCTTGCTTGTCACCGGAACCCACGGCAGTCTGCAGCTTGGAGAAGAAGTCCGCATAGGGCTGGTGGTGGCCGAACAGGTCGTCGAGCGATTTGTTCGTATCGGCGGAGGTCTGGGCCAGGGCCGTCCCGGACATGGCCAGAAGGCCGGAGACCAGCAAAATCATTGCCTTTTTCATGACTTTCTCCTCTCTCAGAAAAATCGGGTCGCGACCTCAATTGGCGCTGTCCGGATCATCGACCAGGCACCCGGTGCCATGGCATCCCTGATAGTTGCCATGCACATCGAAGTTGGGATTGCCCTGTCTGTCGAACTGAGGCCTGGTATCGATGGCCTGGTCGGGATTGTCGACCTTGCATCCGATGCCATGGCATCCGTTGTATCCGCCGCCGTCGTGATGGTTGCTGGTATGATGGCGGTGTTTTTTCTCGCCTTCATCGGCTAGTCCCTCAAGGATGGCGCCGAGCACCGCGCCGGCCACCGCTCCTCCGATGTCATGGCCGCGATGATCGTACATTCTCGCATTCTGGTCGAAACCGTCGCCGCGTCCATGATGATAGCCGCCGACATCGGCAAAGACCCCGGAGCAGCCTTGAGCGACCCAGATATACCGGCTTCTCGGGTTGTATCCCCATGACCGGTTCAGAATGCATGAACTGCCGGAGATTTGGTGGATGAGCTGTGGCTGTCTCAGCGGCCCGGCGAAGCACTCGTCATACTGATAGTCTCTGGAATGGCATTCGACCGTTGCCTGGGCGTTGGCCTGCGGCGCGAGCCATAGGATGGCGAGAACGGCAAAAACGGACAAAGCGAAGCGATTCATGGTGATATCCCCTGTTGAGTTTCGCCAGACTTCCGTGATCTTTAAAGGGCCTGCGACTTGTAGCACCGAGGGAAAACGTTCCCGCCCCGACCGACAAGGGTAGGTTCATGACGCTTATTCTCAAGTGCAGGTGATCCGGTATGGTTACCCTGAATTGATCCGGTCGCCGTGATAGCGTCTCAAATCAGCACAGCAATGAAGGAGGGCCCTGATCGGTCAGCGGCTGTTGCCGAAATATTTCTGTCTCAGGTTTTCGAGCGCCCCCGCCTCCTGCAGCGCCAGGAGCCGCAATGTGATTTCATGGCTGAGCGTATCGCCGTGCCTGAAGCCAAAGCCGTATTTGTCCGGATGGAAGATCGGCCCGACGACGGAGAAAGGTGGCTTCGTATGCGTATGCGCGTAATATTCCAGCACGGGCGCGTCGCCGATGAGAGCGGCGGAACTGCCGGAGACGAGGCCTTCCACCGCGCTGTCGATATCGGGATATGACGTCGTCGAAAGCCGCAATTCGTTTGAGTAAGCCTCCGCCACGCTACCGCGGAACACACCGACCGTTCGCCCGGGCAGATCAGCAAGCGAATTGATCTGGTGCGTCAGCGTCAGCGCCGTCATGACGCTGGTGACGGATGAGGTGACGTAGGCAATCACCGCCACTCCGCAAACCATCCAGATGCCGCCGGAAATCCTTCCCACCCAGCCGAGCGCGTTGGGACGGGTGACCTTGCCGGACGTCGCGACCGACATGACTTCGTAGAAGCTCTCGGCCACGCCCTCGTGCCAGCTTCGCGGAAAGCTCTTGTCGAAGCGGCGATAAAACAGCACGAGAATGAGTGTGGCAATGAGGACGATGAAAACGAGCCATGCCATGGCGCGGAGGTGCCCGGCGCGCTCCAGTCCGCCGATGACCTGCCAGAAGCCTGCATCCTCGCTATCGGCCACCATGATGCGCAAGCCGGCATCGTACCAGGGCTGCGAAAAGGTGATGCGCTCAACCCGGTCCTTGGTGATCGTCAGGTTGGTGACCGCCACATCGATCTCGCCGCGTTCCGTCGCCGCGACGAGGGCGTCGGGACTCGGATAGTCACGGTAGCTGTAAATGAGGTTCAGCGGCCTGGCTGTCGCCTCCCACAGCTCGATCGCCATTCCGGAATAGAGTGCGCCATCCTTCATCACGAAAGGCTGGCTCACATAGACCCCCACTGTCAGCGGCCGGGAAGAGCCGCTCTCGTTCTGAGCCTGTGATGGCTGGATCCAGACAAAGACTGCAATCAGCGCAAAAATCAAAATCGGCAAGCGGAAATATCCCATTAGCCTCTCCTTGATTCCGGGGCTTCTGGTTTTCGATCTCAAACTATCGGCATTGCTTGCGGCAGTGCAAATCGTTTTGGCATCCCGGCAAAACCGGATGCCGTCTCACGCCCCCGCCTTCTCCTTCAACAATCCCGAGACCATCACCAAAAACGCACCGACCGCCTTCTTCGACACGGCCTGAGGGTCTTCTGCGCTGGCGATCCAGAGTGCGGCGCTCAAGGTCGCACCATTGACGAGCCGTGCGGTCGCCTCCGCATCCACGTCGCGGATCGTACCCTCGTCCATCAGCTTCTGGATGCTGGCGGTCATGGTGCGGATGCAGGCGTTCTGGTTCGGCCAGCTGGAAGGATCGCCGAGTACCGCCGGCCCGTCGAGCAGCATGATGCGCTGTATCTCGGGTTCCAGGGCCATCTCGATATAGGCGATGTTTTCGTCGACGAAGCCCTGCCAGGCGGTTTGCGCCTTGCTGGAAATGGCGCAGAGCCGGTCGGACATTTCCGCGTCTATCTCGGCGATGACCGCCTGGAACAGGCCCTTCTTGTCGCCGAAATGATGGTAGAGCGCGCCGCGCGTCAGCCCTGCCTCGGCAGTGAAGTCGTCCATCGAGGCTTCGGCGTAACCTCGCGTCGCAAATGCGCGACGGGCGGCGGCGATCAGCTTGCCCTTCGTTTCGGCGATCATTTCCTTGCGAGGCTTATGCCCTATTTTCTGCGCCATACGGACTCCGAAAATTATTCGCATACGCAGCGTATGTGAATTGACATGCGCAACGTATGTGATTATCTAGCTCACATACGCGGCGTATGTAAGTGGTCATTCAAGATAACCCAAGGATTCCGATATGCCCAATCCCTATCGCGAAATATTCCGAAGGCCGGGGACGAAAGGTTTTGCAGCGGCCGCTTTCGTGGCCCGCCTGCCGCTGCCGATGACGACGATCGGCCTCGTCGCCATGCTTTCCCAGACCCATGGCGAATACTGGATCGCCGGCGCGGTCTCGGCCACCTTCGCGCTGGCCAATGCCTTCATCGCGCCTCAGGTCTCTCGCTGGGTGGACAACAAGGGCCAGTCGGCTGTGTTGGTGCCGACGACGATCGTCGCCGTCGCCGCACTCGTGGCACTTGCCGCCGCCGCTTGGGCGCGCTGGCCGAACTGGACGCTCTTCGTCTTCGCCGTGATCGCCGGGGTCATGCCGAGCATGATGGCGCTGGTGCGCGCCCGCTGGACGGAGATCTACCGCGACCGGCCGGAGCTCCATACCGCGTTCGCCTTCGAGTCGGTGATGGACGAGGTCGTCTATATCTGTGGCCCGATCTTCGGTATCGGCTTGAGCGTCTCTCTCTTCCCGGAAGCGGGCGTGCTGGCCTCCGCCGCCTTCCTGGCCGCCGGCACGGCATTGTTCGTCGCCCAGAAATCCACCGAACCGAAGGTCGATCCGCATCGGATCAGGAATGGCGGCTCGGTCATGCGGCTTCTTCCCATGTGGTTCGTCGTGACGGTCTTTGCCGGCATGGGCGCGATCTTCGGGACGGCGGAAGTGTCGGTGGTCGCCTTCGCGGAAGCCATGGGTCACAAGGGTGCGGCAAGCTATATCCTGGCCGCCTATGCCGCAGGTTCCTTCATCGTCGGCCTCGTGATCGGCGCGATCGAGTTCAAGACGCCGCTTGCCCGCCGGCTGGTCCTTGCGAGCTTCATTGCCGCCGTCACGACGCTGCCCATGCCCTTCGTCGGCAATCTCTGGGCGCTGACGTTGGTCGTGTTTCTCGCCGGTGCGGCGATCTCGCCGACCTTCATCACCGGCATGAGCCTGATCGAACGGATCGTGCCCGCGTCGCAGCTCACCGAAGGTATTACCTATGCCATGACCGGCGTCGGCATCGGCTTTGCCGCCGGCTCTTCGCTCGCCGGCTGGACGATCGATGCCTATGGCGCGTCGAACGGCTTCTGGGTGGCAGTCGCCGGCGGCGCGGTGGCGTTTGCGACCATGCTCGTCGGTTATGGCCGGTTGAGCAATCCGGCGGGGCAGGTGGCGGCGAGCTCTGCCGCTCTCAATCCGGCGGAATAGGCGATCGCACACAGCCCCGGACGATACATCCACCGGCAGATCTGATCAGACCCTTTGGTACTTGGACCGCCCGTAGTAGATTACTGCGGGCGGACTTTCGTTAAAGCCATGGAGCCTCACGGCTCCTCGCACATATAGGAGAGTGTCATGCCTAAAACCGCGACTGCAACGAGGGAAGGAGCCCAAATCCGCGAGCGTCTCGACGCATTGGCACAAGCGCTGCGCGCCAAGGACATCGATGCCTTGATGGCGCATTATGCGCCAGACACCGTCGTATTCGACATCAGGCCACCGCTGCAGGTCCAAGGCGTAGAGGCCTATCGAAAGAATTTCGAGGCGTGGTTCGCCTCGGTGGACGGTACGATCGACTATGAGATGCGCGAGTTGCGCATCGCGGTCGGAGATGACGTCGCAGTCTGCCACAGCCTGAGCCACGTCAAGAGTAAAAGGACGAATGGCGAAAAGGCTGACTACTGGGTGCGCGTGAGTTCGGGTCTACGGAAGATCGACGGTCGGTGGCTGATCGCCCATGAGCATATCTCGATGCCGATCGATCTCCAGACCATGCAGGCACAACCGAACATTCAGCCATAACGGATCGACGGTGTCACCCCCGCCGCTTGATCGCCCAGGCCTCGCGCTCCGCGATGACCGTCGCCACATCGCCGAGCCTGATCCGCCCGGTGTCGCGCGGCACGGCGTTCCAGCCGAAGAGGGGCCCCGGCACGCGCCGGTCGGCCGACATGCGGATGCGGCCCATGGCTGGTATCGGGCTCGGCACCTCGCGCGATCCGCTCGTCTGATCCTGCGTGGTCATGATGCAGCGGGCGCAGGGTTTGACGAAATCGAAGCGAATGCCGGAAATCTCGATGCCTTCCCAATTGTCCTCGGCCCAGGCCTCCTCGTGATCGAGCACGATGTTCGGCCGGAAACGTTCCATGCCGACCGAGCCTTCGCCATTTCTCTGCATATCGGCATTGAGCGCCGCGAGCGATCCGGTCGTCGTCACGAGCACCTGGTATCCGTCTGCGAAGGTCACCGGCGTGTCCGGACCGGCCCATTCGGCGCTTGCTGTGCGTTTCGCCTGATCGTCGAAGAAGACGAGCCGCACGTCGCGTCCCAGCCAGCCGGACAGCGCCTCGTTGACCGCGTCATCCGCCACCGCCGCATTGACGATCGATTTCCAGACGGCGACATCCATGCGCCGGTCTTTCGGCGGCTGGCCCGCGAAAATCTCGCCCTTGCCGTCGATCGCGAAGCGGAAGCCGCCGTCCCCGGGCGTGACTTGAAGCTGCGCCAGCGCCTGCAGTTCCCGCTGGGTGATGAAATGGCCGGAGGGGTCGGTCACCATCATCCGCCGGTCGCCGGGAATGCCTTCCGCCGCGATCTCGGCTTCATCGAGCGAAATGCCGCGGCCGCTTTTCAGGGGATAGAAATTGAGTTGGCTGACGCGCATGGAAAATAGTCCTCAGATTTCGTCGATGAAGAGGTCGAGCACCTGCTTGAGGCGCACATGCCGTTCGGCGGCGAGCGCCCGGCCGGCTGCGGTCCGGAATCCCTCGGCGAGCCTGAAGAGCTTCACTTCGAAATGATCGATCGCGAATGCCTTGTCGTCGAGCGGCCGTTCCCTGCCGAGCGGGTCGGCGGGGTCGTAGAGGCCGGAGCCCATCCGTCCGGCGATGTAGAAGCAGCGCGCCGCGCCCACCATGCCGATCGCATCCAGCCTGTCGGCATCCTGCAATATCTTCGCCTCCAGCGTCTCGGGCGGAATATTAGCCGAAAAACTGTGGGCTGCGACCGCATGCGCGACAGAGGCGATATCCTCTCCGCTCCAGCCCATCCCGGCCAGAATGCCCGCCGCCTTTTCCGCCGCCAGCCGCGAGGCCTGTGAACGTAGCGGCGAATTCTTTTCCACCGCCACGCAATCATGCAGCAGCACGGCTGCCGCCAGCACGCGCCCGTCGCCGCCTTCCTTGGCGTGGATGCGCATGGCGTTCTTGAAAACACGCAGGATGTGGGCGAGGTCATGACTGCCGTCATCGCCCTCCGTCGCGTGCGGGATGAGCGTTTCGGCCAGCGCCTCGAAGGGCTGGAAGGCGGCGGCAAGCGATGCGGTCACGATGTGGTTCCCTGGGAATCGGCCGGAGAATCAGCAGGAGCGGGGTTCGCACTCCTGTTGACCAGAATGCGCTGGTAGAAAAGCCCGATGCCGATCAGCACCGCGCCGAGGCCGATGAAGGAAAGCGCCCTGAGGATCCCTTCGAGGTTCGACATGTCGATGAGGAACACTTTCACGACTGCGATCAAGACGAGGCCGGCCGAGGCAAGCCGAAGGCTCTTGGCGTCGAGCTTCGAGCCGAGCGCCAGCAGCGCGACCCCGATCAAGAGCCACACGACCGAATAGGTATAGGTTTCGCCCTGCAGGAAACCCTTCCAGTCGGCGATATTGTCGCCCTGCCAGAAGCGGCGTACCGAAAGCGTCGCCCAGAGGAAGCCGAGCACCGCGCCGGCCACTGCAAGCATCGCCACATAGGGCATTGGCCGGCGGCCGCGCGCATAGAAGGCGACGAGGCCGTAGGCCAGCGCCGGCAGCAGATAACCGATCAAAAGCAGGTTGAAGAAGGGCCAGCGGCCGGTATTTTCGCCGCTGAAATAGGGGTTGAGCGCGAAGAGATGCAGCGATAGCACGTTGATCGTCGCAATCACTCCGGCGATCATCGAGCCGAAGCGGAAGACGGGGCTTGGGCGTTGGAGGTCGAGCGTCATCAGGATGCCCGAGAAACCGACGGTGACCAGCGTGTAGATCGACTGCTCGCCGAGGGTGGGCACCCGGCTGTCCAGCACGCCCCCGTTCATCGCGTGGCGCACCAGAACGGCGATCGTCATCAGTGCTGCGAGCGACGCGAGCGCCTGCATGAGGTTGCGGACCCGGAAGTCAGGCGAATCCCTGAGAAGCCAGGCGGAGACGATCGCAAGCAGCGTCGGGATGCCGTAGCCGGGCAGCAGTGCATTGAAGAACGGCGTGGTGCCGAGGCTGTTCGGGCCGATCAGCGTCGGCTCCCAGGCGATCCGGCCGAAGACGATCAGGGTTGCCGCGGCCATCATCCAGGGCAGCGCCGGCCAGGGTTTTGCGCGCATCGCCAGCAGATAGGCAAAGCCGAGCACCGAGACGAGGATGGTCGTCACGATGCCGTTGGTCAGCGCATGCAGGCAGAGCGTGAAGCCCGCGAAGGAGCCGGCGACCAGAAGATTGGCCGGCCAGTCGATGGACGGGCCGGTCCCGTCCTCCGCCGTGTCTCCGCCTTGCCGGAACAGCCATTCGGCGCCCGCCAGAAGCGCCAGCCCGAGGCCAAGCCCGTAAAGCCCGTGCGTCCAGTCGCGCCCGAGGTTGCCGAAATTCAGGAAGCTGATGAAGGCAAGCGCCACCGGCACGGCCGGCATGAGGAAGGCCCAGACGATCGAAAATTCCGGCTGTTGTCTGCGGAAGCGCTTGAGGAAGGCGAAGCCCAGAAGCGTGAAGATCGCGCCGAGCAGGAGATAGACGGTGATTTCGTTGGTGAAGGTCAGTGCTTGCGCCGGCTGGCCGTCAGCCGGAGCGGGAAGCACCGATTGCGGCACGTAATCGAACCAGGTCAGGGCGGTGATGGTAATGCCCAGGATGGAGCCCGCGGCGGCGATTATCGCCGGCCAGACTGCATGGATGCGGCTTGCGCCGAGCGCTGCAAGCGTGGCCATGATGGCAGCAAAGCCGAAGAGCACCATTCCTGCGCCTTCCGCATGGCGCAACACCATCACGAGCGCCGGCAGCATGGTCATGATCGCGATCGAAAGCATGATCTTCAGCGGTGGCCGGAGAAGAAGTGCGCGCCACCCCGTTCTGGCCGACGCGCCGGCTTCGTAGCGCGAACCGGGCCAGAAGAAACCGGTGCCGGCAATCATCACGATCAGCGCCAGCACGGGCGGCAGGGGATCGAAGGCGTCGGAGCCGGCCACATAGGCGACGGCCCACAGCCCGACGCCGATATTGGCGAGCATCGGCACGACCGTCCACCGGCGGAAGCGCGAGGCGGCATTCACCGCAAGCCAGGTGAGGCCAAGGAAGATGAACAGCGCATTGGCGTTCGGCTCTTCGGTCGCGACGAGGCCCGGTGTCAGGAGCGAGGCGAGCAGGCCGAGGCCGGCGAGTGCCTGCCCATGCAGGAGCGACAGCGCGATCGTCGCGAACGAGACGAGCGCCAGCAGGACGAAGGCCGGGGCCGGGCCGATGAACTCGTAGATGCCGTAAGCCGCATAGATCGCGCCGAGCAGCGTCACCGCGCCGGCCGCCGTCAGCGCGCCTGGAATCATGGCATTGCTGAAGCGTTCGGACATCTGCGGCATGGCGCGGCGGCGGACGATTTCGCCGGCGGCAAGCAGCAGGAGCCCGAAAATGCCGGCAAGCGTAAGCCGCGCGGCCGGTCCGAGCAGTCCCGCTTCGATTGAATAGCGCACCAGGAAGATGCCGCCGAAGGCGAGTGCGACACCGCCTACCCATACGGGCCAGCGGGCGCCGAGATAGCTTTCCAGGTTTTCGCTGGTCTTCGCCTGCGCCGCCGGCTTGAGGACCGGGCCGGGCACCACGGTTTCGTGGCCGGTGCCGACATCCTCCGAAACGGCGGCGACCGGCGCCTCCGCCTCCGCGGCCTCGCGGGCCGCAAGCTCGACCGGCGAGGCAGGTCGGTCCTGGAGCGCGTCCGCCGCTGTCCCGGTCGAAACCGCCTCCGCCGGAGAGGGCAGGGTGATCGCCTGCTGCCTGAGCGCCGCCTTGATCGCCTCCAGCTCGCTTTCGAGCGCGGCCACCCGTTTTCCGGTTCTGCTGTTGAGGCCCACCATGACGATGACCAGGATAAGGAGCAGGAGTTCGATCATCGGCATTCTCGCAAGCGGGTGGAATGATCTGGAGGTTATACAATTGCCGGACGAAGGAAGGGAAGAGCCAGCCTCCTGCTGAAAATCGCGCCACGATATTGCGCAGGAGATCGGCGAATGCATATAAATTGATCTATACTAAAATATGATGACTTTATGTGCAATTTCGGCTTGCGCGAAGGCTGAAGAAGCGCTTGGATGTGGGCTCATCCGAACAAAAGAAACCTTTGAGGGGACCCATTTTCATGATCTCGCGCAGACTGTTTTCCAAACTTTCGGCCGCTGCAGCGCTGGCGTTTGCCGCCGGCTTTTCCGCGCCTGCCGCGCCGGCGCTGGCCGAGACGCCGGTCAAGTTCACGCTCGACTGGAAATTCGAAGGCCCGGCTGCCGGTTTCCTGCTCGCTCAGGACAAGGGTTACTTCAAGGCCGAAGGGCTGGATGTCACGATCGATACCGGCAACGGCTCGGTCGAGGCGATCCCGCGCGTGGCGACCGGCGCCTACCAGATGGGCTTCGGCGACATCAACTCGCTGATCAAGTTCCTTGACGAGGATCCGTCGCAGAAGATCAAGGCAGTGATGATGATCTATGAGCGCCCGACCTTTGCCGTCGTCGGTCGCAAGTCGCTCGGGGTCACGGACGATCCGAAGTCGCTGGAGGGCAAGAAGCTCGGCGCGCCGCCGCCGGACGGCGCCTTTGCCCAGTGGAAGGCCTTCAAGCAGGTCGCCAAGATCGATGACAGCAAGATCACCATCGAATCGATCGGCTTCCCGGTCCGCGAGCCGATGCTCGCCAAGGGCGATGTCGATGCCGTTTTCGGCTTCGCCTTCTCGGTGATCCTGAACCTGAAGGCGCAGGGCATCAAGGACGAGGATATCGCCACCATCCTGATGGCCGAGCACGGCCTCAACCTTTATGGCAATGCCGTTCTGGTCAATGCCGATTTTGCCGAGAAAAATCCGGATGCCGTGAAGGGCTTCCTGAAGGCGCTCGCCAGGGGCTTTGCCGATGCCGTTGCCAATCCGGAAGAGGGCGCCGCCGCCGTCCTGAAGCGCAATGAGACGCTCAACAAGGATATCGAGGTCGAGCGCCTGACCATGGCGAATTCCATGAATATCAAGACGCCCTATGTCGTGGAAAACGGTTTCGGCGGCGTCGATCCGGCGCGTCTTTCCGCCTCGATCGACACGCTCAAGGTCTCCATGGGCCTGAAGGGCAATGTGAAGGCGGAGCAGGTGTTCGACGCCAGCTATCTGCCGCCCAAGGCGGAACGGATGCTGCCGTAGTATCCCCTCACTTGCGATTTCTAACACTTAGCTTTCAGCTAAGGTGTTGAAATCGCTTTCTCTCCCACAAGGGGAGAGATGGAGGTGCCGCGGCGCCGCAGCCCTACCTCCCCCTCGGTGGGGGAGGAAGAAAAATCAGCATCTTAGCTGAAAGCTAAGTGCTAGATTTTTCAGGTGAGGGGGTGCCCATCCCGATTGCCCAAACAGAGAAAACCAAATGGCCCACCTCGTTTCCATTGACAATGTCGACATGCGCTATGGCGGCGCAAACGGCACGCTTGCGGTTGCCGGCCTCACGATGAAGGTCGACAAGGGAGAGTTCGCCGCCGTCGTCGGCCCGTCCGGCTGCGGCAAGTCGACCCTGATGAAGCTCGTCACCGGCCTGCATATCCCGCAGAGCGGCGTGGTGATCGTCGCGGGCAGCCAGGTGACCGAGCCTGTCTCGATCGTCGGCATGGCCTTCCAGAACCCGACCATGCTGCCCTGGCGCACCACGCTCGACAACATCCTGCTGCCGCTGGAAATCGTCGAAAAGCACCGCCACCGGCTTCGTGCCCATAAAAAGGAATATGTCGAGAAGGCAGAACATCTTCTGGAAACCGTCGGTCTCAAGGGCTTCGGTTCGAAATTTCCCTGGCAGCTTTCCGGCGGCATGCAGCAGCGTGCCAATCTCTGCCGTGCGCTGATCCACGAGCCGGAACTTCTGATGCTCGACGAGCCCTTCGGCGCGCTCGACGCCTTCACTCGCGAGGAGCTCTGGTGCGTCATCCGCGACCTGCATGCCGCGCAGGGCGTCACCATCATCCTTGTCACCCACGACCTGCGCGAGGCGACCTTCCTCGCCGACCGCATCTTCGTGATGAGCGCGCGTCCCGGCCGGGTGTTGAAGGAGCATGTCGTGCCCTTCGCCAGGCCTCGCGATCTCGACGTCATGTACGAAAAAGGCTTCAACGACATGGTGCATGAACTGCACGGCGAGATTGCCAGCGCGAGGGTGGTCGCATGAGCGCAGTATCGGACAACGCTTCCGCGCCGGCGTCTGCCAGGCCGCTCCTGGCCCGCGTCAACTGGAGGAGTCTCGCGCCCTGGCTTTACACGCTCGGCCTTTTCGTCCTCTGGGAACTGCTGGTGATGGTGCTCGACATGCCGCCCACCATCCTGCCGGCGCCGACCCGCGTCTTTGAGGCGATCCTGCAATACTGGTCGCCGATCTGGAAGAACTCGCTGCAGACTCTCTATACGACCACCGTGGGCTTTGCGATCGCTGTGGTGGCGGGGCTCGGGCTCGGCCTCTTCGTCGGCTGGTCCAAGACCATCTATGCCGGGCTCTATCCGCTGATGATCGGCTTCAACGCGATCCCGAAAGTGGCGCTCGTGCCGATCCTGGTCATCTGGTTCGGCATCGGCGCCGTTCCGGCGGTGCTGACCGCCTTCCTGATTTCCTTCTTCCCGATCGTCGTCAACGTCGCGACGGGGCTGGCGACGATCGAGCCGGAAACCGAAGATGTCTTGCGCGCGCTCGGCGCGAAGAAGATGGACATCATGCTGAAGGTCGGCATTCCGCGCTCCATGCCTTACTTTTTCGGTTCGCTGAAGATCGCCATCACGCTCGCCTTCGTCGGTTCCGTTGTGTCCGAAACGGTCGCCTCGAATTACGGGCTCGGCTACATGATGAGCTCGGCGCAGAGCCAGTTCAACGTGCCTCTCGTCTTCGCAGGCCTCCTGGCGCTCGCGGTCGAAGGCATCGCCATGTACGCGCTGATGGCCTGGATCGAGATGCGCATGACCGGCTGGGCGCACCGTTCGTCCATGTCGCATTGAGGTGCGCATCGGGTCCGGCTCCTCGTAAAGCCGGACCCGATGCATCCTTTCCTTCAGGCCCGCGCCATCGCCGGCTCGTCCGCTCCTTGAGGAGCCGGAGGTCCGCTCTTACCGGAAATGCTGCGGGAAGCTACCTGAGGGTCTGGAATCTCTTCCCGGTATCTGGCTCGGCGGTATTTGGCGCAGAAAGCAGCGAGGTCAAGATAAAAAACGAGCTTTTCGGCCTCAGGCTAACCAATTATGAAAATTCAACTTTTGGCTTCATTGCGGGGGCTTAGTGCAAGCACGAAGGATGCCCTGCCATCCGTCTCCGCGCCGCGCCCGATGCCCTTGATGGCGGCGATCAGCCGGCCGCCGCGGTTCAGCATCCGGTCGCCGATCTCGATCAGCCGGGGATTCGGTGTCGCATGCGGCGCCGCTTCACGCAGCCGTCTGGCGAGCGTGAAATCGTCCTCTTCGGGGTGGAGCGAAAGGGCGGCGATTACCGCCGCGGCCGGCGAGCGGGAAACGCCCATCCAGCAATGGATGATGATCGGTGCCGACTGGTCCCAGTTCCGCACGAAGCCGATCAGGCTTTCCACATGCGTTTCGCTCGGCGCCACCAGGTCGCCCGTTCCGGCAAAGCCGATATCGTTCATCGCAAGCTTCAGGTGGCGGTTCGGGGAAATGACGCCCGGCCGATGGAAGTCCTGCTTCTCGGCGATCAGGCTCACCATTTCCCGGGCGCGGTGCCGGACCGCCATTTGGGCGATGCTTGCAAGCGGGCAAACGACGATCCCCGTCATGAGGCTTTACTCGCTCTCTTGTCTGCCGCCCGCTCCGCCTCGATCTCGTGGAAGCGATCGAGAAAGCGCTGCTGCGCTTCGGTTGCCGGCATGGGCTCGATCGGCAGCATGTCGCAGGTAATGCCGCGCGGCTGGCCGAAGAATTTCCGCGCTTCGGCAACGGAAAAGCCGGCAAGCTCGGTCGCCTCGAAAAAGGCGGCGATCGTATCGGCCTTCTTGATCAGTGCCTTGAGTTCGCGGGAGGGATGCGGCGGCAGGCCGAAGCGCAGGTGGACGGCCGCTTCGAGCCTCTGCTCGACGGCCTTGTAGTCGCCGCCGACAACCGACTTGAACGGCGAAATCATGTCGCCGATGACATATTCCGGCGCATCGTGCAGCAGCGTCATCTGCAACGCCTCCGCCGTGCAGGGTTCATTGCAGCGGCGAAAAATCTCCTCCACCACGAGGCAGTGCTGGGCGACGGAAAAGGCATGATCGCCGCGTGTCTGGCCGTTCCAGCGGGCGACGCGGGCAAGCCCATGGGCGATGTCGGAGATTTCGACGTCGAGCGGAGAGGGGTCGAGCAGGTCGAGCCGTCGTCCCGACAGCATGCGCTGCCAGGCGCGGGCCGCACGGGCGGAAATCGAGCCAGGAGTCTTGGCTGCTGTCACGGTTCGGCCTCTTCCGCCTCGACGGGGAAGGAAAGTCCCGTCCATTCCGGCAGCGTCAGCGTCACCTGCACATCGCCGGCGATCAGCGGCAGGCCACGCGCCAGGGCATCGCCAACGCGGTCGATGCGGACGATCGCAAGCCCCTTGTTACCGGCAACCGAGCCGAGGGTGCCGACGGTCTTGCCGCCGGCGATGATCTCCGTGCCGGAGCGAGGCAACTGCTCATCGCCTGAAACCAGCGCTACGCGTCGCCGCGCCGAGCCGCGATGCTGCATGCGGGAGACGACTTCCTGGCCGACATAGCAGCCCTTGCGGAAGGAAAGCCCGCCCGCAAGGTCAAGCAGGACGTCATGCGGAAAGGCGTCCTGCAATGCGTAATCATGGCCGGAGAGCGTGAGACCTGCGTCGACGCGGAGCGCATGATAGGCCTCTTCCTGTCCCCCGGCCTGTTTGCCCGGCACGCGGACAAGCGCGATTCCGGCTTTCTCGAAGGCGGCGTCCTTTACGCCTCCCTTGTCCGCGTCGTCGCCCCAGAAGACCGTGACGCCTTCCGCGGCATCGGGCGCGATGTCGACCGCCGCGCGCAGCTTGTACATGGTGAGCCGCCGGACGAGTGCTTCCCGCTGGTCGGCATCGGTTTCGATCACGAAACCGTCGCCATCCCGCCAGACGATGAAGTCGAAGAGGATCTTGCCTTGCGGGGTTAAAAGCGCGCCCGGCCGCGCCTCGTTTTCGGGCAGTCCATCGATATCGGTGGTGATCAGCCCCTGCAGGAAATCCTGTGCATCCTTGCCGGAAAGGCGGATCAGGCTTCGCGTTGGAAGATAGGCGGCGGACATGGCATGGGAATCCGGTTGTTCTGAAACTGAGAGTTAAGTCTTTCGCGGGGCGGGGACAAGTCGTGCCGCTGGCTGAATCAACGGAGCGAAGACGCAGATTCCGTGAGCGATCGTGGCAATCCCGATCTTGAGCCGCAGCTCAGTCGTAGATGTTGTTGGTGAGGGGGTGGCTGAAAAGAGCAACCGCTCTGCGAGCCCACAATCGCTCAATCGCCGCCGGAGAAGAACTTCCATTTGCCGTCCGGCGTGATGCCGACGCGGAAGAAGTTGTAGTTGCCGTTTTCTTCCATGCCCGCGAGATCACCGGCCGTGACGATACGGAGCAGGTCGACACGCTCCGGCGGGGTCAGCGTGGCAAGCGACTTGCCGGTGAAATAGGGCCAGACATAGGTCTCGTCCGGCGTGCCGGTATCAAAATGGGCAGCACTCGTCGAAAGGATGTCGAGCAGGATCGCCAGGATTTCCTGACCGTCCGGATCACCGGAGAAGCCTTTCAGCGTCTCGATCGGATCATCGCTTTCGCCGTTCATCACCTGGGTCTGGTCGGCTCCGGTTCCGATCAGCGAGCGCAACCGCTCGATATCGCCGGAGGCGGCAGCTTCGACGATCTGCTCGCGCATCTGTTTGACCGGCGCCGGCAGGGTCGACATGTCGTGAATGATTTCGAGCGGCGTGTTGTCGTCGGGTACGGTCTTGCCGGCATCGGTATCGGGCGCGTCGGTCGATTTCTCGTCGACCTGTGCCGATCGATCGATTGCCGGGCCTGGCTGGGGCAGCGTCGTACCCTCGAAGGCTTCGAGGTTTTCCACCTTTTGGGAGCGCTGAGGCTCCCGAGGAGATTCGACACCCGGTGAGAGTTCGGAAAAGGCAAAGGCGTGACTGCCGGCCGCCGTGACGCCAACGGCAAACAGCACCGCCATGGAAAGGCGAATGAAGGTTTGGGGCATGGTCGTTTCCGCTGCGCCGCGCATGGGAAACCTCGATTGTTTACTGGACCGTGCGCTCGGGGGAGAACTCGCCTGCAAGCATGCGGGTCCGAAGCGATTCAAGCATGGCTTCGGCACCGGTCTCGCCATGGATTCGGATGGTTTCCCGCATGGCAAGCACCAGGGCTGCGTCGGCGATGATCTCCGTTTCGATACCGTCAGCCCGACCGTCGGCCCAGGCTTCACTCTGATATTCCAAGGCAGCCTGCATCTTCTCATGCACAATCATGTCGTCGATGTCATTGCGGCCTGCTTGCATTCTCTCGTCCTCGGTGCCCGTTTGATTACTAGCCCGTTAAAAACTTTATCAGCCTTTTATCAAAACGACACGGCCTCCTGTGAAAAGAGGTAAATAATCCTCTAATTTCCGAAGCGCGCGGCAATTTCTGTGGCAAGTGTTGCGCCTTCGTTACGGTATCGCTCCTCCGCGATCCTTGCCGCGTCCGTGCAGGACGTGTGGACGGCAGCAAAGGAACGATAGCCACGGTTAAAGGCGGCGGTCAGTTTCTCACGACGCTTGGGTTCGTTCGCCGTATCGGTATCCAGCAGTTGCTGCATGGCGGCGCGCCAGTCGGAGCCCGGTGCGCCGCAGAGCGCCCTGAGGTATTGGATCGATCCCAGAACCTCTGCAAGGCGGGTGAGTTGCGCTTCATAAGGCGCCGGTTTTTCCTCCGCCGGTGGTTGTGGGGGAGGAAGGGTTGACTGCGGTTTCGCCGCTGGCTGCTTGGTTGTCTGGGCGGCGAGAGGCGCCGCTACCAGAACCGGCAACAGGAGAGTGAGGGCGAATCGCAAACTGTGCTTCATGAACGAGTCCCGGCGTATCGGCATCTCTTACCGGGCATTCAGTTCCGCCGCCAGCCTTTCGGCGCATTCGAGCACGCTTGGCGGCACCGGAAGCAGGCGGATTTCTTCGACCGTATACCAGCCGGGATCGGCGGCATCGTCGGCGGCTATCGCCTCGGTGTCGGCATCCGCCTCGACGCGAAAGACCGAGAGGAAGAAATGTCTGCCGTCGTCTTTGCCGCCCCTGATGTCGTAGGTCGCGAACAGAATGGGATTGCGGGCCGCAATGCCGGTCTCCTCGAAGAATTCCCTGAGTGCCGTCTGGTCCGGCATTTCGCCGGGCTCGGCGCGCCCGCCCGGAAAGGCGAACAGATCGGCGGATGGCGGATTGATCCGCCGGATCAACAGGAACCGGCCTTCCCGTTCGAGAATGGCGGAGGATGCAGGTTGCGGGGGCATACTATCGTCTCTCATCGGTCGCGAAGCTTTGCTTCATGCCGCATTCAGTGTCGGAATGTTGCTGACATCCACCTCGCGCTCCGCATGCCAGGCATCATAAGCAGCCTGCATGCGCAGCCAGATGGCCGCGCCGTCGCCGAACATCTTGCCGAGCCGGGCGGCGACGTTCGGCGAAACAGGTTTACGCTCCCGCAGAATATCGTAGAGTTGCTGGCGCGAGATGCCCAGCAGTTCGGCAATCTCCACCTTCGTCTTTCCCGTTGCCGGGATAATCTCCTCGAGCAGCGCGCCGGGATGGGACGGGCAGCGCTGAATGGGCCTTTTCGCTTCATACTCAGCCATGGTTATTGATCCCGGATCCCGCCCTCAGTGATACTGCTCGAAATCGACGGGCGGCATTCTTGCCGTCGAACTCGAATGTTATGCACCATGGTCCGTTGACATGGATAGTATAGCGTGTCGGGTTGAAGCCCTGCAGGGCATGAAAATCAAATCCCGGCAAATTCATATCCTCCGGGCGTTCCGCCGCTTCGAGGCGGTCCAAACGCACAAGGATACGTTTGTGCATCTTTGCGTCGATCTTACCCGTTTTGCCCGTCTCGAACAGGGCAGCGAGTGCCTTGTTCCTGAATGACTTGATCATGAGATATGTAAGTATCTAGCTTACATTCCGTCAATGGGTGTAAGCAAGAAATTTACATCGAATCGAATGAACCTGTTGCGCTGGGATTTTATATACCGATATTGTAAAAGTATTGTAATTTACCGTATGCTTCAAGCGAAGGAGCAGACGATGGCACGTGCGAAAACATTCTCTCTTGGAGATACCTATGACGGAATCCTGTCCGATCTGGTGAGGAGCGGCCGTTTCGGGACGGAGACGGAAGCCGTCCGGGCCGGCATTCGGATGCTTGCGGATTACGAGATGCGGATGCAATCGCTAAGGCAAGCAATTCATGCCGCGGACGCGGAAATCGAAGCAGGCCTCGGCAAGGAATATGCATCGAGCGCCGATCTGCTCGCCGACGTCATGAATGAAGGCGACAATCATTAGCGGCCCGAAACGCCTTATCGTTGCCCCCCTGGCGCGTCAGGACCTGCGCGATATCCGCCGCTATATTGCGGAAAGCAGCTTTTATTATGCGCGGGAATTTATGGCCGACATAACGGCCAAGATCGCTTGGATTGCAGAAGTGGATTTCACCGGTTCTCCGCGTGATTACATCTCGCCCGGGCTTCGCAGCTTTCCCTATCGGCAGCGCTGCATCTACTATCGATCCTATCCCGACCGAATCGTGATCCTTCGTGTCATGCACATGGCACAGGACGTGAAGCCCCGCGACTTCGAATAGGAACATCATGAAAACCTACGCCCTCTACGCCTTAGCTGCCCTTGCCGAGATCGCCGGCTGCTTTGCCTTCTGGGCCTGGCTCCGGCTTGGAAAGCCCGTCTGGTGGCTGGCGCCGGGCATGGTGTCGCTTGTCCTCTTCGCCTGGGTGCTGGCACTGGTGCCGAGCGAGGCGGCGGGACGCACCTACGCGGCCTATGGCGGCATCTATATCCTCGCCTCCATCCTCTGGCTCTGGGCGGTGGAGGCACAGGTGCCGGATCGCTGGGATGTGCTTGGCGTTGCGGTCTGCCTGGCAGGCGGCGCGATTATCCTCTTCGGTCCGAGAAGCGCCTAGACCCGCTTGACCCTTCGCAAGCCCGATGCCATCTAGGTTCTCATGTGCGGACGCTACGCCCTGACGGCCACTCCCAAAGAGATTTCGGAATTCTTCGATCTGGCGGATCTCGACGATTTCCCGGCCCGCTACAACATTGCGCCGACGCAACCGATCCTCGTCGTGATGTCGTCGGAACGGCGTGAGCCCGGCAGCAACCTGCCGGAGCGCCGCGCATTCCTCGCCCGCTGGGGCTTCATTCCCGGCTGGGTTAAGGACCCGAAGGAGTTTCCGCTGCTGATCAACGCGCGCTCCGAAACGGCGATCGGCAAGGCCTCCTTCCGCGCCGCCATGCGCCACCGCCGCATCCTGATCCCCGCGACCGGCTTTTACGAATGGCGCCGCCCGCCGAAGGAGACGGGCGTCAAGCCGCAGGCCTATTGGGTGCGCCCGAAAAAGGGAGGCGTCATCGCCTTTGCCGGGCTGATGGAGACCTGGTCGTCGGCCGACGGTTCGGAAGTCGATACCGCGGCGATCATGACGACCGGGGCAAATGCCACGATCCGTCATATCCACGAGCGCATGCCGGTCGTCATCGCGCCGGAGGATTTCGAGCGCTGGCTCGATTGCAAGACGCGCGAACCACGCGAGGTGGCCGACCTGATGCGGCCGGTTCAGGAGGATTTCTTCGAGGCGTTGCCGGTTTCCGACCTCGTCAACAAGGTTTCCAACATGGGGCCGGACCTGCAGAAGCCGGTGGCGGTCAGCCCGCCGGAAGAGGAGCCGCCGAAGAAGGCGAAACCGGACTCCTCGCAGATGTCGCTCTTCTGATCCTTCGGCTTTCTTCAAACGGATGCTTCCATGAACCTGTTTTCCGCCGGTTTTTCCGGTCTTGCGCTCGGTGGGTCGCTCATTGTCGCGATCGGCGCCCAGAACGCCTTTATCCTGCGGCAAGGCCTGATCCGCAGCCATGTCTTCATTCTTTGCCTGATCTGCGCGCTTTCGGATGCATTGTTGATCGCCGCAGGCGTCGGCGGCCTCGGCACGATTGTCTCGCAATCGCCAGTGCTGATCCAGGTGGTGACGCTTTGCGGCGCCGTCTTCCTCGGCACCTATTCCGTCATGGCCTTCCGCCGCGCGGCAAAGCCCGGCGCCATGGTGGCCGGCGCGCCGGAACCGATGGGGCTGAAGGCGGCGGTCCTGACCTGCCTCGCCTTCACCTTTCTCAATCCGCATGTCTATCTGGATACGGTCGTGCTGCTCGGCAGCTTGTCGGCGGCCTTCGAGGGGACGGAACGCGTGGCCTACGGCGCCGGTGCGGCGATCGCCTCGTTCCTGTGGTTCTTCGGGCTCGGTTACGGCGCGCGATTTCTGGCGCCGCTCTTTGCCAGACCCGCCGCCTGGCGGGTCCTGGATGTCGTCATCGGCGTTGTGATGGGCCTGCTCGCGCTCGGGCTGCTTTTGAGCTTCGTCGGCGGCAAATAGGAATGAAGGCGGGCTTTAGCCGGTCGGGTTGAGCTTCGGCTTGCGCTTCAGCATCAGTGCGGCGGCAACGACGGCCTTGAGCGCCAGGGGGCGGTGAGGTGGGGTGATGTCCTGCTTGGTCTCGGTTTTCTTGGCTGGCTTTTCGGTGCTCATGGCTCTCTCTTCATACGCGCGATTCGGTTGCGTCCATCGCGGCTTTTCCCATGAAACCGGGCGGAATCGTGACCAACAAGCCGGTGTCGTCGCCAGCCCTTCACGGAACTGTCGTCTTGCCGGAAACTGTTGCGCGGAAGTTGCAGCCTGTCAGGTGCGAGTCTTCAGACGCTCGTGCCGTCATCCTCGATTGTAATCGTGCCGTAGCGACGCTGCCAGGCCCGCGCGCTGAAGGGCAGCACGCAGAGATAGGCGATGACGGTGACGGACAGCACCTGCCAGGTGTAACTCATCAGCAGCGCCACATAGAGCACGACGCCGAGCAGGATCGGCAGCATGAGATCGCGGCGGATGCGGCTCGACTTGCCGGACCAGACCGGCAGGCGGGAGACGAGCAGGTAGCCGATCAGCACCGTATAGGCGACGCTTCCATAGACGAAGAGGGGGGTAGGCTCGACGCCGAGGAAGCCCAGATAGACCGGCAGCAGCACCAGCATGGCCCCCATCGGAGCCGGGACGCCGACAAAAAATTCCGATTGCCACGGCGCCTTCACTTCCCGTTCCGCCATGACGTTGAAGCGGGCGAGACGAAGCCCGGCGGCGATCGCATAGAGGAGCGCTGCAATCCACCCGAACGAACGGGCGTTGTCGAGCAGGAAGGCGTAGGAGACCAGCGCTGGCGCCACGCCGAAATTGATGATGTCGGCAAGTGAATCCATCTGCACGCCGAATTTCGACGTTGCCTTGAGCAGCCGCGCCACGCGCCCGTCGATACCGTCCAGGAAGGCGGCTGCGAGCACCATGACGACGGCGAGTTCGTAACGTCCTTCAAAGGCGAGCCGGATGCCCGTCAGTCCTGCGCAGATGGCGAGCGCGGTGATGAGGTTCGGCACCATCAGCCGGATCGGGATTTCGCGCAGGCGCGGACCGCGGGCCTCGTCGTTCGGACGGTTCGGTTCGTTCTGCTGCGGGGGCGAAGCGGGCGTCTCCATGCGGTTTTCTCGTCCCTCTTTCATGTGCGGCGGCTGATGGTCGGGCCCTTGGACGAGCCGAATTCCGCAAGCACGGTCTCGCCGCCGATGGCGATCTGGCCGATGGAAACGCGCGGCTCAGCGCCGGATGGCACGAAGACATCGAGCCTGGAGCCGAAGCGGATCAGCCCGAAGCGCTCCCCGGCATTCACCGGCTCGCCGGACTTCACCCAGCAAACGATGCGCCGCGCCACGAGGCCGGCGATCTGCACGACACCGATCTTGCCGTGGCGGGTTTCGATGACAAGCCCGTTGCGCTCGTTGTCCTCGCTCGCCTTGTCGAGTTCGGCGTTGATGAACTGGCCGGGGCGGTATTCGATGCGGGAGACCTGGCCGCGTACGGGCGAGCGGTTGATGTGGCAGTCGAAGACGTTCATGAACACGGAGATGCGCAGCATCGGCTCGGAGCCGAGTTCGAGTTCAGCCGGTGGCACGACCATGGCGACATGCGAAATCTTCCCGTCGGCGGGGCTCAGGACGAGATCGTCGTCCTGGGGCACGGCGCGCTCTGGATCGCGGAAGAAATAGGCGCACCAGAGCGTCAGGATAAGCCCGATCCAGAACAGCGGTTCAGCGATATAGCCGAGAATCAGCGAGGCGATGAAAAAGGCCGCCACGAAGATATAGCCTTCCTTATGGATCGGCACGAGCGTGTTGCGGATGGTGTCGAAGAGATTGATCAACCTGGTTCTCCTGCTGGTCAGCCGGACCTGACTACAGAAAAACCGCTTTACCGGCAATGCGGTTCCGCTGCCGCAACTTCAGGCTTTGTTGATGACGCGCGGTGGCGTTGAGCCACCCATCTGTCCGATCAACCCGGCGAAAGCCCCTGCGCCGCATTGATCGATGAAACGAACCGTCGCGTGCGCTCGTGTTTCGGGGAGTTGAAGATCGCCTGGGCACTGCCCGATTCGACCACGCTGCCGTTTTCCAGGAAGACGACATGATTGGCGATCTGCGAGGCAAGGCGCAGGTCGTGCGTTGCCATGACCATGGTTGTTCCTTCCTTCGCAAGCCGTCCCAGCACATCCACTACCTCTGCGGAAAGTTCGGGATCGAGTGCTGATGTCGGTTCGTCGCAAAGGAGAACGCGCGGAGAAGGTGCAAGCGCCCGGGCGATCGCCACGCGCTGCTGCTGTCCACCGGAGAGTGTGGAGGGCCAGGCATCCGCCTTGTGCGCCATGCCCACCTTGGTCAGCAGTTCCATGGCGCGGGCCTGTGCCTTCTCGCGCGGCCACTTCAAGACGGTGATCAGCCCCTCCATGACGTTCTCGATTGCTGTTTGGTGTGGAAAGAGCTGGAAATTCTGAAACACCATGCCGGTCTGGCGGCGGATTTTCTGTATCGCCTGCCAGCTGACCTTCCTGCCGGGGTTGAAATCGAGCTTTTCGTCGCCGATGCGCACGGAACCGGCGGTCGGGATTTCCAGAAGGTTGATGCAGCGCAGAAGCGTGCTTTTCCCGCCGCCGGACGGGCCGACGAGCGCGGTGACGCTGCCCTCCGGAATGCGGATGCTGATGTCCTTCAGGACGGCGGTATCGCCGAAGCTTTTTTCGATATGGGAAAGCTCGATCATCTATTTGCCTCCAGCATGCCGCCATAGCGGGCGAAGCGCTTTTCCAGCCTGTCCTGCAGCGATGAGAGGACGGAACTCAGCACGAGATAGATGAGGGCAGCTTCGATATAGAGGATAAGCGGTTCGTAAGTGGTGGCGACGATGCGCTGGGCCGCCTGGAAAAGCTCCGGCACGGTAATCGCGGCCGCAAGCGAGGTATCCTTGACGAGTGAAATGAAGGTGTTGGAGAGCGGCGGCACCGCGACCCGTGCGGCCTGCGGCAGGACCGTCCGGCCCATCGCCTGCCGCCATGTCATGCCGATCGAATAGGCCGCTTCCCATTGCCCCTTCGGGACGGAGGAGATGACCGCCCGGATGATCTCGGAACTGTAGGCGCCGATATTGAGCGTGAAGCCGATCAGCGCCGCCGGGAAGGCATCGAGCAGGATGCCGATGCTCGGAAGGCCGTAGAAGATCACGAAAAGTTGCACCAATAGCGGCGTGCCGCGGATCACCCACACATAAAATCGCGCGATCAGCGCAAGGGGATTGGGCCCGAACAGGCGGGTGACCGCCGTCACGAGGCCGAGGATCAGGCCGAAGGTGAAGGAAAGCAAGGTCAGCGGGACGGTGAACTTGATGCCCGCCCATAAAAGCATCGGAAGTGAATCCGACATCAGTTGAAGCCAGTGCGGCAAGGTGTGGCCCTCAAAAACAGCGCGTCCGGCGCAGCCGCCGGACGCTTTGAATGTCTTCAATTAGTGCAGTTTGCGGAAACCGGAAACCGCTCCCTTTATTTGGACACATCCTGTCCGAAATACTTCTCGGAAATCTCCTGGTAGGTGCCATCGGCCTTGATGTCGGTAAGGGCCTTGTTGATGGCTTCCAGCAGTTCCGGTTCACCCTTGCGGATGATGATGCCGGAATAGTCGGCGTTTTGCTGCTCGGCAGCGATCTTCACCGGAGCATCGGGCTTCTGCTTCTTGAAATCGAGGAAGGAGAGGCTGTCGTTGACCGTGGCGTCGGCGCGACGCGTCAGCACAAGCTGGATCGACTGGTCGAAACCGTCCGTGCCGACGAGTTCGGCACCGGACTGCTCGGCGAGCTTGCCGAAATTGCTGGTCAGCGACTGGGCCGACTTCTTGCCCTTGAGATCGGCAAAGCCCTTGATGTCGTCATTGTCCGCACGGACGATCAGCACCGCCTTGGAGGCGATGTAGGGGTCGGAGAAGTCGTACTTCTGCTTGCGCGCTTCGGTGATGCCCACCTGGTTGATGACCGTGTCGTAGCGCTTTGCATCGAGGCCCGCGATCAGGCCGTCCCACTTGCCCTCGATGAATTCCGGTTTGACGCCGAGCTTCGCGGCAACGGCCTCGCCGATCTCGACGTCGAAGCCGACGAGCTTGCCGCTTTGATCGTGATAGGTGAAGGGCGCATAGGTTCCCTCGGTGCCGATCTTCAGGACGCCGGCCGACTTGATGGCGCCAAGGTTTTCGCCGGCGAGGGAGGGAACGATCGCCGCCGCCTGAATGAGGGCTGCAGCGACAATGGTTTTCAACCGGATCATTTTCGTCATCCTTTCAGCAGTGCTTTGCTGGCATTTGGTTTCCGACCCTAGATGCCAGAAATTAGGACGCTTTGATTGGAAGAAAACTGCGAAGAAAAACGGCGAATGCAAATATTTTGCTCATTTCCTCCGGCATGAGATCATGCCGCGGCTTCGATGCGATATCTCCTGCCTTCCTTCGTGATGTGGATCGCTTCGTTTCAGATTACGGCTTCACCAGTCCCAGCCACGTCGTGAGTGCCAGCAGCGGCGAGCCGTAGAATGCCAGCACGAGCAGATAGGCAAGCGCCACGCTGCCGAACACCGCCATTCTCTTCCAAGAATATCGCATTTGTTTTCCTCGTGATCGCTATTCCGCCGCCGGCTGGCCGCGCAGCACGATGCCGAGATCGTCGCTTTCGCGTACTTTCCGGAGCTGTTCTTCGGCCTGCACCGCCTCGCGCTGGCGGTTCCACATCGAGGCATAAAGCCCGTCCGCTTCGAGAAGTGCTGCATGCGTGCCGCGCTCGGCGATCTGGCCGTCGCGCAGCACGATGATCTCGTCCGCATGGATGACGGTCGACAGCCGGTGGGCGATGACGAGCGTCGTGCGGTTCTTCGAAACAGTGTCCAGCGCCGACTGGATCTCGTGCTCGGTCGTCGTGTCGAGCGCCGAGGTCGCCTCGTCGAGGATGAGGATCGGCGGAGCTTTGAGGATCGTGCGGGCGATCGCGACGCGCTGTTTCTCGCCGCCGGAGAGCTTCAGGCCCCGTTCGCCCACCTTGGTGGCGAAACCTTCCGGCAGGGTGTGGATGAAATGGCCGATCTGCGCCACTTCGGCTGCCGTTTGAACGTCCTCGTCCGTGGCGGAGGGCCGGCCATAACGGATGTTGTAGGCGATCGTGTCGTTGAAGAGCACCGTATCCTGCGGCACCATGCCGATCGCGGCGCGCAGCGACTGCTGCGTGATGTCCCGTACGTCCTGCCCGTCGATGGTGATCGCGCCGTCCTGGATATCGTAGAAGCGGTAGAGCAGGCGGGAGATCGTCGATTTGCCCGCTCCCGAGGGGCCGACGATCGCCACCGTCTTGCCCGCCGGCACGTCGAAGGAGACACCCTTCAGGATCGGCCGTTCCGGATCATAGGAGAAATGGACGTCCTTGAAGGCGATGGCGCCCTTGCGGATATCCAGTGCCCTGGCATCCGGCTTGTCCACCACTTCCGGCTCCACTTCCAGAAGCTCGAACATCTGTTCGATATCGGTGAGCCCCTGGCGGATTTCGCGATAGACGAAGCCGATGAAATTGAGCGGCACGGCGAGCTGCATGAGCAGCGCATTGACGAAGACGAAATCGCCGATCGTCTGGTCGCCGCGCTGGACCGCAAGCGCCGACATGACCATCATCACCGTCTGTCCGATGCCGAAGATGACACCCTGGCCGAAGTTCAGCCAGCCGAGCGAGGTCCAGACGTCCGTCGCGGCCTTTTCGTAGCGCGCCATGGAGACGTCGAAGCGCCGCGCCTCCATCTCCTCGTTGCCGAAATATTTGACCGTCTCGAAATTCAAAAGCGAGTCGATCGCCTTGGTGTTTGCGTCGGTGTCGCTGTCGTTCATCGAACGCCGAATGGAAATCCGCCAGTCGCTCGCCTTGATCGTGAACCAGATATAGAGCCAGACGGTAACGGCGGTGACCGCCACGTACCAGAAGCCGTAGGCCGCCCAGAAGATGATCGCGGTCAGCAGGAATTCGAGCAGCGTCGGCACGGAATTGAGGATCGTGAAGCGGACGATCGTCTCGATACCCTTGGTGCCGCGCTCGATGATGCGTGACAGCCCGCCTGTCTTGCGCTCCAGATGGAAGCGCAAGGAAAGCTGATGCATGTGCACGAATGTCCTGTAGGCTAGCTGGCGCACCGCATATTGCCCGACCGAAGCAAACAGCGAATCGCGAAGCTGGTTCAGTCCGAGCTGCAGGATGCGGGTGAAGTTATAGGCGATGACGAGGACCACGGCGCCGAGCAGGAAGGCGGGCAGGAGGCCCTGCATGTCGAGCCTGCCGTTCAGCGCATCCGTCGCCCATTTGAAAAAATAGGGAACGGCGAGCAGCACCAGCTTGGCGATGAAGAGGAAGAGGGTCGCCCAGAGAACCCGTGCCTTCAGATCCGCGCGGCCCTCGGGCCACATATAGGGCCACAGGTTGACGAGGGTGCCGAGCGGATTGCTCGCATCCGCCGATACGGTCTTTTTCTGTCCTGCCATCGATATCTCCGCGCGGGGCGTGTCAAACGCCATCCGGCACATAAGGTCCGATGCGGAATGTTGCAATGACGGTTTGATGAAAGTTCCGGCTTGCGGGAGATGCGATGTCGTCGGCCGTGAAGTGGCAGGCCGTATGGACCGGGAGGAAATGCCAGCGGCTTCTTACGCCTTATAGCCACGGTGAAGCTGCCGGAAAATGGCCGTACTATGCCTTATGACATCGCGCTTTCGAAACTTCCTGCTGATGGTTGCGGTCTCACTGGCGATGTGGGCGGCGATGATCTACGGCGTGATCCTGCTTATGGGATGAAGCCGCAGACATCCGATGATGCCTTGCATCCGGACGGGAACTATTACCCTGACATGGACGATGTATTGGCTGCGGGAATCCCTTCGCCCGCGCGGACGTCTCGTCCGCGCGGTTTGCCTGGGAATGGGGCAGGCGGGGCATTTCAATGATATTGGGTGTCAGGTTTTCCGCCTGCCCCGGCCGGTGCAAGGCGGTTCGGGAGGTATAGTCAGGCCCCCCTTGCCGCCTTCGTCGACCATCACCGGAAACCAAGCCTTTCGAACCCAGGAAGGCGACCGGTTCCAGAACCCGGTTTCCATCCGATGACGCGACGATTATCGCCTGGCTCCGGGATATGGGGACGAGGCGGGGGCGATGGCGGGATTAAGCCATTGGGAAATGGTCGAAGAATTATTGAGACCCATGGAATTCATCCCCTCCCAACCGCAGGCAGGGAGGGGGAACGCGGGATCAAGACCGCTTATGCAGCATCCGCTGGCGATGAAGCTCTTCCGAATCCGGCCGGTATTCCTGCGGCACGCCGAAGATCTGGCCCGGCTGGATGATGTCGGGATTGCGGATCTGGTCCTCGTTGGCGAGATAGATCGTCGTGTAGCGCACGCCCTGGCCGTAAACGCGGCGGGAGATCTGCCACAGCGTATCGCCCCGGCGGATGATGACCGAGTTGCGGGTGCTTTGGGTCAGCGGCGCCTGCTGGATCGTCTTCGCGCCGCTCGCATCCGTCGCTGCAACGGGGACCACCGCGGCCATTTCGACGCCTGCCAATTGCTGGGCGATAACCGGGCCGACGGCCTTGGCGATCATTGCCGCGATTTCCTTGAGACCGGCGCCGACGGCGGCGACTTCCTTCGGAAGCGCGTCGAGTGCGGCCAAGGCGGCTGCCGCATCTTTTGCCGTGGTCTCCGCGACGGAGCGGGAGGCGGCCGCGGCATCGGCCGGCAGACGGTATTCGCTGAGCGATCTCAGCGCGATCGAAGTGGCGGACCGGGCGGCGATCATCTGTTCCATGGATGGGATGTTGCCGCCATCATAAAGGCCGCGCAGCAGGTTGAAGGCGCGTACCGTCTCGTTGCGCAGCTTGTCGAAGGCCGCGTCGTCGAGCGTGACCATGGCATTGCCCCCCTGTTGCGGGGCGGCAACGGCAGCGACCTGTTCGCCGGCCGGGCGATTGAAGGGCACCTCGACGCGGACCACAACCTGGCCGGTCGCGCTGAGCGCCTCGACGGAAATCCGGTGATCACCGACCGCAAGTTCCATGTTGCCTTCGATGATGAAGCTGCCGTCCTGACCGGCCTTTGCGGAGCCGATCAGCTTGCCGTCGGCCTGGCCGCGCAGCGACGTGCCGGCCTTCGAAACGCCGGCGACGAAAATCTTGCTGCCCTCGATCTCGACGGCGGTGATATGCAGCTCGGACGAGACGAGAGCGCCAGCCGGTGCCGGAGAGTTCGGTGTGAGCGCCGCAACGTCCGGTGCAGAGGAGGCAAGGCCGGATGAGCCTGCCGGAGGAGCTGGCAGCGCAGTCGTCGCGTCCGCAACCGATGCGGCAGGCGCGGTTGCCGGCGAGGTCGCGGTTTCGGAGGCCGAAGCAGCGGGAACCGTAGGCGACGGCTGCTCCGGAACGGAAGCTGCGGGCTTGTTCTGGGCCGGCATGGCGATCACGCGGCTGGCCTTGCCCGGCTTGGTCACCATGGCGAGCAGCTTGCCGCTCTTGTCGGCAGGGACGGAAACGGTCGCGGTCTCCTCGGATATCGTCGCCTTGCCGTCCTTGCCGGTCGCTCTCAGCACGAGTTCGTGGTCGCCGGGCGGCAGTGGTTCGTCGAGGACGGCGGCGAAGTCACCGCTCGGGCCGACATTCACCTTGGCGACGACCGATGTGCCGTTCGTTACCTCGATCGTGGAATGGGGTTCGGCGCGCCCTGCAATGACAGTCGAGCCGTCGGGTTCGACGCGCAGCACGTCGAAGGAGGGAGACGTCATGGCGTTAGCCTTGGTCGCATCAGACTGAGGCGTGGCAGGCTGGGCGGCCGGGGCTCCGGCCTGCGGAGCGGCAGCCTGCAGTTCGGCAGGCTTTGAAGTATCCGGCGTCCTGGTGGCCTGCTGCGTTTCCGTCACCGCCTCCTTGACGGCATTGCCCGCGGCATTGATCGCATCCCCGACCGGCTTCGCGTCGTGGTTGATTCGCGGCAATACGAAGAACACCATCAGCAATGATGCTATGGCGAGTGCGGTGATGGCCAGCCAGCCGGCGCGGTTTCTCATCATCAAAGTCTCTCCCGACGGGTCCTGAATCCCTGCCAGTGGAGGGATTCGGATCAAATTACCGTCGCATAATCGGATTAATCCTTTCCTCCTGCCTTCACAAGCTTTTCACGTTATAAACCCTTGCTCTTCCGGGCATTTCCCGCCAATTTCGCGGACCGGGGCATGTTCTTGCCCGCATTTTGGGATGCCTGACGGAGAAAACTCTTGCCGATTCGATCCATCTGCGTTTACTGCGGTTCGCAGCCGGGACGCGATCCCGCCTATATAGAGGCGGGCCGTGCGCTCGGAAAATCCATTGCTGCCCACGGGCTTCGGCTTGTCTACGGTGGAGGCACCAAGGGCATCATGGGTGCGGTCGCATCCGGCGTTCTGTCGAACGGCGGTCAGGTCACCGGCATCATTCCCGAGTTTCTTGTCGATATGGAGGCGACGCGCCACTCGCTCGGCCAGCTCAACGAGCTGATTGTGACCGAGGACATGCATGCACGCAAGCATAAGATGTTCGAGCGCGCTGACGCTTTCGTGACCCTGCCGGGCGGCATCGGTACGCTGGAGGAGATCGTCGAGATCATGACCTGGGCACAGCTCGGCCGGCATCAGAAACCGATGGTCTTCGCCAATATCGGCGGCTTCTGGGACCCGATGCTCGAGCTCATCCGGCACATGCGCGAGCAGGGCTTCGTCCATCACGCACATCTCGTCCAGCCCATGGTCATCCCGGAAGTGGACCAGATCGTCCCGGCGATCTTGGAGCAGGGCGAAGACCGTCCCCCGTCCGATGGCGAGGAGGATGTGATTTCAAAACTCTGATGGTCCTCAGTCGACGATGAAGAGTTTCGCGCCGCCGGATGTCGAGGAGCGGTGCGGCTCTGCGTCGTCGGCCACCTGATAGCTCATGCCCGGCTTCAGCACGAAGACACGGCCATCCGCGAGTTCGGTCGCAAGCTCCCCTTCGAGGCAGAGCAGAATGTGTCCCTTGACGCACCAATGGTCGGCCAGGTACCCGGGCGAATATTCGACCATGCGCACCCGTACCTCCCCGAAATGGCGAGTCTGCCAGATCGCGAAGCCGCGCTCGCCCTCGTGACGGGCCTTCGGCACGCCGCTCCAGTCAGTAGTGCCGAAGAGAATCCCGTTCATTTTCATGAATATGCCTCAGTACCTTAAAGCGAGCGCCCGCGCACCTGCCTGAGCATCGACCATGTATAGATTGCCAGCGCCGCCCAGATCAGCACGAAGGCACCGAGCTTGACGAGGCTGAGTGGCTCGTGGAAGGCGAAGACTGCGATAAGGAAGATCATTGTCGGCGCGATATACTGCATGATCGCGATGGTAGAGAGCGTCAGGAGCTTGGCACCGTTGGCATAGACCATCAGAGGAACGGCGGTGACGACGCCGGCTATCGCCAGGATGAACGTGTCCCAGCCGGTCGAATGGAGGAGATGGCCTTGTCCGGTGGCCTCGAGCCAGACCACATAGGGCAGGCAGGGAATGCTGATCAGCAACACTTCCAGGAAAAAGCCCTGGTTCGGCCCGATCGGCAGTGTCTTGCGGAAAAGCGCATAGAAGCCCCAGGTTACGGTAAGTCCGATCGACACCCACGGCAGGCCGCCGGCATCGATCGTCAGAATCGTGACGGCTACCACGACCAGGCCGATCGCCACGAGCTGCGCGGGCGCCAGCTTCTCCTTGAGAATGACGGCTGCGAGAAAGACGCTGAAGAGCGGGTTGATGAAATAACCGAGCGCGGCATCCAGCGCGCGACCGGCGGCGACTGCCCAGACATAGATGCCCCAGTTGACCATGATGATCGTCGCGGTCAGGCAGGCCATGCCCAGCATGCGCGGTGTCTTCAGCGCGACCTTCAGGTCGGCCGTGCGGCGCAGCGCGACGAGGACGATACCGGCGACCGGAACGGACCAGAGCGCGCGATGCGCCAGAACTTCGAGCGAGGGAATATGGGCGACCGCCTTGAGATAGAACGGGAGGAAACCCCAGAGGAAATAGGCCGTCAGCCCGAACGCGAAACCGCGCGGCGTATCCTCGTTCTTGATGATAGCAGGGGTGGTATCGGAGGCCATTGCGGGTGTTTCCATCATTTATTCTATTTTTCCCCGGTCTAAACGAATAGATTGAGCCGAACCAATTCATTTCCTTGAAGGAACCATGACCTGTCGCGATCCTGTAAGCTTCGGATGGAATGGTGGTTGCCTTTGAGAGCGGAGGGTTGAATGGCTTTCGAGGATGAGCCGGTGCACCGGCAGATCTATGCGAAACAGATACTGGCGAAAGCCGGAGTTGCCAGGAGTGACAGACTTTTAGCGGCTTTTGCGAAGGTGCCGCGCGAGGAATTCATCGGGCCGCCGCCCTGGGTCTACAAGGACTTTCACAACTATCGGGAGATGGCATCCGCCGATCCCGTCGTTCTCTATCAGGATATGCTGATCGGGATTGATACGGCACGCGGCGTCAACAACGGCATGCCCTCGCTGCATGCTGCGGCGCTGCATGCGCTCGGCATTCGGGAAGGGGAGACGGTCGCCCATCTGGGGGCCGGAACAGGCTATTACAGTGCAATCATCGCGGAACTGGTGGGACCGTCGGGCCGGGTAATCGCAGTCGAATATGACGAAGCGCTGGCGGAAAAGGCGCGGGAAAACCTTGGCCGCTATGCGAACGTCCAGCTCATTCAGGGTGATGGGACCGAATGGCCGGAGGAGGATGCGGATGTCGTTTATGCCAATTTCGCGCTCGACCATCCGCCGGAAGCCTGGATCGATAATCTCGCGATCTACGGCAGGGCGCTCTTCCCCCTTGGCGTCCCGGCGATCGAGAACGGTAGGCCTACCGGTTTCACCCGCTGGGCCGGGTTCCTGATGATCGACCGCCGGCCGTCAGGCTTCGGCGCAAAATTCCTGCAGCCGGTCTCCTTCGTCTGGGTCGAGGGGCAGGAGCCCCCACCGGAAGGCCGCCATCAGCGACTGGCCGATGCCTTCCGCTCGCGCCGAGGCTTTCAGGTGCGCAGCTTTCGCTGGCAAACGCCGCCGGGGCGGGAGGAATGGTACGGCGAGGAGGATTGGGGACTGTCGTTCGAGGAGGTGTGAACCGGTGGACCTCGGCGCATACAGAAAAACGATACCTACTCCCAAATCGGGCGTCTTTCCGTTATAATAGCTAGGTAACGCCTAAGGAGATAGGCGCGATGCTGGCAATCGTTCTTGGATCGATCCTGATCGTGATCGGACTGTTATATATGCTCCGCGAGGCCCTTGGCCGCCGTCGGCTAAGTGATCCACACCGCCCTGATCAGGCCGGATCAAAGCCCACCTTGGAACCCGGACGCCAAGGCGTCGCCTTCCTGGGCCTCGGCAAGAACTGGCCAGGTTTGGCCATGATGATTGCGGGCGCCGTCCTGCTGATTGTCGGATCATACGTCTAGCCGATCCGAGGTTGCTGCCGAAATGTCGGAGGTGCACGACCTGCTCGGATCCCATCGGAACTTTCTTTCGGGAGGGGGCGAGGATGTTTGCCCCGGCCATCTCTCGAGATCATGTCCGGAAGGATGAGCAAAGGCCGATCGAGACAGGTTCACGAGCCGCATACCTCTATTGGACAGATGGGGAGACGGTTGCTCCGGTGGTAGCCTTCGATAAAGGCGGCTTTCCCACCCTCCACCGGAGACCTATGGCGGCACGGGACGGCGCTGCATTCGGAGTGGCGTTGACATGCAAGAGATCGGCCTCCAAACGCGCTTTTGGAACGACTGGAATGCTTCGGCTCGTGAGCATGCCGTCCATGACGTTTCACTCCGGCAGGCGGAGGTGGTGACCGGCTGGCTGGACAGGCTGGAAATTCGCGATGCCGCGATTCTGGAAGCGGGCTGCGGATCGGGTTGGTTCTGCAATCAACTGTCACGCTACGGAAGCGTCACCGCGACCGATCTGTCAGATGAGGTTCTGGCGCGCGCCAGCCGACGTATGCCGCATATCCGCTTTGTACCCGGTGATTTCATGCACCTGGATTTCGGCGTGGAGAAATTCGACGTGGTCGTGACGCTCGAAGTTCTTTCCCATGTCGAGGACCAGGCCGCCTTTGTGAGAAAGCTCGCAGACCATCTAAGGCCGGGCGGTTATCTGATGATGGCAACACAGAACCGTTATGTCCTTGAGAATTTCAACAATGTCCCTCCACCGGCGACGGGCCAGATCCGCCGCTGGGTGGACAAAGGCGAACTCCGCAATCTTCTCGAAAACAACTTCGTGGTTACCGAGCTGTTTACAGTTTCACCGAAGGCGAACAAGGGGCTCATGCGCGTCGTGAATTCTTCAAGGCTGAACGAGCCAATTCGCTTCCTGTTCGGCAATCGCGTCGAACGGCTCAAGGAAAGATTGGGGTTTGGCTGGACGATCATGGCGCTTGCCAGGAAGTGAAGCGGGCAAGCGCCGGGGCCCTGATTACTCCGCGGCGATCTTGCCGGCGAGTTCCCGATTCTTCATCAGCTTGTAGATGACGGAATCCATCAGCGCCTGGAACGAGGCGTCGATGATGTTTTCCGAAACCCCGACCGTCCACCAGCGCACGCCGCTCGAATCGGTGGATTCGATCAGGACGCGGGTGATCGCCTCCGTCCCGCCGTTGAGGATACGCACCTTGAAATCGGCAAGCACGAGGTCGTCGATCTCGTGCTGGTATTTGCCGAAATCCTTGCGCAGCGCCCGGTCGAGCGCGTTGACCGGGCCGTCGCCTTCCGCCACCGACATATGCGTTTCGCCATCGACCGCGATCTTCACCACCGCCTCCGAGACGATCTTGATGCGGCCGTGGGAATCGAAGCGGCGCTCGACCATCACGCGGAACCCTTCGACGGTGAAGAATTCCGGGATGGTGCCGAGCGTGCGGCGGGCAAGCAGTTCGAAGCTCGCGTCGGCGCCCTCGTAGGCATAGCCGGAAGCTTCGCGCTCCTTCACGATCGAGATCAGCTGGTCGAGTTTGGGATCGTCCTTGGCGACCTCGATGCCGCGCCGTTTCAAGGCATTGATAAAGTTCGACTTGCCGCCCTGGTCCGAGACCATGACCTTGCGGAAATTGCCGACGCTCTCCGGTGTCACATGTTCGTAGGTGCGCGGGTCCTTGAGCAGGGCGGAAGCATGGATGCCGGCCTTGGTGGCGAAGGCGGATGCCCCGACGTAAGGGCTCTGATGGTTCGGCGAACGGTTGAGCAGCTCGTCGAAGGCATGGCTGAGAGCGGTGAGGCCGGTGAGCCGTTCCGCGTCGATCGCCGTTTCGAAGCGCGAGGAATAGGTTTCCTTCAGCGAAAGCGTCGCGATCAGGGTGACGAGATTGGCATTGCCACAGCGCTCGCCGATGCCGTTCAGCGTGCCCTGGATCTGCCGACAGCCCGCCTCAACGGCCGCAAGCGAATTGGCGACCGCCTGGCCCGTATCGTCATGGGCATGGATACCGAGCGACGAGCCCGGGATGCCGGCGGCGATCACCGCTGAAACGATCTCGCGGATTTCATGCGGCTGCGTGCCGCCATTGGTGTCGCAGAGCACGACCCAGCCGGCGCCGGCCTCGTATGCGGTCTTCGCGCAGGCGAGCGCGTATTTTGGATTGGCCTTGTAGCCGTCGAAGAAATGCTCGCAATCGACCATCGCTTCCTTGGCCGCGCTGCGGGCGGCTTCGACGCTCTCGCGGATCGCTTCGAGATTCTCCTCGTTGGAACAGCCGAGCGCGACGCGCACGTGATAGTCCCAGCTCTTCGCCACGAAACAGATCGCATCGCTCTTCGCCTGAAGGAGAATGGCAAGCCCCGGATCGTTGGAAGCGGAAATGCCGGCGCGCTTCGTCATCCCGAAGGCGACGAATGTGGATTTCTGCGTGCGTTTTTCGGAAAAGAAGGCCGTGTCGGTCGGGTTGGCGCCCGGATAGCCACCTTCGATATAGTCGATGCCGAAGGCATCCAGCAGGTTGGAGATGGCGATCTTGTCCTCGACGGAAAAGTCGACGCCGGGCGTCTGCTGCCCGTCGCGGAGCGTGGTGTCGAAGAGATAGATGCGTTCGCGTGTCATGGGCGCTCCTCCCAGAACGATACTCCGTGGTTTTCCGCTTTACCCCCCTCTGGCCTGCCGGCCATCTCCCCCTCAAGGGGGGAGATTGGTAAGACGCTCTGGCTTCCCTCCATCGTCAGCGCTTGTCGGGAGCGCGACGTCGCCGCGAGTCGATCTCCCCCCTTGAGGGGGAGATGGCCGGCAGGCCAGAGGGGGGTGCTCTTCGTATTCATCGGATATTAGACCTTCCCGCAAACCGGTCCGTCGCGCGGATGAGTTGATCGGTAATTCCCGGCTCCGAGACCGCGTGTCCTGCGCCCTCCACGATATGGAAATCAGCATCCGTCCAGACTTTCGAGAGCTGCCAGGCATATTTCAGCGGGCAGGGCATGTCATAGCGGCCGTGCACGATGACGCCCGGAATGCCCCTGAGTTTCGTCGCATCGCGCAGAAGCTGTCCGTCCTCCAGCCAGCCGGCGTTCATGAAGAAATGGTTCTCGATGCGCGAGAACGCCAGCGCGAAATGGTCGTCGTCGTGGCTGGTCGCCAGTTGCGGGTCCGGCAGAAGCGTGATGGTCGAGCCTTCCCAGACGCTCCAGGCCTTGGCGCAGCGGATCTGCTCCGCCTTATCCTCGCCGGTCAGCCGGCGGTGATAGGCGGCCATCATTTCGTGGCGCTCTTCCGGCGGAATGGGCGCGATGAAGGCCTCCCACTTGTCCGGGAACATTTCCGAGACGCCGAACTGGTAGTACCAGTCGAGTTCTGGCCTGGTCAGCGTGTAGACGCCGCGGACCAGAAGTTCGCTCACGCGCTCCGGATGGGTTTCGGCATAGGCGAGCGCCAGCGTCGAACCCCAGGAGCCCCCGAAGACCTGCCATTTCTCCACCCCGACCATTTCCCGCAGCCGCTCGATATCGGCGACCAGATGCCAGGTCGTGTTGGCCTCCAGGCTGGCATGCGGCGTGGACCGGCCGCAGCCGCGCTGATCGAACAGCAAGACGTCATAGAGGTCCGGATTGAAGAGCCGCCGCTGGTTCGGGTTGCAGCCGCCGCCCGGCCCGCCATGCAGGAAGACCGCGGGCTTGGCGCCGCGCGTGCCGACGCGTTCCCAATAGATCACATGGCCGTCGCCGACATCGAGATGGCCCGTCTCGTAGGGTTCGATCTCGGGATAGAGAGTGCGTAGCGCTTCAGTCATCGAAAAGTCCTTCATCAATCGCTTTTGCCTGCCGGCGGTCTGGAACGCAATTCAGTGCGTCATCTGAGGAATGCATAGGCGAGCACCGCCGCGGTGATGAGCACGACGATCGCACCCTTGGCGATCAGCCCATAGAACAGCCATTTCGGCATCTTCAGGTTCGGGTTGCCGGTCACAGGTGCAGGCCTTTTTCCGGCCAGATTTCGGTATCGTGGTCGGGATGCTGGAAGGAGATGATCTGTTCCTGCTGCCGGTCGAAATCCGGATCTTCGAAGACCGGCTGGTCGAAGATCGTCTCAACCCAGGGCAGCCGGTAGGCATAGTTGACCTGAATCTGCGGCGCCAGATCGGAACGGTCGTCGAAGGCGCCGATGGCGAGTTCGATTCCGTTCGGATGGCGGTAGGTCAGCGGCGTTCCGCAATGAGGGCAGAAGCCCCGGTCGATATTGACCGACGACTGGAAATAGCTCGGCTCGCCGCGCGTCCATTCCAGGCTCTCCGGCGGCACGGTGACCAGCGCGGAGAAGAAGGAGCCGAACTGTTTCTGGCACATGCGGCAATGGCAGATGGAAGGCCGCCCCAGCTTTCCGTGGATGCGGAAGCGCACCGCGCCGCACTGGCAGCCGCCTGTTCTCTCTTGCTCAGTCATGCTTCTTCTCCTTCTGCCGGTTCTCCGGCGGCCAGGTTTCGGTGTCGTGGTCCGGATGCTGGTACGAGACGACGTCGGCGAAGAAGGGGGCCGCCTCGATATCCTCCATCGTGTGTCGTCCGGGCAATTGATGCAGCCGGTCCACGAAGGGAAGCTTGGCCTCGATGCCATATTGCACGACGGGCGGCAGGGAGGCCGGATCGTCGAAGCTGCCGGCGGAAATCGCGATGCCGTCGTCCGCCTCGTAGGTCATCGGCGTGCCGCAATCCGCGCAGAAGCCGCGCCGCACATGGTTCGACGACTGGAAATATTTGAGCTCACCGCGCGTCCAGGCAAGCTCCGCCTCACCGACGGCAACCAGCGGCGCATAATAGGCGCCGAAAGCCTTCTGGCACATGCGGCAGTGGCAGATCGATGAATCCTTCGGCTCGCCTTCCAGCCGGAAGCGGATCGCGCCGCATTGGCAACCGCCGGTTCGGACAATATCGCTCATGACTTCTCCTCCCATCGCTCCGGCGGCCAGACCCCGGTATCGTGATCCGGGTGCTGCCGGCTGCTCGCAGCGACCTTCCTTGCCTCGTCCGGCGTCATATCCATGGCCGTCTCGTGCGTCAGGTGATCCAGTTCGCCGAAAAAGGACATCTTGTGCATGAGATTGGTCTGCAGCCGGGGCTTGACGCTTTCCGGATCGTCCAGCGAACCGAGCGTGATGCTGATATGGTCGCTGCCGCCATCATAGAAGAGCGGCGTGCCGCATTTTCCGCAGAAGCCGCGCTTCACGGTTTCGGAGGAGTGAAACCAGGCCGGCTCGCCGCGGGTGAAGGAGAAGTTCTCCCACTTCACGCCACCGAGCGGCATGAAATAATTGCCTGCCGCTTTCTGGCACATGCGGCAGTGGCACAGATGCGGAAAACCGATCTCTCCTTCCGCACGGAAGCGCACCGCGCCGCACTGACACCCGCCGGTGTGGATATGGGTCATGGACGAGTCTCCTCTTCTCGTTCGTCAGGGCAGAGGGGGATATACCGCAAGGGCGCCCATCCTACCGCTTCACCTCCCATTTGGTCATCCGTTCGCCGGTCGCGGGGTCCTTGCCGTCCTTGAGCTGGATACCCTCGGCGGAAAGCGTGTCACGGATCTTGTCGGCTTCGGCAAAATTCTTCGCCTTGAGGAGTTCGAGACGCGCCTTGACGCGCCGGTCGATCTCGGCGGCGACGGCCTCGTCGATTTCCATCTTCTGCGGCAACACGCCGAGAAGGGCGGCGCTCGCCGCGAAGACGGGCAGCAGCGCCTTGTCGGCGTTGGCGTCCTGCGCCAGTCCATGCAGCGCCTGCACGGCAGCGACCGTGTTGAGGTCGTCCGCCAGCGCCTCCAGCACGACGTCGGCAGGGGCTGCATCCGAAGGGTCGGCCGCCGGCCATTTGGCGATGAGGCGCTCGGCTTCCTCCAGCCGCTTCACCGAAAAGTCGATCGGTTCGCGGTAGTGCGTCATCAGCATGGCGAGCCGGAGCACATCGCCCGGCCATTGCCGACCGCCGAAGGTTTCGGTGTGCAGGAGATCGTAGATGGTGATGAAATTGCCTTCCGACTTCGACATCTTGCGGCCTTCGACCTGCACGAAGCCGTTATGCATCCAGACATTCGCCATCACATCCGTACCGTGGGCGCAGCGCGACTGGGCGATCTCGTTCTCGTGGTGCGGGAAGATGAGGTCGAGCCCGCCGCCATGGATGTCGAACACCTTGCCGAGATAACGCTGGCTCATCGCCGAGCACTCGATATGCCAACCCGGCCGGCCGCGGCCCCAGAGGCTCTCCCAGCCGGGTTCGTTGTGGGAAGAGAGCTTCCAGAGGACGAAATCGCCGGGATTCTTCTTGTGCGCATCGACGGCGACACGGGCGCCGGCCTGCTGCTCGTCGAGCGGGCGCTTGGAAAGCTGGCCGTAGTCGCGCATCGATTTCGTGTCGAACAGCACTTCGCCGGCCGCCACATAGGCATGGCCGCGGGCGATCAGTTGCTCGATGATCTCGATCATCTGGGAAATATTGTCCGTGGCGCGCGGCTCGACGGTGGGCATGAGGCAGCCGAGTGCAGCCACATCCTCGTGATACTGCGTCTCGGTCCGTTCGGTGACGGCGCGGATCGCCTCGTTGAGCGGCAGGCCGGGATGGTCGCGCAGCGCCCGGGCATTGATCTTGTCGTCCACGTCGGTGATGTTGCGAGCATAGGTGACGTGGTTTTCGCCGTAGACGTGGCGCAACAGCCGGAAGAGCACGTCGAAGACGATTGCAGGGCGCGCATTGCCGATATGGGCGTAGTCGTAGACCGTCGGGCCGCAGACATACACGCGTACGTTCTGCGGATCGATCGGCGAAAACTCCGCCTTCTCGCGGGTCAGCGTATTGTAGAGCTTGAGCGTGACGCTCATCAAAAAATCTCCCAAAGCAAGCGGCCGGCAGAGCGGGATGCCGAAAAGTGTATGCGGTTTTCGGCCGACATCCCGCTCCGATCATTCGATAGGGAGCCGGATGATTTCGGGTTGAGACAACAAGAAATCATCCGGCTCCGGCCGGGTCGTTTGTCTTCAAGGCTTTTCGAGAGACGAAAACGGCCGGGCCAGCGGATGCGCTAGCGAATAATGATCCCGCAAATGGAAATCGCCGTTTTCATGTACGAGGTTATGGCGCGGGCGGGAACTTTGGTCAAGAGGCCTTGCCCGCGCCACGGGCGAATGCGTCAGGCTTTGTGGCCGATACCGTTCTTGAAGACGATAACCAGGAAGATCAGCATCGAGATGACGGTGAGGATCGAGCCGGTCGCGGCCAGCGCCTCGCCGCCGGTGGAGACCGCGATCGCAATGCCGGGCACCAGACAGAGAACGCCGAGCACGGCGAAACCGAGATGGGCCTTCGACAGCATCGTGCCGGCGGCATTCGGCGTTACAGTGTAATAGAGGCCGAAGAGGCCGAGCGTCGTCCAGCCGACGAGATTCAGGTGTGCATGTGCCGGCGCCATCGTGTGATTGTGCGAGATCGACATCTGGATGCCCCAGAACATGCCGACGGTGACGCACAGCACCGCCGCGCCGAAGAAATAGAATGCGATATTTTTCATGCGATATCCCCCAAAGGCGTGATTCCTGCGTCCCACCGCAGGCGCCGCAGCATAGCGGAAATCAAGCAAGCGGAATACGGGGGGCGTGTGGTGGCATAAACCCGTGGGCAATATGGCTTCACGCGCGCCTGGAAGGGCGCGTGAGGTATTTCTTCGTCAGGATGGCAGTCGCGGCGATCAATACGGCAACGGCCGCGAGCGCGATCAACAGATGGATGTGGAGGTGCAGCCGGCCGAAAACGGCTTCGACGACGTTGCCGAGAAGAAAGCCGATTGCGGTGATGACCGTGCCCCAGATACTTGCGGCGACCAGGTTGAGCGCCAGAAACCGCAGTGCCGATACGGAGGAAAGGCCGATCGCGACCGGACTGATGATCCGGATCCCGTAGATGAAGCGGAAGGACAGGATGAAGCCGGTCGGATAGGTTTCCAGAAGGCGGGTGACGCGCCGCATCATGTCGGAGGCGGTGAATGTCTGGACGAAGCGAAGCCTGCTCGCGTATCGTCCGGCGAGGAAGAAGAACTGGTCGGCGACGAAAGAACCGAGCGATGCGGCCACCGCCGCCTGCCAGTACGGCATCAGGTGGCGATGCGCGAAGATTCCGCCGAGGAATGCGACCGTCTCACCCTCGGCTCCCGCTCCGACGAAGACCGCGAGCGCTCCGTATTGCGTGATGAATTCTTCAAGCGACAATGGAGGAAGCGTCCCAGTACCCAATCGATGTCGCGCAAATTAGGTCCCCCGCTTCGAAGCTGCAAGCAGGAATGGTCCCTGCTCGCGATGGTTAGACCGTCTCACTCCGGCGACTTGAAATCCACGAACCGGTTCTCGCGCACCACGAACAGCCGGCCGCTCTCCTTCATGTCGGGGGAGGCGAGGAAGAGGATTTTCTCGGCAACTTCGGAAGGATGCGGCAGCGTTTCGGGATCCTCCCCCGGTACCGCCTGGGCGCGCATCGCCGTGCGGGTGGCGCCGGGATTGACGAGATTGACCTTGAGCGGTGTATGCGCGGTCTCCTCAGCCCAGATGCGGCCCATGTTTTCGACCGCTGCCTTGGACATCGCATAGGCGCCCCAGAAGGCGCGGGGATTGCTGGCGACACCCGACGACAGGAGAATGGCGCGGCCCGCATCGGATTTGACGAGCAGCGGCTCGACCGAGCGGATCAGCCGCCAGGTGGCCGTCACGTTGGTGGTCATCACCTTTTCGAACACCTTGGCCTCGATATGGCCGAGCGGCGAGATGACGCCGAGGATGCCGGCATTCGCGACGAGGATGTCGAGCTTACCCCAGCGCTCGAAGATCGAAGCACCGAGCCGGTCGATCGCCGCCATATCGGTAAGGTCGAACGGGACGAGGGTGGCTGTGCCGCCGACCGCCTTGATCGCATCGTCGAGTTCCTCCAGCCCACCGACGGTGCGCGCGGTGGCGATCACATGCGCGCCGGCCTTTGCGAGCGCGAGCGCCGTGAAATAGCCGATGCCCCGCGACGCGCCGGTGACCAGCGCGATCCTGTTCTTCAAATCGATGTTCATCTGTTCACCTCACGGTCTCGCGGCATAAGAAGAAGGCTGCGTTGCCGCAGCCTTCTAAAGCGTTTGCCACTGAATGCAAACCGGTCCGTTTGCCTCAGCCGTTGCTGGCGAGAACCGAAACCTTGCGACCCATCGTCTCGCCATCCTTGTCGAGCAGGCGGGTGGGATAGGCGCCGGTGAAGTAATGATCGGTGAATTGCGGGCGTGCATCGTTGCGGTCCTCGCCGCCGACGGCGCGGTAGAGGCCGTTGATCGACAGGAACTCGAGCGAATCCGCGCCGATATATCGGCACATGGCGTCCAGGTTGTCGTATTGGTTGGCGAGAAGCTTTTCCCGGTCCGGCGTGTCGATGCCGTAGAAATCCGGGTAGTAGATCATCGGGCTCGCGACGCGGAAGTGTACTTCCCTGGCGCCCGCATCGCGGATCATCTGGACGATCTTCAACGAGGTCGTGCCGCGCACGATCGAATCGTCGACCAGCACGACGCGCTTGCCCTCGATCATCGCACGGTTCGCGGAATGCTTGAGCTTGACGCCGAAGGCGCGGATCTGCTGTGTCGGCTCGATGAAGGTGCGGCCGACATAGTGGTTGCGGATGATGCCGTATTCGAACGGAATGCCGCTTTCCTGCGCATAGCCGAGCGCCGCCGGCGTGCCGCCGTCCGGTACCGGCACCACGACGTCCGCTTCGACCGGCGCCTCCTTGGCGAGGTTGATGCCCATGTTCTTGCGCGCGACGTAGACGCTGCGGCCGCCAACGACCGAGTCGGGACGGGCGAAATAGACGTATTCGAAAAGGCAGAGGCGTTCCGGCTGTCCGTTGCCGGCCTTGCGGGCGTCGATGGTGATCGAGCCGTCCGGCTGGACTTCGCAGATGATGACCTCGCCGTTTTCCACGTCGCGGACGAATTTGGCGCCGATGATGTCGAGTGCGCAGGTTTCGGAAGCGAAGATCGGCTTGCCGTCGAGCTCGCCCATGACGAGCGGGCGGATGCCGATCGGATCGCGCGCCGCGATCAGCTTGGTCCGGGTCATCGCGACCATTGCGTAACCGCCTTCCATCTGGCGGATCGCATCGATGAAGCGGTCTGCCGTCGAGGTGTAGCGTGAGCGGGCGATGAGGTGGAGCACCACTTCAGTGTCGGAGGTCGACTGACAGATGGCGCCGCCGGCGATCAATTGCCGGCGCAGGGTCAGCCCGTTGGTGAAATTGCCGTTATGGGCGATCGCGATGCCGCCGACTTCGAGCTCGGCGAAAAGCGGCTGAACGTTGCGGAGCGCCACCTCGCCGGTCGTCGAATAGCGGTTGTGGCCGATGGCGATATTGCCGGGCAGGCGGGCAAGCGTGACTGGATCGGTGTAGTGGTCCCCGACAAGCCCCATGCGGCGTTCCGAATGAAAGCGCAGGCCGTCGAAGGAGACGATGCCGGCCGCCTCCTGGCCGCGATGCTGAAGCGCGTGCAGGCCGAGCGCCGTCAGCGTCGCCGCTTCGGGATGGCCCAGGATGCCGAAAACGCCGCATTCTTCGCGAAGCGTATCGCCATCCCATTCATGGACGCTTTTTTCGTCAAACGTCTCGGAAACCGGCTCGCTCATCTTGGCCCCTTATCCTTCGGACAACCGTCCCTGTCGGAAAAATGGAAAGGCCGGCCGGGGAAAACCTCCCCGGAACCCAGCCCGCTCTCACCTGAATTCGAATGTTACCACAAATGGTGATGTTTTGCGCTGCATCAAGCGCAACAAAGCGTCAATTATTTGTCGCAGGCGCATCCTCTGCCGGCGGCTGGTCCTGTCCGGCGGCGCCCTCGGCGGGCGCTGCCTCGCGGCCCAGGATGCGTGCGCGGATCTGCGGCTCGATATCGTCGGGCAGCACGGCTTCGAGGCGCGCGACGAGCGTGTCGAGGAAAGGCTTAGATTTCGCCTGCGTGACCCAGGCCGGCTGCGCATTCGCGGCCACGAGCCAGTTCCAGAAAGCGACGGCGACGACGAGCAGCAGGATGCCGCGGGCGGCCCCGAAGAGGAAGCCCAGCGTCCGATCCAGCGCGCCGACGCGGCTGTCGATGATGAAATCGGCGATGCGGGTCGTGATGAACGAGATGACGATCAGCGCGATCAGGAAGATGATGCCGGCGGACGCGGCAATCGCGATGCGGTCATCCGCGGTATAGTTCTTCGCGTAGGGGAGAAGCAGCGGATAGAGGTAATAGGCCGCCGCGACGGATCCCACCCAGCTTGCGATCGACAGCACCTCCCGCGAAAAGCCGCGAACCATGGCGAGCACGGCGGAAAACAGCGTCACGCCGATGACGATACCGTCGAAAATCGTAATGGGCATATATTACTCCAAGACTTGCCGGATTATGCCGGCGCCCCGCCTCAAGGCAGCCGTCATACAACAGCGGACCTGTTAACGGAAGATCAATCATCTTCCGGTGCTTGCCGTAACCTTGCCGATGAGCCTGCGATGCGTGCCACCAGGTCCGGCAGGTCGTCGATCTCGGTCCAGCGACCGCCCGTACCTTTCGGCACTTCGGCGGATGCTGCCGGCAGCATGGCCCCGGCAAAACCAAGTTTCTCAGCCTCCTTAAGGCGTTGCGCCGTTTGTGAAACCGGTCGCACCGCCCCTGAGAGGCTGATTTCGCCGAAATAGACGCAATCGGCGGGCAGGGCAAGACCGGCAAGCGAGGAGACCAGTGCAGAGGCGACGGCAAGGTCGGCCGCCGGCTCGGAGATGCGGTAGCCGCCTGCCACGTTCAGATACACATCATGCTGGCCGAGCTTCACGCCGCAATGGGCCTCCAGCACGGCGAGAATCATCGAAAGCCTGGACGAATCCCAGCCGACCACCGCACGGCGCGGTGTTCCGAGCGAGGTCGGCGCCACCAGCGCCTGCACCTCGACAAGCACGGGTCGCGTCCCTTCCATGCCGGCGAAGACAGCCGCGCCCGGCGCCTTTGCATTGCGTTCGCCGAGGAAGAGTTCGGACGGATTGGAGACTTCGCGCAAGCCCTTGTCGGACATTTCGAAGACGCCGATCTCGTCGGTTGGGCCGAATCGGTTCTTGACGGTCCGCAGGATGCGGTAGTGATGGCCGCGGTCGCCCTCGAAATAGAGGACGGCATCGACCATGTGCTCGACGACGCGCGGGCCGGCGATCTGGCCTTCCTTGGTGACGTGCCCGACGAGAACCATGGCCGCACCCGTCTGCTTGGCGAAGCGGATCATCGCCTGCACGCCGGTGCGCACCTGGGTGACGGTGCCCGGTGCCGAATCAGCGGTGTCGCTCCAGAGCGTCTGGATCGAATCGATGATGACGAGATCGGGCCGCTTGCCCTCGGAAATGGTGGCGAGGATGTCCTCGACATTGGTTTCGGCGGCGAGCAGCACTTCGGTATTGGCGGCATCCAGCCTCTGAGCGCGAAGCCGCACCTGCGCCACGGCCTCCTCGCCCGAAACATAGATGATGCGATGCCCGCGGCGGGAGAGGGCCGCCGCCGCCTGCATCAGCAGCGTCGACTTGCCGATGCCGGGATCACCGCCGATAAGCACGGCCGAACCGCGCACGAAACCGCCGCCGGTCGCCCGGTCGAGTTCGGAAATGCCGGTATGGATGCGCGGCGCCTGTTCGGTCTCCCCGGAAAGCGTGGTGAGTGCCACCGCACGGCCCTTCTTCGGTGCGCGGCCGGGACCGCCGCCGATGCCGCCCATCGGGTCTTCCTCGACGATCGTGTTCCATTCGCCGCAGCCATCGCACTTGCCGGCCCAGCGGCTGTGCACCGTGCCGCAGTTCTGGCACACGAATTGGGTCTTGGGTTTTGCCATGAAATTGAGTTGCCGTCTTCAAACACTCACAAAATCCGCCAAGAACAAAAGCGGAACATTTGTTCTTGTACTCCGGAAATATCACTGCTGGCAAGGAGGAGTGGAAACTATTCGGGATAGATATACCGCCGCTCGTAGCGCAACCCGAGGCCGGTCAGGAGTTCGTAGCCGATCGTGCCGGCGGCCCGCGCCACGTCGTCGAGAGGCATGTTGGGACCGAAAAGCTCGATATAGTCGCCGGTGCGGATATCGGATGCCGGAACATCCGTCACGTCGAAGATCGTCAGGTCCATGGTGACGCGGCCGATCACCGGCACCCTGTGACCGGCGATGAAGCCGAAGGCGCCGGAAGAGCCGCCGGTGCGGATCGGCACGCCCGAGCCGGAGAGAGAGCGGAGATAGCCGTCGGCGTAACCGGCCGAGACGATGGCAAGCCTGCTCTCGCGCGAAAGCTGATGGGTGGCGCCGTAGCTGACCGTGCCGCCCGCGGCGGCGTCGCGGACCTGGATGACCCGCGCCTCCGCCTTCACCACCGGCTTGAGCGGCATCATGCCGCCGACGGATTCGCCGCCATAAAGCGCAATGCCGGGGCGGGTGAGGTCGAAATGATATTCGGGGCCCAAGAAGATTCCGGCGGAAGCCGAAAGACTTGATTCGATGCCTTCGAAGGCGGCGCTAACCTGCTGGAACAGTTCGAGCTGCTGCCGGTTGAGGGGCGAGGCCGGGTTGTCGCCGCTGTGAAGATGCGACAGCACCAGAACCGGCGAGAAGCCTGCGGGCCGCGAGACGTCGCCTGCAAGGGCAAGCGCATCCTCGAATGAAAGGCCGAGCCGATTGAAGCCGGTATCCACCTGCAGGGCGCAGGGGTGGTCTCCATGTTCCGATACGACCGACATCCAGAAGGCAAGCTGTTCTTCGGAGGCCAGCACCGGCACGAGGTCGTTCTCGAAGAACATCTGCTCCTGGCCGGGCCAGATGCCGGAAAGCACGTAGATGCGGGCGTCCGGCGCGTAGGTGCGCAGCGTCACGCCTTCCTGGGCGACCGCGACGAAGAAGTCCCGCGCGCCGGCTTCATAAAACGCCGTGCCGCAATCCTCGATGCCGAGACCGTAGGCGTCCGCCTTGACGACAGCCGCGGTGCGCGCCCTTCCCGAGCGTCGTTGCATCTCCCGCCAGTTGTCGGAAAGCGCTGCGAGATCGACCGTCAGCCGGACGGGCGCGACGTCGAAATCGCCGGAGGGAGAAGGATCGCTGTCGAAATCGGTCATTTTACACGTCGGCCATGCTGAGGAATGTTCCTGCGATCCTATCCGTTTCGAAGGCGGGAAAAAGGCCGCCATGCGAAAAACCTTCGCACTGCACAATCTTTTAGGGCGAGAGCATCCGTATTGGCCTTGGGCAGCCACCAGGCATGAACGGACGCGGGATTCCCGTCATGCTGCTCCGATCGAGCAGATCCGGAGATCAAGACAGGGCGAAGATCTTCACTTCCTTTTCGACGCCCTGAAGTTCCTCCATTCGAAACACTGACGCAATGCCGTTGTTTCTCAAGATCTCTGAAACCTGGGCGTTTTCGACGACGGCCTCCGTGGTGAGGATCACATAGGGATCGGCAAGGCCCTGTACGCGGGAGGCGATATTGACGGTCTGGCCGAAATAGTCCTGCCGGTCGTTCAGGTTGACCGCGAGGCATGGCCCCTCATGGATACCAATTTTCAGGAGAAGGTCCTCGCGACCGTGCTCGGCATTCAGCCGAAGCATCGCTTCCCGCATCCGCAGCGCGGACGCCACCGCACGATCCGGGCTCGAGAATGTCGCCATCACGGCGTCGCCTATGGTCTTGACCACCGCTCCGGATTCCGTGGCGATGATCTCGTGAAGAACCTTGAAATGTGCTCTCACCAGATCGAAGGCGGCCAGATCTCCGACGCGCTCGTAGAGAGCGGTTGACCCCCTTAAATCGGTGAAGAGGAATGTCAGGCTGGTGATCCTGAGGCGCTGGTCGATATCAAGCGTGTCGGTCCGATAGATGTCCCGGAAGCTCTGGTTTGTCAGAAGTCGCTTGGCTGTCAGGAACGGTCGCCTGCGGCCCAGCAGGTCGTGCAGCTGCTCTCCGGCGATGCAGACATTGGGGAGCACTCTGCGGTCGGTGTGATTCTCGATCGTGAGCCGCAGTAAGCCGGGACGGAGGGTAAGCGTTTCGTTCGGTGCATAATCCCGACTGATGAACATTGAGAGGTTCTGACGTTCGTCGGTTGGCTCACCCTTCACGTCGATGAACTGCGCCGAATGTGTGACGGCATCGAAGATGATGACGAATTGCGCCGGCAGTTGGAGCGAGACGAAAGCCTTCTCGCCCGGATCCAACTCGATCATCTCCAGTAGAATGCGTGCGAAGCTCGCTTCCAGGTTCTCGGGCAGGTCGACTCCCGAGCTGAAGAATATCTGACGGTAGTATTCAAGCGGAGGCAAGCGGTCGGGCTCGTGGGCAGCAATGCGGCGCACTCTCGGGCTGACCGTGAACGTCACCTCGACCATCTCGTCGAGAGTTGGCTCATATCCGGCCGCGCAGAGCGCGCAATGGTACGTTCCCCGATCGACCGCTTTCAAGTTGGCGCCGGTTTCAAGGACGCCGCCGCATCCAGGGCAGAGGACATTCCAGGTCATCTCGAATGTGCCTATGCGCGCCGCATGGAGAAACGCCGCGATCGTTTTTTCTTCATCGAGATGATGGGTGTCGGCGAAGGCAAACACATTGATGCGGTTGAGATCGCGATCCGAGCCATGCATGACCACTTGCTCGATACACTCAACCGCCTGCGGGTCAGCCGCCTGTCGCAGGGCTGCAAAAAGCACGTCCACTTCGCTCATCGGACAAGTCTCTGGCGCGGAGGCCATGGCGGATGATGTCCGCAATGACGCATTATACCACGGGAATTCCCGTGATAGAACCTTGATGCCTGGACGCCTGCTCCCCGGGACGATCTGCTTGGGCTTCCTGCAGTTTCCCTATCCCGGCAATCCTTGCGGATGTGTCTTGGGTTGAGCTTCGGTCTGCTGGCTTTTGCTACACAATGCAGCCCAGGCGGGGTAGAGCGCCGAACCCGATCAATGCTCTTCGTACTGGGTGAAGCTCGGGTCGGCCAGATCGGCGAAGCGGGTGTATTCCGACTGGAAGGCGAGCTTGACGGTGCCGGTGGGTCCGTGGCGCTGCTTGGCGATGATGACGTCCGCCGTGCCCTTCACCTTGTCCATATGGGCTTCCCATTCCGGATATTTCGGATCGGCCGGATCGCGTGGTTCCATGTTCTTGACGTAGTATTCCTCGCGGAACACGAAGAGCACCACGTCGGCGTCCTGCTCGATCGAGCCGGATTCGCGAAGGTCGGAGAGCTGCGGGCGCTTGTCGTCACGGCTTTCGACCTGACGCGAGAGCTGCGACAGCGCGATGATCGGCACGTTCAGTTCCTTGCCGAGCGCCTTGAGGCCGGTGGTGATCTGGGTGATTTCCTGCACGCGGTTGTCGCCGGATTTTCCGGCGCCGGTCATGAGCTGGATATAGTCCACCACAAGGCAATCGAGGCCGCGCTGGCGCTTCAGGCGGCGGGCGCGGGCAGACAGCTGGGCGATCGAGATACCACCGGTCTGGTCGATGAAGAGCGGCACCTTCTGCATCATCTGGCTGCAGGCGACGAGCTTTTCGAAATCGGCCTCGGTAATGTCACCACGGCGGATTTTCGACGACGAGACTTCCGTCTGCTCGGAGATGATACGGGTTGCGAGCTGTTCGGCCGACATTTCGAGCGAATAAAAGCCGACGACGCCGCCATTCTTCGCCTTGAACGTTCCGTCCGGCATGACCTCGGGCTCGTACGCGGCGGCGATATTGTAGGCGATGTTGGTGGCGAGCGAGGTCTTGCCCATGCCGGGACGCCCAGCGAGAACGATCAAGTCTGAGCGCTGCAGCCCGCCCATCTTGGCATCGAGCGACATGATGCCGGTCGAAATGCCGGAGAGATGCCCGTCGCGCTCGAAGGCGGCACCCGCCATGTCGATCGCCAGCGCCACCGCGTCGTTGAAGGACTGGAAGCCGCCGTCGTAGCGGCCGTTCTCGGCAAGCTCGAAGAGGCGGCGCTCGGTATCCTCGATCTGCGTCTGCGGCGGCATGTCGAGCGGCGCGTCATAGGCGATGTTCACCATGTCCTCGCCGATGGTGATCAGCGCGCGCCTGAGCGCCAGATCGTAGATCGCTCGGCCGTAGTCCTCGGCATTGATGATCGACACGGCTTCGGCCGCGAGACGGGCGAGGTATTGCGCCACGGTCAAGTCGCCGACCTTCTCCTCTGCCGGCAGGAAGGTCTTGATCGTCACCGGATTGGCGGTCTTGCCCATGCGGATGATGTCGCCTGCCACCTCGAAGATCTTACGGTGCAGGGGCTCGTGGAGGTGGACGGGCTTCAGAAAATCCGAGACGCGATAATAGGCGTCGTTATTGACCAGGATCGCGCCCAAAAGCGCCTGTTCGGCTTCGATATTGTTCGGAGCTTCGCGGTAATGGGGTTCCGCATCCTTGTTGCTGAGCGCTGTCAGCTTGCGTGCGACGTCCTGCATGTCTTCCAATCATGTATTTTTTGAATCGGGCGCGATCCTACAGCACTTTGCAGACGATGGACGGGCGATCCCGGCAGAATCTTCAGAATCCATCGATCTCCACAGTCATCGCTTGAGCTTGTGGATAAAACGCACCGAACCGAACAAGATGATTTGACCGTGGCAAAACTGTTCAACCCTTTGCCACGGCCATGAAGAATAAGTCTTCTGCAGATTCGCTACAAGGCGGGTTGCATGCGATGGCCGGCGAACTGGTGAAGAAGCACGGGAACGATCAACGCCAATCCGATCAGCGACGACATTAGTTCCGGCACCACGAGAAGGACTGCCGCGATGACGAGAAGCAGCCGCTCCCAGGCTGCCGTCCTGACGAGCAGCCATCCCGAAAGCGCCGAAGCGAGGCAGGTGATGCCGAGCACACAGCCGATGAAGGCGATGAGGAAGTTGCTCCAGGTGAAATTCGCGGTGACCAGCAGCAGCGACGGAGAGAAGACGAAGACGAACGGCACCAGAACCTTGCCGAGCCCCAGCCGGAAGGCCGTGTTGCCGGTCTTGAACGGATCGGCGCCCGCCATGCCCGCCGCCGCGTAGGCCGCGAGCGCCACGGGCGGCGTGATGTCGGCAAGCACGCCGTAATAGAAGACGAAGAAATGCGCGACGATCGGCTCGACCCCGAGAAGTCCGAGCGTCGGGGCGGCGATCGTCGCCATGATGATGTAGTTCGCCGTCGTCGGGATGCCGCAGCCCATGAGGATGCAGACGACACCGGTCATGATGAGCGTGAAGAGCAGCGTCAGCGTCTGCGGCCCGAACCAGGCGGCCGGCACGAGTGTACCGACGAAGGTAGCCATCTGCGCGGCGGTCGAGGTGACGATGTAGGAGATCTTGAAGCCGACGCCGGTCAGCGTCACGACGCCGACGATGATGCCGACAGTCGCTGCGGCGGCACCGACCGCGAGCGCATATTTGGCGCCGTCGCGCAAGCCTTCGAACACTTCCGTGAAGGACATGCGCCGGCGCGGGTTGAGGAGGCCGACGGCGACGCAGAGCGTGATGCCCCAGAAGGCCGCGAGATAGGGCGTATAGCCGGAAAGCAGCACGCCGATCAGCACGACGAGCGGAATGACGGTCGGCCAGTCGCGCTTGAATGCCTCCTTGAGATCAGGCAGTTCCTCGCGCGTCATGCCGCGCAGTCCGTTGCGCTTGGCCTCGAAATGCACCTGGATCAGCACGCCGAAGAAATGCATGAAGGCCGGCACGATCGCGGCAAGAATAATGGTCGTGTAGGGCAGGTTCAGGAATTCGATCATCAGGAAGGCGGCCGCGCCCATGATCGGCGGCGTGATCTGCCCGCCCGTCGAGGATGCCGATTCCACCGCCGCCGCAAAGGTCCGCTTGTAGCCGAGCCGGATCATCGCCGGGATCGTCAGCGATCCGACCGTGACGGTATTGGCGACGGACGAGCCGGAGATCATGCCGAACAGCGCCGAGCCGAAGATCGACACCTTGGCAGGCCCGCCGGCATAACGCCCGGCGACCCAGGCGGCGCAATCGAGAAAGAGCTGGCCAAGCCCGATGCGGGTCGCGAAGACGCCGAACAGCACGAAATGGAAGACATAAGTCGCGACGACCCCGAGCGCGATGCCGTAGATGCCCTGCGTCGTGAGATAGAGATGGTTGATGAGCTGCGAGAACGTGGCGCCCGGATGCACCAGGATGCCGGGCATCGACGGTCCCCAGATGGAATAGGCCATGAAGAGAAGGGCGATGATCGGCAGCGGCCAGCCGACGGAACGGCGGGTCGCCTCCAGCAGCACCAGAACCAGGATGCCGCCGAGCACCACGTCGGTCGTCGTCGGGTTGCCGACGCGGAAGGCGAGGTCATCCAGCGGAATGAAGGGGACATGCAGCACGGCGACCACCGCGCCGACCGCCAGCGCCCAATCGATCAGCGAAATCCCCAGCGGGCGGACGAGGCTCGATTGCGCCGGCTGGTCGTATCCGCGCCGCGTGAACGGGAACACGAGGAAGATCAGCCCGAGCACAAAGGAGAGGTGGATGCCGCGATGCACGACTTCCGAAAGCAGGCCGAAACCGGCGGTATAATAGTGAAAAATGGAGAGCGTCACCAGCAGCACGCCCACCAGGCGAGCGGCCATCGGCGAGAGCGGCCGGAAGCGGATCTCCGAGTCGAACTTCTCCTCCAGTTCGCGCGCCTTCGCCTCGTCCAGTTCCAGGGGAGCAATCTTGCCCTCGTCGTCCGCCGCCATGTCGTTTTTCCCTTGATATATTTATCTTGTTCCAGACGGAAAACGGCGGTCCGCCTGCTGCCGACCGCCGCCATTCCAGTCAAGGAGAGATATCGTCCTTACTTGAGGACGCCGGCTTCCTTGTAGAAGCGCTCGGCGCCCGGATGCAGCGGAATGCCGAGGCTGGTAACGGCATTCTGCAGCGTGATCATCTTGCCCTTCGCGTGGCCGGCGTCGAGTGCAGCGCGCGTCGCATCGTTCCACATCACCTTGGTGATGTTGTAGACGAGATCGTCAGGCTGCTTGGCGCTGGTGACCCACTGGGCCGCGACCGAGATCGTCGGGGTTTCGCCGACCCCCTGATAGGTGTCTGCGGGGACGGTATCCTTCGAGAAGAACTTGTATTCCGAAAGCATCTTGTCCGCTTCCGGACCGGTGATCGGCACGAGCGAAATGCCGGCCGAGGTGGCGAGTTCGGAAATCGCTCCGGTCGGATAGCCGCCGACGAAGAAATAGGCGTCGAGGCCGCCGTCGCGCAGGCGCTCGCCGGCTGGACCGGGCTTCATGTGCTCGGCCTTGATATCGCTTTCGCTGAGGCCATAGGCTGCGAGCACGATGCGGGCATCGACGATCGTGCCCGAGCCGGGTTCGTCGATCGAGACACGCTTGCCCTTGAGATCGGCGACGGACTTGATGCCGGCGTCCTTGCGGGCGACGAGATGGATGGTTTCCGGGTAGAGCGTCGCGATCAGGCGCAGGTCCTCCACCTTGCCCTTGCCCTCGTAGAGGCCGGTGCCGCTATGGGCCCAGTAGGCGACGTCCGACTGGGAGAAGCCCGATTCCATCGAACCGCCCTGAATGGCGTTGATGTTTGCGACGGAGCCGTTGGAGGCGACGGCTGTCGCCACGAGGCCCTGGACGCCCTTGTCGCCGGCGCCCGAAATCGCGTTGGCGATGAGGCCGCCGATCGGATAGTAGGTGCCGGCCGTGCCGCCCGTGCCGATCCGGAAAAAGGCCGGTGATTGAGCTGCCGCGAAGCCGATGCCTGCAGCCGCGAGGCCGATCATGGCGCCGATCGCGAGGAGGTTCTTTCTGATGGTCATTGTTTCTCCCTTTCTCTTGTTTCGGTCACCATGAAGAAAGTCAGGCTTGCATGTCAACCACTTCCGGCTGTCGTTCACGTCTTCCTGCTTTGCGCAGGGGGCCATGACGGCCGGCATGGCTACTCATGCTGCCTGGCTTGCCGAAGTCTCGTAGAGCTTCGATAAAAAAGCCCCCGGCGTGAGCCGAGGGCCTGAGAAACCTGCGATCCGAAATGCGATCAGGCTTCTTCGCCTTCTTCGCGGTCGGCATCCGGATCGAAGAAATCTTCCGGACGCAGTGCATCCTCATCGACGCCGTAGATGGCGTCGACGGAGGTAAGGCTCTCACCCTTGGCCTGGCGCCCTGCTTCTTCCGGCGAACGGGCGACGTTCACTTCGACGGCGATCTCGACTTCCGAATGCAGGTGCAGCGTGACCTTGTGCAGGCCGATCGCCTTGATCGGGTGGTTGAGATCGAGCTGGTTGCGGCCGATGTTGAAGCCTTCGGCGGCAAGTGCATCGATGATGTCGCGGGCAGCGACAGAACCATAGAGCTGGCCGGTTTCGCCGGCGGCGCGGACGATGATGAAAGACTTGCCGTCGAGCACTTCGGCAACCTTCTGGGCTTCACCCTTGCGCTCCAGGTTGCGGGCTTCGAGCGTGGCGCGCTCGGATTCGAAACGCTTCTTGTTGGCGTCATTGGCGCGCAGCGCCTTGCCCTGCGGCAGCAGGAAGTTACGGGCGTAACCGTCGCGAACCTTCACGACTTCGCCCATCTGGCCGAGCTTCGGTACACGTTCAAGCAGGATGACTTGCATGTTTGGTTTCCTTTCTAGGTCTCAATTCTTGTTTTCGTCGGGATTGATCGGGCCTCTTGCCGGCGTGAGCGCGATCGTCCGCCGCGTGTCGGACAGGCCGAGCACGAGGACGATGATTGCCGGCAGGAGAAGCATGGAAGATAGGTAGCAGAGGACGAGGACCGGCAGCCGCCAGTCCTTGCCCTGGCTGCGGAAATGGATCGAGGCGAAGCCTGCCATCAGGAAGCCGGCGCCGAACGTGCCGCAGATCACGGCGCCGATCATCGCCGGAACACCGCCCACGAAGGTGAGCACGATGCCGGCGAGGAAGATGAAGATCGCATGGCGGTTCATGCGAAGCGCGGAGGGCATGTCCTCGCGGGGGCGCAGAGCCCGGCCGGAACGGGAGACGATGCGCACGGCGATATAGAAGGCCGCAAACAGAAGCATGACCCAGATGCCACCCTGTACCAGCGGCAGCATCAGCACGATCATCGCCTTGGTCTGCGCCAGGCTGGCCGCGTCGGGCGTGAAGGCGGGTTCCTGGGTCTGCAGGGACGACATCATCGCATCGACCATCTGGCCGGTAAGTTCCGGGCCGTAGCCGATCACCACGCCGAGCGCGATGACGGCGATCGTCACCAGGCCGCAAAGATGCAGCAGGATGTCCGAAATCGGATACCAGGCCATCAGGTTGTCCGGACCGCCAAGTTCGGTGGCCGGGCGCGCCAGGTTGGCGAGGTGGCTGAGCCAGCCTGCCGGGATCAGGGTGAAGATCGCCATGGCGAGCGCAAAGAGCGGCGAAACCAGGACGGCGCCGAGCGCGGCTGCCGTCACGATGCCGACGATGGCGGCGCGATTGCCCCAGCCGAGGCCGGCGATCAGGATGGGAAGTGCGGAGGCGGCATAAAGAAGCGACGCAAAGGACGACTGTGCATTCGCGCCCAGTACCAGCAGGGCGGCGGCAATGCCGGCAAGGATGCCAATCGGCAATATGCTTTGTTTCTTGGTCGTCACGGTCTCGCTGTCCTGCCATTCAAGCAGTTAGGGGAGGCGACCTGAATCTCTGTCTCAGGTCCTTCATCCCCAACATGGGATTTGTCGGAGTTCCGATCCGCGCCCATCGCGGAAGGGAGATCCGACCCTCCGGTTTGGGACCGGAGGGTCGGAAATTCATATTACGCTACGACGTAAGGCAGCAGGCCGAGGAAGCGGGCGCGCTTGATCGCCTGGGCGAGTTCGCGCTGCTTCTTCTGGGAAACGGCCGTGATGCGGGACGGAACGATCTTGCCGCGCTCGGAAATGTAGCGCTGCAGCAGGCGCACGTCCTTGTAGTCGATCCGCGGCGCATTGGCGCCCGAGAACGGGCAGGTCTTGCGGCGGCGGTGGAACGGACGGCGTGCCGGGGAGGAGGATACGTCAGCCATGGTGTTTTCTCCTTATAGCCGATTACGCTTCACGCGGCGGGCGCGGGGCGCGCTCGAAGCCGCCTTCACGCGGCGGGCGGTCGCCGAATTCACGACGCGGCGGGCGGTCGCCGAATTCGCGGCGCGGGCCACGGTCGTCACCATCGCGGCGCGGACGGTCGTCGCGGTCACGCTTCTGCATCATCGCAGACGGGCCTTCCTCATGCTTGTCGACGGCGATCGTCATGTAGCGGAGGACGTCTTCGTTGATGCGCATCTGGCGCTCCATCTCATGCACGGCGGCAGCCGGAGCATCGATGTCCATCAGTGCGTAATGAGCCTTGCGGTTCTTCTTGATGCGGTAGGTGAGGGACTTGAGGCCCCAGTTTTCTACGCGCCCGACCTTGCCGCCGTTAGCTTCGAGGACGCCCTTGTACTGTTCGACGAGGGCATCAACCTGCTGCTGCGACATATCCTGCCGGGCAAGGAATACGTGTTCGTAAAGAGCCATGTAAGCTTTGCCTTTTCTTGCGGTTGTGTATCACCCGGACTCGGCGGCTAAGCCTCAACGACTGCTCCTGAAAGACTGAAAAGCCAAGCAAGAAAAGTTGTTTGATCGAGACGGTCGAGAGCGGAGACACGGGAGGCTTGGACCTTGTGGTCCCTGCGGTTTCCCTCGGGAAACCTGCCCTCCGTTCAGCCACCAGCCAGAAGACCGGGTGTTTCGAACAGCGCGCTTATACGGATTTTTGGGCGGATGGCAAGGGGCGTGGTGAATTGCCTCCCGACGGGCGGCGGATTTGCGTGACGTCATGTGATCACGGCCTTGTGTTCGGCGAAATGTAACCTGAGCCCCGCGCGATGCGTAACCGGATTGACGCCAGGCAGAAGCCACATCCTGACCGGTTTCCGCTGACGTCCGGATGGCTGCCGTTTTGACCTGAAGTGTCAACGGAGCCGGGGCTGAACCATTGGAGGGTGAACATGAGAAATATTGTGCGCTCGATGCGGATTTTAAGCGCGTCGGCATTCGTTCTGCTGGTTTCGACGGCGGCCGGCGCCGTTGAGCTGAAAGGCTACGACCAGAAATCGTTCGAGGCCGCTCAAAAGGCAGGAACGCCGATCATTGTCGATATCTGGGCAAGCTGGTGCCCGACATGCGCGGCGCAGCAGCCGATCATCGAGAAGCTGACCTCTTCATCCGATTTCTCGGACCTGACGATTTTCCGGGTCGATTTCGACAAGCAGAAGGACGTCGTCAGATCCTTCAAAGCTCAAAGTCAGTCGACGCTCATCGCCTTCAAGGGCGATAGCGAGACCGCCCGCTCGGTTGGAGATACAGATGCCAAGTCGATCGAGAAGCTGTTCAGATCCACATTGAAGAAGAATTAGGCCATGGGCACATCACTGGTTTTCGCCGCCCTCGCGGGTGTGCTGTCGATCCTCTCGCCCTGCGTTCTGCCCCTGGTTCCGATCGTTCTCGCCAGTGCGACGGGCAAGCACCGTTACGCCCAGGTGGCGCTCGCTTCGGGACTGGCCGGTTCATTCGTTGTGATCGGCATGTTCGTGGCGCTTGTCGGCTTTGGCCTCGGGCTCGATCTTGTGTTCTTTCGCCAGATCGGCGCGTTGGTGATGATCCTGTTCGGCGTGGTCCTCCTGGCCCCGGCTATGCAGGTTCGCCTCGCCGCCGCAGCGGGGCCGGTGGGCAACTGGACGGAGCGCCGCTTCGGCGGCTTTGACGACCGGGGTTTGACAGGCCAGTTTCTCGTCGGGGTCCTTCTGGGCGCGGTCTGGAGCCCGTGTGTCGGCCCGACGCTCGGCGCGGCGTCGCTGATGGCGGCGCGCGGTGAGAACCTCGGTGAGGTTTTCCTGACCATGGCGGCATTCGGACTTGGCGCGGCAGCCCCGCTTCTTCTGCTCGGACGGCTGTCGAGGGATATCGTGCAGCGTTGGCGCGACCGGATGCTGAATTTCGGCAAGATTGCCAAGGGCTTTCTCGGCATGGTCCTGCTGGTGGTCGGCTTCGCCGTCCTGACGGGCGTGGACAAGACCATCGAGGCGGCGCTCGTCGCGGCATCTCCGGACTGGCTGACGCGGCTCACGACGAGCTTTTGAGAGCCGGACCCGTCCCACGTCGCAAGGCGGGTCTGCCTGTTCCGCTTACAGCGTCATGGGATATTGCCGATAAACCCCGGCAATATCCTTCGTCACGTCTTCGGAGAGCCTCACTTCCGCCGCGCCGATATCCGTCTTCAGTTGCGCCATCGAGGTTGCGCCGATGATGACCGAGGCCATGAAGGGGCGCGAGAGGCAGAAGGCGAGCGCCATCTGCGCCATGTCGAGCCCGTGTTTTTCCGCGACCTTCGCATAGGCTTCCACGGCCGGCTCCTGCATCGGCTGCAGGCGGCCGCCGAGGTCCGTATTGATCGTGGCGCGGGAGCCCGCAGGGCGTGCGCCGTTCCGGTATTTGCCGGTGAGGATGCCGGCGGCGAGCGGCGAATACGCCATCAGCCCGACATTCTCGTGATGTGCGACTTCCGCAAGGTCGGTATCGAACTGGCGGTAGAGCAGGCTATATTCGTTCTGGATCGAGGCGACGCGCGGCAGGCTCTTTTCGTCCGAAAGCCTGAGGTATTTCAGCGTACCCCAGGCGCTTTCGTTGGAAAGGCCGATCGCGCGGATCTTGCCCGCCTTCACCAGATCGCCGAGTGTCTCGAGGATTTCGGCGATCTCGACCGCCGCCTTCTCCCGATCCTGAGCGAAGGCGTCGAAGGACCATAGATTGCGAAAATGATAGGTGCCGCGGTTCGGCCAGTGGATCTGGTAGAGGTCGAGATAGTCGGTCTGCAGGCGTCTCAGGCTGGCATCGAGCGCCTCGCGGATCGTCGCGGCCGAGATATCGCGGCCGCCGCGGATATGCGGCCGGCCGCTTCCGGCGATCTTGGAGGCGAGGATGATGTCCTTGCGCTTACCGCTCTTCCCGAGCCAGGTCCCGATGATTTCTTCCGTACGGCCGTAGGTTTCGATGCTGACCGGCGTCGTCGGGTAGAGTTCGGCCGTATCGAAGAAATTCACGCCCTGGTCGAACGCATGATCCATCTGCTCATGGGCTTCCGCTTCCGTATTCTGCGTGCCCCAGGTCATGGTGCCGAGGCAGATTTCGGACACGGTGATATCCGTACGGCCCAGTCTCTTATATTTCATGAAAGGAATCCTGATCTTGGAAGGTCGGCCGGACTTTAAGCGGGATTTGACATAGCGCAAGGGGGACAACCGGGCCTCGGGAACCTTCGAGATTGGCCTTGCCCTTGACTCAGGAAGCCCAAATGTGAATGGAGAGGCAAACATAAGGGAAGGAAATCATCCCCATGGGCACTTCAGCGAGCATCGCATTCACATTCCCCGGTCAGGGCAGCCAGTCCGTCGGCATGGGCAAGGAGTTGGCGGACGCTTATCCCGAAGCCCGCGCGGTTTTCCAGGTGGTCGACGATGCGCTCGGCCAGAAGCTCTCCGATATCATGTGGAACGGGCCGGAAGAGACGCTGACGCTGACGGCCAACGCGCAGCCGGCGCTGATGGCCGTTTCGATGGCTGCGATCCGCGTCATGGAAGCGCGTGGGTTGAACCTTGTCGAAAAGGTTGCCTATGTGGCCGGCCATTCGCTCGGCGAATATTCCGCGCTCTGCGCGGCGGGCACCTTCTCGCTTGCCGATACCGCCAGGCTGCTCCGCATCCGTGGCGACGCCATGCAGACGGCGGTGCCGGTAGGGCAGGGCGCCATGGCGGCAATCCTTGGTCTGGAGCATGGCGATGTGGAAGCCGCCTGCGCCGATGCGCGTGATGCCGGGGTCTGCCAGATCGCCAACGACAACGGCGGCGGTCAGCTCGTGATTTCCGGTTCGAAGGCGGCCGTCGAGAAGGCGGCGGCGCTCGCGACCGAAAAGGGTGCCAAGCGCGCCATCATGCTGCCGGTCTCCGCGCCGTTCCACAGCGACCTGATGGCACCGGCCGCCGATGCCATGCGCCATGCGCTGGACAGGGTGGAAAAGAAGAACCCGGTCGTACCGGTCGTCGCCAATGTCCGCGCGGCACCCGTCTACGATGCAGACGAGATCGCCAAGCTGCTCGTCACCCAGGTGACCGGCCAGGTGCGCTGGCGCGAGACGGTGGAGTGGTTCTCCGCCAATGGTGTCACGACGCTTTACGAGATCGGTTCGGGAAAAGTGCTGACCGGCCTTGCCCGCCGCATCGACAAGAATATTTCCGGCATTGCCATCAATACGCCAGCCGATATCGACGCGGCGCTCGCCGCTATCCTCGGCTGATTGGGAAAAGCGAATAACGAATAGGGAGTGGCGAATAGTAAAGAGATGGCGATGATGCGATGAAAAACTATTCGCTATTCGCTACTGGCTATTCGCTCCAAAAAAGAGGAACACCACCATGTTTGATTTGACCGGCCGCAAGGCATTGGTGACGGGCGCAACCGGCGGCCTCGGCGAAGAGATCGCCCGCATGCTGCACAAGCAGGGCGCCGTGGTCGGCCTGCACGGCACGCGTGTCGAAAAGCTGGAGGCGCTGGCCGCCGAACTCGGTGACCGCGTCAAGATTTTCCCGGCCAACCTTTCCGACCGCGCCGAGGTAAAGGCGCTCGGCGAGAAGGCCGAAGCCGAACTCGGCGGGGTCGACATTCTCGTCAACAATGCCGGTATCACCAAGGACGGCCTCTTCGTGCGGATGAGCGACGAGGATTGGGATTCGGTACTCGAGGTGAACCTGACGGCGGTCTTCCGCCTGACCCGCGAACTCACCCATCCGATGATGCGCCGCCGCCATGGCCGCATCATCAACATCACCTCCGTCGTCGGCGTTACCGGCAATCCGGGCCAGGCGAACTACTGCGCCTCCAAGGCCGGCATGATCGGCTTTTCCAAATCGCTGGCACAGGAGATCGCCACCCGCAACGTGACTGTCAACTGCGTCGCACCGGGCTTCATCGAGAGCGCCATGACCGGCAAGCTCAACGACAAGCAGAAGGAAGCGATCCTCGGCGCGATCCCGATGAAGCGCATGGGTGCGGGTTCGGACATCGCCGCGGCGGTGCTTTATCTCGCTTCCGACGAGGCGGGTTACGTCACGGGCCAGACGATCCATGTCAACGGCGGCATGGCGATGATCTGAGCCGAGCCGGGAAGGTTCCAAAATTCCGTTGCAATCGGTTGTTGGCGGCGGTGGAATGGAACAAATTCTGGCTTTGCGGAACAGTCAAACCGTGTTAAGCGGGCCATGACTGTGAGAAGTCACCCTGAAATGCAGGCCTTCATATTGCGTGAGCAAGACATGATTGGAGCCTGACGAGGGGCGAACAGGTTTGCCGGCATCGGCCTTGCGAAGGCGGCGATTGCAGGCTTTAACAGGATGCGGATGCCAAGCGGGCATCCGATAAGACAAAGGTCGAGGAAACCGACATGAGCGATATCGCAGAACGCGTGAAGAAAATTGTTATTGACCATCTCGGCGTCGATGCCGACAAGGTTGTTGAAGGCGCAAGCTTCATCGACGATCTTGGCGCAGACTCGCTCGACACCGTCGAACTGGTCATGGCTTTCGAGGAAGAATTCGGCGTCGAAATCCCGGATGACGCTGCTGATTCCATTCTGACCGTCGGCGATGCCGTGAAGTTCATCGAGAAGGCCCAGGCCTGATCGATCCGATAGACTAGGGATAAAGCCGCAAGGCAAATCCCGACAACGGCCCGCTCGCACGGGCCGTTTCAGCAACTGGGGGCTTGCCCCTGGAACATGAAAATTCAGGGTGGAACGCTGGCGATGAGACGTGTCGTTATCACCGGTACCGGCATGGTATCTCCTCTTGGGTGCGGAACGGAAGTGAGCTGGCAGCGGTTGCTTGCCAGCCAGAACGCTGCCCGTCTCGTGACCGAGTTCGAAGTCGAGGACCTTCCCGCCAAGGTCGCTTGTCGTATTCCGACAGGCGATGGCTCCGATGGCACCTTCAATCCCGACGACTGGATGGAGCCGAAGGAACAGCGCAAGGTCGATCCCTTCATCATTTACGGCATGGCTGCCGCCGACATGGCGCTTAAAGATGCCGGCTGGCATCCTCAGACGGACGAAGATCAGATCGCCACGGGCGTGTTGATCGGTTCCGGCATCGGCGGCCTCGAAGGCATCGTGGAAGCCGGCTACACGCTGCGCGACAAGGGCCCGCGCCGTATTTCGCCCTTCTTCATCCCCGGCCGCCTGATCAACCTCGTCTCCGGCCAGGTGTCGATCCGCCACAAGCTGCGCGGCCCGAACCATGCCGTCGTCACGGCCTGTTCGACCGGCGCACATGCGATCGGCGACGCGGCCCGGCTGATCATGCTCGGCGATGCCGACGTGATGGTCGCAGGCGGCGCGGAATCACCGATCTGCCGCATTTCGCTCGCGGGCTTCGCGGCCTGCAAGGCGCTGTCCACCAAGCACAACGACGATCCTGAGAAGGCCTCGCGCCCTTATGACCGCGACCGTGACGGGTTCGTCATGGGCGAGGGCGCCGGCATCGTCGTCCTGGAAGAGCTGGAACATGCCAAGGCGCGCGGCGCCAAGATCTATGCCGAAATCGTCGGTTACGGGCTTTCCGGCGACGCTTTCCATATCACCGCGCCGTCGGAAGACGGCGACGGGGCCTATCGCTGCATGACCTCGGCCCTGAAGCGGGCCGGTATTTCGGCATCGGACGTGGATTACATCAATGCCCATGGCACGTCGACCATGGCCGACACGATCGAGCTTGGCGCGGTCGAACGGCTCGTCGGCAATGCGGCGTCGAAGATCTCCATGTCATCCACGAAATCGGCGATCGGCCACCTTCTGGGGGCTGCCGGCGCCGTCGAGGCGATCTTCTCGACGCTGGCGATCCGCGACAATATCGCGCCGCCGACGCTCAACCTCGACAATCCCGATGTCGAGACGGCGATCGACCTCGTGCCGCACAAGGCGCGCAAGCGCGAGATCAATGTGGCGCTGTCGAATTCCTTCGGCTTTGGTGGCACGAACGCCTCCCTCGTGCTGCGCCGTTACGACGCGTAGTCGAAGCGCTGCTTTTAATGCGGCTGGACTTTCGGGTCCGGCTCGTATCATCTTCTGGACCTGTTTTTTGCCGCATTGCTTGGCCAAACAGCGGTCGAACGTGTTTGAGTCTCTTGGGGGGCGCGGTTGAGCGATACGAATCATGTCAATGAACAGCCTCCCGGCAATGGCAGGGGGCCGATCATTCCGAAATCGCCGAATGAAGCCCTGAAGCCGGAGCGCGTGCCCGAGCCGCCGCGCCGGTCCAAGAAGGCGCGCAGCCAGCTCGTCATCTTTTTGAATTTCGTGATGACGATGGTGGTGGTCATCTGCGTGGCTGCAGTCGCCGGCTTCTACTACATGATTTCGGCCTTCCAGGAGCCCGGCCCGCTGGAGGCGAACACGCATTTCATGGTTCGTCCCGGCGCAGGTTTGGCCGAGATCGCCACCAATCTCGAGCGCAACGGCATCGTCTCCGATGCCCGCATCTTCCGCTACGTAACGGCCACCTATCTGCGCAGTGGCGAGACGCTGAAGGCAGGCGAATACGAGATCAAGGCGCATGCGTCCATGAAGGACATCATGGGCGTCCTGGAATCGGGCAAGTCGATCCTTTATTCCGTCGTGCTGCCGGAGGGCCTGACGGTCCGGCAGATGATGCTGCGGCTGGCGGAAGATCCGGTGCTGGAAGGCGATCTGCCGGCCGAACTGCCGCCGGAGGGCAGCCTGCGCCCCGATACCTACAAGTTCTCGCGCGGCAGCAAGCGGGCCGATATCATCCAGCAGATGCGCGTGGCGCAAGAGAAGATGATCGACCAGATCTGGGAAAAGCGCGATCTGGACCTGCCGATCAAGACGAAAGAAGAGTTCGTCGTGCTCGCCTCGATCGTCGAGAAGGAGACGGGCAAGGAAGACGAGCGCGCTCATGTCGCATCCGTTTTCATCAACCGGCTGCAGAAGGGCATGCGCCTGCAATCGGACCCGACCATCGTCTACGGACTTTTCGGCGGCGAAGGGAAGCCGTCCGACCGGCCGATCTTCAAGTCGGACCTTGCCAAGCCGACGCCCTATAATACCTACCAGATCAAGGGCCTTCCGCCGACGCCGATTTCCAATCCCGGCCGTGCTGCGTTGGAAGCAGTCGCCAACCCCTGGCGCACCAACGACCTTTATTTCGTAGCCGACGGCACCGGCGGCCATGTCTTCGCTGCGACGCTGGAGGAACACAATGCCAATGTCCGTCGTTGGCGAAAGGTGGAAGCCGAGCGCGCGGCCAACCCCGACATCGCCGTGGACGGCCAGCCGGACGGCGAGGAAGCGGAAAAGCCGCCGAAGAGCAACTGACCGCTTGTTTTCAGGCCGCAGATCGTGGCCTGAGCATTATCTGGAGACGTCAATGACCTTGCAGTCCATGACTGGTTTTGCTCGCAGCGAAGGATCGAGCGGGCGCAACCGCTTTGCATGGGAACTGCGCTCCGTGAATGGCAAAGGCCTGGATATCCGGCTCCGCCTGCCGCCGGGCCTCGAACGGCTGGAGCCGGAGGTGCGCCGGCTGATCTCGGAAAAATTCTCTCGCGGCAATCTGCAGGCGTCCCTCAACCTGACCATCGCCGAAACCCAGCTGGAGGCGGTGCTGAACCGCGATGCATTGGCGGCAGTGCTGGCATTGCGCGAGGAACTCGGAGATCTCATCGATCCGTCGCCCTTGAAACTTGATACGCTGCTCGGCATCCGCGGGCTAGTCGACATCAGGGAGCCGGAAGAGGGTGAGGAGGCACTTGCTGCCCGTGACGCCGCGATCCTCGCCGGCCTCGACGAGGCGATCGGTCGTCTTGCGCGCATGCGCGGGGGGGAAGGGGCGGTCCTCGCCGATGTGCTGAAGGGACATGTCGCCCGGATTGCGGAACTGACCAGGGCCGTGGAAGCCGATCCTTCCCGCACGTCGGAAGAGATCGCCAAGCGGCTTTCCATGCAGCTTTCGGCACTTCTGCAGGAGGCGCCGACGCTCGACCGCGACCGGCTGCATGCGGAAGCGGCTCTTCTCGCTACCAAGGCAGATCTGCGTGAGGAAATCGACCGGCTGAAGGCGCATGTCGCCGCGGCCGGCGAACTCATCGACAAGGGCGGGCCGGTGGGGCGCAGGCTCGATTTTCTTGCACAGGAATTTAACCGGGAATCGAATACGATCTGTTCCAAATCGAATTCTGCTGCTGTAACCGCAGCCGGTATCGAGTTGAAAGTCGTCATCGACCAGTTCCGTGAACAGGTCCAGAATCTGGAGTAGGCCATGAGCCCGGCACCGTCGTCCAAGGGCAAGCCATCCTCGCCCGTGAAGATCGCCCGGCGCGGGCTGATGCTCGTCCTTTCGTCGCCCTCCGGCGCCGGCAAGTCGACGATTGCCCGCAACCTGCTCGAATCCGACTCGACTCTCGGCATTTCCGTCAGCGTCACGACGCGCCAGCGCCGCCCGAGCGAGATCGCCGGCAAGCATTACCACTTTATCAGCACCCGGGAGTTCGAGCGGCTGAGGGATTCCGATTCGCTGCTCGAATGGGCCGAGGTGCACGGCAATTTCTATGGCACGCCGCGCGAGCCGGTCGAGGCCGCCATGGCGGAAGGCCGCGACATGCTGTTCGACATCGATTGGCAGGGAGCGCGCCAGCTCCAGGAGAAGATGAAGGCGGATGTCGTATCGATTTTCGTGCTGCCGCCGACCATGACGGAGTTGCAGTCGCGCCTGCACCGCCGCGCCGAAGACACCGAGGAGGTGATCCGCACGCGGCTCCTGAATTCGCGCGCCGAGATCGAGCATTGGCGGGAGTACGATTACGTCATCGTCAATGACGACCTCGACAATGCCTTCCACGCGGTGAGCAACATCATCGGTGCCGAACGCATCCGCCGCGACCGCCGCCATGGCCTGTTCGACTTCGTGCAGGGGCTTTTAATGGAAGAGCCGGAGTTATGAGATTGTCGCCGCCAGGGCTTGCCAGGTCTTGATTGAGGGCTGGCTGCCGCCGCCCATGATGCGCGCCTGAAAGAAGATCATACGTGGAAAATAGTCCTTCAACCATGAAGGCGGCCGCATGGATGATGGCCTCCATCGCACTCCTTCTGCTCATGGCCGTTTCGGGTCGTGCCATAACGCGTGAAGTCGATGTTTTCCAGGTCATGGAGATGCGCTCCATCATCGCCTTTTTCATGCTGTTGCCGCTCGTCTATCGCGAAGGTGGCTTCAGGGCCATGCGAACCAGCATCCTGCCAAGTCATATTGGCCGCAACGTTGCCCACTACATCGGCCAATTCGCGTGGCTGATGGGGTTGACAATGATCCCGATGGCGCAAGTCATCGCCATTGAGTTTACCGCGCCGATCTGGGCAGCTTTGATGGCTGCAGCGTTCCTTGGCGAGAAGCTGACCTGGCGCAAGGGCGTCGCTATTCTGTTTGGGCTGGGTGGCGTCGTATTGATCGTGCGACCGGGTGCTGCACCGCTCAACCCAGGCCATCTGATCGTGCTGGGAGCAGCCTTTGTATTCGCGATATCCTTCATTGCCACCAAGATCCTGACGCTTTCGGACAGCCCAACGAAGATCATCTTCTGGATGCTCATCATTCAATCAGTCGTCGGATTTATCCCGGCGCTGGAAGTCTGGGTATGGCCATCCGCAGCAATCTGGCCGTGGATCTTTCTGATCGCGTTTTCAGGTACGTTCGCGCATTTTTGCATGGCCAAAGCATTGACCCACGCTGAAGCGACAGTGGCGATGCCGATGGATTATCTGCGTGTGCCGTTGTCGGCGCTATTGGGCTATCTGTTGTATGCCGAGGCGATCGACGGCCTTACCGCAATCGGTGCTGGATTGATTCTTGCCGGCAACCTTTTCAACCTGCGCAGACCGAACGCAAACCGGATACAGGCCACGCCGACCTGAAACACATCGCCTGCCTGTATCCCCCGGAGGCAGGAGGCTGGCCGGCGGATTGACCGGCCGCGCGGCTTGCTTGCCGCCATTGGAAATTTCGGCTCACCGCTCCATCGCACCCTTTCCTGCAAGGATGTGATTGCGGAATTTGGCAATGCGCGAAATTCGCGTTTCGGACTTCTTCACCGAGCTGAGATTGATCGCATAGCTTTTCTGCCGCCCCGGCGTCAGGTTGTGAAAGGCCTCTGCAAGTTCGGGATCGGAATCCAGAGCCTCGACCAGTTCGTCAGGCAGTTCGATATCGCCTTGTTCTTTTGGCGGTTTGATGCCCGCCTCCGCATAGCCCATCGCCTCGTTCAGATAGGACAGGATGACCGGCTCCATCTTCGCCACCTGTGCGTTGTCGACAAAGCGGATCATGTCGGGGTGCCGGGTATTCGGCCCCTGTTTTTCAAGCACGCCTTCGGGGTCTTTCATCAGCGCTGCGTTAAAGAAACTGAGGCGAAAATCGCCGCGGAAGGCACCGAAGATCACGATATTGCGACCTTCATGCATGTAACACGGATGCCCCCATTTCACCGTCTCGACGAGGCCTGAACTGAGACAGATCCGGCGAAGTTCACTCAGTCCATGGGCCCATTGCCGCGTCGAGCAATCCGGTGTCGCAAAGCGTTCGCAGCGTCCGCATCCCTTCGTAAAGAAGTCTTCGATTTCAGTGATCATTTCCCTTGCCCAATATCCCTTCGTAACTTTGGCCGCTTCAAGCATCTCAAGCCGATGCGTTAGCCTGCTGGCCGGAAGCGGAATACCGGCGAACTCCGTGACACGCCGAAGCCATCCGCCGCTGGCGGGTGGCTTGGCGGTAAGCTACGAAGTCGTGGCCTCAGAGGCAATTCGCCAGCCGCACGAACTCTTCCACGGATAATGTTTCCGCCCGTCTCGACGGGTCGATGCCCGCCTTGACGAGCAGGGACTCGCCGCCGAGCGGTTTAAGGCTCTGGCGCAGCATTTTCCGCCGCTGGCCGAAGGCGGCTTGCGTCACCCGTTCCAGCTTGCCCACGTCGCAGGGCAGAGGATTCTGCCTTGGCGTCAGATGTACGACGGTCGATGTCACCTTCGGTGGCGGGCTAAATGCCTGCGGCGGCACGTCGAAGACCATGCGCGCCTCCGTCCGCCAGCCGGCGAGCACGCCGAGGCGACCGTAGTGGTCGTCGTCCTCGTCGGCGACGATCCTGAGCCCCACTTCCCTCTGGAACATCAGCGTCAGACTTTCCCAGAAGGGCGGCCATTGCCCGTTTTCCGGAAGCAGCCAGTTGAGGAGAAGCTGTGTGCCGACATTGTAGGGCAGGTTGGCGATGATCTTCACCGGCCCTTCGGGCGCGAGCGCCGCGAAATCGGTCTTCAGCGCGTCGCCTTCGATGACCTCCAGCCGGCCGGGATAGTGGTCGCCGATCTCGGCGAGTGCCGGCAGACAGCGGCTGTCACGCTCGATCGCGATGACCTTCTTCGCGCCGAGCGACAGGATCGCGCGGGTCAGCCCGCCGGGGCCGGGGCCGACCTCGAAGACGGTGACGCCGTCGAGCGGTCCGGCGCTGCGGGCGATCTTCTGGGTGAGGTTGAGGTCGAACAGAAAATTCTGGCCGAGCGCCTTCCTGGCGTCGAGCCCGTAACGCTGGATGACGTCACGCAGCGGCGGCAGGCCATCGAGTGTAGCCATCAGGCGGAGGCTTTCGAAGCGAGATCACCGGCGAGCTTGAGCGCCTCGACAAGGCTGGTCTCGCGGGCAATGCCCTGGCCGGCAATGCCGAAGGCGGTGCCGTGATCCGGTGAGGTGCGGATGAAGGGCAGTCCGAGCGTCACGTTGACGGACGTGTCGAAGCCGAGCGCCTTGGCCGGGATGAGCGCCTGGTCGTGATACATGCAGATCGCCACGTCGTAACGGGCGCGCGCCTCGTCGTGGAACATGGTGTCGGCCGGCAGCGGCCCGAAGACGTGGATGCCCTCGGCGCGCAGCTTGAAGACCGCCGGATGGATGACCTCCTGGTCCTCGCGCCCGATCGCTCCGTCCTCGCCCGCATGCGGGTTGAGCCCCGCGACGGCAAGCCGCGGCCTCTCTATGCCGAAGCGTGTCCTGAGATCGTGATCGGCGATCCGGCAGGTCTCTTCGATCAGCGTCTGGGTGAGCACCGTCGGCACGTCCTTGATCGGGATGTGGATCGTGACTGGAATGGCCCTGAGCTTCGGCCCGGCCAGCATCATCACCGGCATCGTTTTTTTACCGGTCGCTTTTTCGGCAAGATCGGCCAGGAACTCCGTGTGTCCCGGGAAACCGAACCCTGCCTGATAGAGGATCGACTTGGCGATCGGATTGGTGACGGTGCCGGCAGCCTTGCCTTCGAAGCAGAGGGATACCGCCTTTTCGATCGCGTCGATCGTGCCTTTTGCAGTCGCCACATGCGGTTCGCCGGCTGCAACCTCCGCGCCGGCCGGGATGGGCAGGACGGGGAGCGCATCCTGAAAGATGGAGATGGCTCTCTCGGTATCCGCTTCCCGGATCGGCACGTCGAGGCCAAGCAGCGCGGCGCGCGATTTCAGGACCGCCGGATCGCCGAGGAAAAGGAATGGCGGCAGGCTGTGCCGTTCGCGCGAAACCCAGGCGGCAAGCGTGATGTCGGGGCCGATGCCGGCGGGATCGCCCTGGGTCAGCGCCAAAGGGCGGTCGAGCGGACGATCAAGCGGCATGGGCACTCCGGTTGTCAGCGGTATTCGATCTGCGCCTTGCCGCGCAGTTCGTCGAGATACTTCTTGTCGTTAGGGTTCTGCCCTTCCTTCTGCGCCTTGGTGAGGTCTTCGGCTCGGAAGACCACTTCAGCCGCGAAGTCGTCGGAAACCTGGCGCTGGTTGCAGATGGCGAGGAACTCGACACCGCGCTCGGTGACGCGAGTAGCCGTGGTTCCGCCGGAAGCCTTCTCGACCAGTGGCTTCCATTCCGCCGGCAGTTCGGGGGCGAGGATGCGGCCGAGATCGCGAACGGAAACGTCCAGCATCGTTGCTGCGAACTGCTTGGACTGTTCACAGCCCGGGAACTTGGAGCGGGAGGCGTTGGCTTCCTTCTGGCGTTTGCCGAGGATGGCGTTGCGCTTGGCCGGCGGCACGACGAAGATGATCTGCTTCAGGAAATATTCCGTCGTCACCGGCTTTTCCTTGTTCTCCATCATGCGCGTGACGAGTTCCTGGCTCGACATGCGGCCGCGGCCGCTGCCATAACGGGCGTTGACAAGGCGCGGCCAGCTCATCTGCACGGCGATGTAGTTCTTGAAATGCTCCACCCCGACGCCGGCCCGATCAAGGATCTGGCCCATCTGCTGCGCGTTCATCTTGTTGCTGGCGGCGAAGCGCTCGAAGGCCTTGTCGACGTCGTCGGTGCTGACCGACATTCTCATCCGGGCGACCTCCTGGCGCTTCAGGATTTCCTCGACCATCGCCTCCCGGGCCGTCTTGGTGTCGGCCTTCTGGCGCTGCAGCCGAAGGAAGGCTGCGCGGCGAGCGACATCGGTGCTGGTGATCGGCGTTCTATTGACGACCGCTGCAATCTCGCTGGCGGCCTGGGCCTGTTGGACGACCGGCTGAACGACGACGGAGGCGGCCAGTACGGCCACGGCCAGCGCCAGCCTGCGCGTTGCGGTCATTGCAAACATGATACCAATTCCTTTCCCGCCCCGGTCGGCACTCTGCCCGACCGGCCTCGTTCTCATACTATATTTGCGCCCGCTTGCACAATTCTTGCGGCGAAACGATGACGCCGATCAGTCCGGACCCGGGGTTTTCGTATTCACGACGGGTTACTGGTACTGGTAATCCTGGTCGTAATCGGCAGTGTTCGAGCCGATATTGATGTCGCCAAGCGTGCGGAAGCTGAGGCGGGCGCTGACGGTCCAGTCGTTGGCCGCCGTGTCCGACGGCTTGTCCGTATAGGCGAGCGTGAAGATCGTGCACTCGTCCGCATAGCTGACGCCTATCCCGCGCTTGATGATCTCCTTGTCGGCGAGATCCCAGGTCGCCGTGCCGGCGATCGCCCAATTCTCGTTGATGCGGAATCTCATCGACTGCTTGAGCACGTCGTTCGCTTCGTCGGAACCATATTCCGGCTGCGGATCGACCTGCGTGTAGACGAGCGTCCCCTGCAGGCGAGGCATCGTGTAGCTGAGCGAAGCATCGGTGCGTTTGACTGCGAAGGTCTTCTCGTCGAACCGGGTGTTGACGCCGATCGTGAAGCCCTGCGGCAGGTCGACGGCTGCCATGGCAACATAGTCGGAAACGTCGGTTTCCAGGCCGGAATTGGCGCCCGCGTGCACGAGGTCCTCGGTGGCAAAGGAATTCTGTCCGCCGAGATGATAGGATTGACCGAAAATGCTTCTCACGCCGATGCCGTTCGCAAACAACCCGGTGTAACGAATGCCGACATTGGCGCGCGTGCCGCCTTCGATCCGATCGAAGCCGGAGAACTTGTCGCGTTCGAAGAGGGTGGTCGCGTCGAAGACGAAGCTCTGGGCATCTTCGTTTGGCAGGCCTCCGGCCATCTGTTCGTCGGGGCGCACGAAAATCTGCGTGATCGGTTCGATGATATGGCTGCTCTCGCCGTAAGTCATCAGGATCGGATAGCGGGCTTCGAGGCCGGCTGTGACCATGTAGCGGCCATCGCTGCCTTCCGACTCGAGGTCGCCGAGATAGATGCCGCCCGGAACGTTCGATGCAGTGTGGCGCAGTCCGTCTGCCCGCGCGGCCAGAATCGGCGTCAGCAGGAGGCCGTTGAACGTGTTGAAGGTGCGCTTCCATTCGGTCTCGACGGTGAAGCGGCTGTAGCTGCCTTCGAGGCCCGGAAAGCGGTCGGTCGTGCCTTCGGTATACCAATCGTCCTCGCGGCGGGACAGATTGGTGAGGTTGGCGGTGATGGAGAACTCGCCGCCCAGGATCGGCTCCGGAGCGTAATAGCTGTAGTCGAGCGACGGGTAGACGATCGCCTGCTGTTGTTCGACCGTACTGAGCGATGCGTCGTCCTGCACGTCGAAGTAATAGGCGTGCAGGTCGAAATAGTTCCGGGTACCGAGTCCCGTCAGGTAGACGTCGTTGGTGAACGTGTCGGCCTTGACACCCGTAAGATCGTAGGTACGCGAAAAATTGTTGTCGCTCTGGACCATGACATCCCAGCCGAAGGTCCAGCGGGGATTGATCTGAAATTCGCCTTTCGAGGCGGCCATGAAACGGTTTTCCGCCTGTGCGTCGCTGCTGCCGAGGTCGAAGGCGTCCGGATTCTGCTGATGGATTCCGGCGAAGCGGAAAGTATGGTCGCCGCTCTCGAACTTGTTGCGGATCTCACCCTGGAGCAGCAAGCCCTGGTTGGAATAGTAGGTCGGGCTGAGCGTGGCGTCCATGCTCGGCGAAAAGACGTGATAGTAAGGCACCGTCACGCCGAAGCCGAGATTGTCGCTCGCGGAAAATTGCGGGAAGAGGAGGCCGGACTTGCGCTCGACCGTTTCGTCCGGCACCTCGATGGCGAAGGGCAACCTGCCGATCGGCAAACCAAAAAGTTCGAACTGTGCGTTCTCGAGGCGAATCGTGTGGGTCTGGCCGTTGCGGACGACCCGTTCGGCCTTGACCTGCCAGAGCGGCGCCTTGCCGGGCGTCCGGGTACAGGGAAGGCACGCGGTATAGACCGAATTGTTCAAGACCATCAGGTCGCCGGGCTGGCGTTCGGCGCTTTCGGCCGCAAGACGGGTATTGTCGGTCGTCTCGACGCGGAGCGCATTGATGAAGCCTTCGCCGAAATCGTCCGTCACATCGAGCGCGTCCGCATAGACGCGGTTTCCGCCGGACTCGACCAGCTCGATATTGCCGGTCGCCATGACGCGGCCGGTCTTCTGGTCGTACTGAACGCGCTGCGCCACCATGCGGTAACGGTTGTAATACATCTGCACGCCACCGGAGGCGGTGACCTGCTGGGCATCCTGATTGTAGATGAGTTCATTGGCACGCAGGAGAAGCTTGGCGTCATCCGCGGGCGCAGGAACCAGACTCTGTGCATGCACAGTCGTTGCCGATACGCCGAGAACGCATAAAGACACACCTGTCAGCAGGGCGGCGGCGAGCCGTCTTATGTTTTTGCGGTCACTTGCCGCCACTAGCCATCCTCCTGGTGAAGCAGAATAGTCATCCCCAACGCCGTCGCGACGATGACTGGAACCCAGACTGCCACGAAGGGAGGAATCGCCCCGCTGCTCCCAAATGCCTTCACAAGCACGGTTACGACATAAAGCACGAAGCCGGAAACTATTCCACCCAGAATCATGGAGCGGGACTGGGCGAACCGGCTGAATTTTAATGAGACTGTTGCAGCAATGAGAGTCATCGCCATGAGCAGGATCGGCATGGAGAGCAGGGAGTGATACTGCGTCTCGAGCGCCTTGGTGGATATGCCGAAGGATTTGCTCACCTCGATTTTTCTGGAAAGATCAAAGAACGCAACGGTTTCCGGCTGCGCCAGGCTCTCCTGGATATATTCCTGCCTCAAGTTGGTGCGAACCTGTGCAGTCTCGCGACGGGCGGGGATTTCTCCAGGCCGGTTTTCCAGAACGTCGTTAAGAAGCCAGTAACCATTTTCCAATTTTGCGGTCTTGGCGTCCTGCCGCATGATGACGCGGCCATCCTTGTCGAAGTGGAACACGACGACGTCGATGAGGAATGTTCCTTCCTCCTGATAGCTCTTGGCGCCGATGATCGTATCCTCGTCGCCGCTGATCTGACGGATCCACGGAACGAATTTTGAGGCACGGGAACGGTTGCTCGCCTCGCGCCAACTCGCCTCCATCGAGATCGATTCGCGCTGGCCCCAGGCGGCGAGCGGATTGATGATGAGAAGCGTGGCAAGGCCGATCAGGAAGGCGCCGGCGATGAAGGGCGCTATGAACTGCCAGACCGAGATGCCGGCAGCCCGGGTCACCACCAGTTCGTAGCGCCGGTTGAGCGCGATCAGCACTGTCATGCCGATGAAGAGGCTGAGTGTCGGGATGGTCTGCTGCAGGATGAGCGGCACGCGCATCGCGGTCATCAGGAGGCCGCTATAGACCGTATAGCCTACGAAGCCGGACATGCGGCGGCTCGTTTCGCTGAAATCCGCAAGGAAGATGATGGCGCTGACGCCGAGCAGGAACCAGAGCGCAGTCGCGATATAGCGGCGGAAGAAATACCGCCCCAGCGTCGAGAAGATCATGCCGCGCCTCCATCCGGGGTGCGGGAAGCGAAGCGGCGTTGCAGGTTGCCCGTGAGGTGCGAGATGCCACGGGCGAGGATGCCGGGAATCGCAAATTGTCGGTTGGTGGCCAGCATGTAGATGGCGATCAGGGAACTGATCAGCGGAACCATGTAGGGAAGGGGAGCATAAAGCGGATGACGCTCCACGAAATTGGTTGCGGAGAAACCCAGCCACCGGATGAAGAAGGCAAGGAAGAGCGCATGGACCATCGGATGCACCCGCGCCTGGCGGTGCGAGCGCGTGCTGCCCGCGGCGACCAGCGACAGAAGCGCGAAGGTGATCGGGTATAGCCAATCCGAGAGGCGGCGATGCAGCTCTCCACGGAAGGAAGCGGGCGATTTCTGGTAGAGCGGGTCGTTCGGATCCGGATTGAGCAGGAAGGCAAGGCTGCGATCGGCGGAATATTGCGGCAGTCCGCCTTCCGACTTCGCCATGGCCGAAAGATCGAAGGCATAGGAGACGAATTTGATGATCGAAACGCGCCCGTCGGCGGATTTGCGATGCACTTCGCCGTCGCGCATGGTGAGCGTCGTGCCGTTTTCGTCGATCGATCCTTCACGGGCATAGTAGATAAGGTCGAAGTTCGGGTCGCGATAGTCCACCACGAACAGGCCCTTGAGAACACGGCCGGAATGGCGCTCCGAAATCTGGACGTAAAGCCCGTCCTCGATGCTGCGGAAGGTCTTTTCCTCGATCACCGACGAAAGCAGGTCGGCGTAAGCCGCAGCGACCATCTGGCGGGCTGCCACACGCGAGGGCGGCTCGACGAAGTTCGTCACCAGGAAGGAGAACAGGCTGAGCACGATTCCGAGCATCAGCACCGGCCGGTAGATGATGTCGCGAGAGGCTCCTGCCGCATCTATGACCGGCAGTTCCGAATCGTTGTTCATTGCCGTCAGCGTCTGGGTGATGCCGATGACGAGCGCGAAAGGCACGACGACGGGAATGATGGTCGGCAGGATATAGGTGGCAAGCGTCGCGAACGAGCCCATCGACTGGCCGGTGTCGGTGACCAGATTGATGCGTCCGAGCACCTGGATGGTCCAGATGATGGTGAGCACGGGAACGAGCGTCACCAGGAACATCTGGAAAATCCGGCGCAGTATGTAGCGTTCGAGAAGCTTCATCGAGGCCTAGACATGTTACGTTGCACCACCCGGGTGATGACCTCGTCACACCACTGATGGCAGCCGCGCCTATCTAAGCGATCCAGAGCGGGTTTGCGACAGGGGTGGTGTCACAAATTTGTTTGAAGCTCTCGTTTTCTTTCGCGTTGTGACATTTCGAAACACGCTGCCACGCAGGCATAGATGACCAGCGAGGACAGCCAGCCGAGCGTGACATCCGAGAAATAATGGCCGCCGAAGGCGACGCGGAGCGCCGGCGAGATCAGTGAGATGGTGATGAGCGGCGGTCCTAGAATCGGGCGCAACGGCTTCGGTATCAGCACGACCAGGCAGGCCAGCCATCCGGCGCCGGCGGCCTCGCCGGAAACGAAGGAACAGTTGTTGGCGCAGGCACCCTGGAAGTCTCCGGCCGGCATGAAGACGTGCCTGCCGCCGAAGAAATCGGTTTGATAGGGGCGCGGCCGGTCTGATATCTCCTTCAGGATCATGTTGACCACCACGAGCGGGCCAAGCAGGAAGCCGGTCAGGGCGATCGAGTAATCGCGTGTCTTGCGTCTGCAATATGTGGTGCCATGGTGCTGAAGATTGGCGAGCAGGCGATAGAGCAGATAGATCGCAACGAGCGCAGGCAGGTAAAAGAATATGCGCCGGATGACGATGAATACGGCCTGCGTACCGTAGGGAAAGCTGCCGCAGATCTGGCCTTGGATGTCCAAGCCGCCGCAAACGGATTTGATGAAGAAGGCGTGCGCGACCCAGATATCGATCTGTGGAAACAGATAGAAGATTGCCAGCAGCGACCACCAAGCCCCGAAGAGCACGATAAACCAGCCTGAAGGTCTCGAAAGGAACTGTCTGACGGTCATGGCTAGAATTTCTTGAACAGCTGGTTGTGCCGAATTGTTGATTTCCGATAAGGGCCCCCGCGCGGAACTTAGTACAACATTGATCGGAATGAAATCGGGTGATTCTATTTCTTCGTTTCGCATGCGAATGTGAAAGGTTTTTGATGCTCGCATACGAATCGCCATGAAACGTTCTCGCGCCTGTGAAGGCGGAAGCGGATCGCCACCTTGCGTTCGCGCTGAAACGGTGATGATCTCGGCTCCTTCTTCGAGAGTCTTCTGGAGCCGCAATGTCCGTGAAATTCGATATCTCCTTCGCCAAGTCCGCCAAGATCGACGGTGGACTTGCCATCCAGCTCAAACTTGCCGGCGATGGACCGGCGGCAGGTGCTGCCGACGTCGATCCGGCCGGCATCGTCGCAAGGGCGGCGGAGATTGGAAAATTCTCCGGCAAGGCGATGACGACACTAGACATCATCGCGCCGCAGGGCTCGCCGGCCGACCGGCTCGTCGTGCTGGGCCTCGGCAAGGCGGATGCCTTGACGGCTTATGACTGGCTGAAGGCGGGTGGCGTTGCCGTCGCCGCGGTCAAATCGATGTCCAAGGTGACCATTTTTGCGGATGCCCCCGGTTTGCAGGTCGGCGGCGAACAGGTGGCAGGCCTTGCGCTCGGCATGCTGCTGCGCAGCTACAGTTTCGATGCTTTCAAGACGAAGAAGCAAGATGACGAAGACAAGGCGCCGAAGACGGTGAAGGTAACGATCGTCACCGGCGAGCATGCGGCCGCCAAGAAGGCCTTCGCCGAATCGGAAGCGATCGCCGGCGGGGTCACCCTGGCGCGCGAACTCGTCAATCTGCCGCCGAACGCGCTCGGCCCGGTCGAATTCGCCGACAGGGCCAGGGATCTGGAAAAGCTCGGCGTCGATGTGGAGATCCTGACCGAGAAGGAGATGAAGAAGCTCGGCATGGGCGCGCTGCTCGGCGTCGCCCAGGGCTCGGCGCGGCCTCCGCGGCTTGCGATCATGCAATGGAAGGGCGGCAAGACGAAGGACGCGCCGGTCGCCTTTGTCGGCAAGGGCGTCGTCTTCGATACCGGCGGTATTTCCATCAAACCCGGCGCCGGCATGGAGGACATGAAGGGCGACATGGGCGGCGCGGCTGCCGTGATCGGCCTCATGCACACGCTCGCCGCCCGCAAGGCGAAGGTCAACGCGGTCGGCATTCTCGGTCTCGTTGAGAACATGCCGGACGGCAATGCACAGCGCCCGGGCGACATCGTCACCACGATGTCCGGCCAGACGATCGAGATCATCAATACGGATGCAGAGGGCCGTCTCGTGCTTGCCGATGCGCTCTGGTACTGCAACGACCGCTTCAAGCCGCGCTTCATGATCAATCTTGCGACGCTGACGGGCGCGATCGTCGTGGCGCTCGGCAACCTGCATGCCGGGCTCTTCTCGAACGATGACGCGCTGGCGGGCCAGCTCAGCGCTGTCGGCGAAGTGACGGGCGAAAAGCTGTGGCGCATGCCGCTCGGCAAGGATTACGACAAGCTGATCGATTCGAAGTTCGCCGACATGAAAAACACGGGCGGCCGCCAGGCCGGGTCGATCACCGCGGCGCAGCTCCTGAAGCGCTTCGTCGGCGAGACCCCCTGGGCGCATCTCGATATCGCCGGCACGGCGATGAATTCGCCGGCAAACGAGATCAACCAGTCCTGGGGCTCGGGTTACGGCGTGCGCCTTCTGGACGAACTGGTGCGGGCGCACTACGAAGGCTGATGACTGAAATCCTGTTTTACCATCTGACCGAGTCCAAGCTCGAGGACGCTCTTCCGGCGCTGCTCGAAAAGAGTGTCGAGAGAGGCTGGAAGGTGGTTGTGCAGACGAGCGGAGAGGCGCGGCGGGATTTTCTCGACGCGCATCTCTGGACCTTTCGCGAGGACAGCTTTCTGCCGCATGGCACGGATACGGCGCCGATGGCCGAGGCCCAGCCGGTGCTTTTGACCGCCGAAGCGGAAAACGGCAATGGCGCCAACGTGCGTTTCCTGGTCGACGGCGCCGAGCCGCCGTTGGTCGAAACCTATCAACGGATCGTCTTCATGTTCGACGGCTACGACGCCGCGCAACTCGAAAATGCCCGCGCCCAATGGAAGAAGCTGAAGGGCGAGGGGCATACGCTCACCTACTGGCAGCAGTCGGAGGAAGGGCGCTGGGTCAAGAAGGCTTGATACGGTCCGTGCTCACGTCGCGCGGTCGCCGTTCCGGTCAGCCGCTCATGATCGTCTGGCGCAGAAAGCTGTAGCCCATCGCCAGGCGGGCGGCTTGCTCCGAGGAATCACCCGCGCCGCCATGTCCGCCGGAACCATATTCATGGAACAGCGGTGTATGTCCCGCCTCGATCAGCCGCCTGGCGAAGCGGCGGGCGTGGGAGGGATGGACCCGGTCGTCATTGGATGAGCTTTCGATATAGACCGGTGGATAGCTGATCTCGGCGGTCGGCTTCACCTGGTGCAGCGGCGAATAGCCGAGCATGTATTCAAGATCGGCTTCGACGTCGGGATTGCCGTACTCGTCCATCCAGGCTTTGCCGGCGGGGAAGACGTGGAAGCGCGACATGTCGATTACGGGCACGCGGGTCCAGACAGCGCCGAAATCCTCTGGGTATCGCGTCAGCATAACGGCCGTCAGCAGGCCGCCATTGCTGCCGCCGGTGCAAGCGATGCGCGACGGTTTGGTGTAGCCCCGCCTGACGAGATCTCGGGCGACCGCCACGAAATCCTCGAATGCCTTGTGACGACCGCGGCCCTTGGCGACGTGGTGCCAGTCAGGCCCGAGTTCTCCGCCGCCGCGTATATAGGCCTGCACATAGGCGCCGCCATGTTCCAGCCATAGGCCGTTATTGCCCGAATAGTAGGGCGCGAGGGGCGAGGCAAAGCCGCCATAGCCATACATCAGCACGGGCAGTTCGCCCTTGGTCCAGGTCTTGGGGAAAGCGATGTGATAGGGCACTTTCGTCCCGTCTTCCGACGTGGCTTCCAGGAGTTCGGTGCGCATGCCTTCGGCATCGAAATAGGCCGGCGCTGTGCCGGTCAGAACGAGTTCCGGCTTTCGGCTTCGCCCGGTCAGGTCCAGGCGGTAGGTGCTGTAGGGCAGGAGAAAACCCTGGCCGATGACGGTCAGCACTTCTTCACCAAGCGTCAGGTCCGCATCGAGCAACCGGAAGTTCACGGTCTGCAATTCGGGCGGCAGCGGCAACTCCTCCGGTTCGGCATCCGCCTTGGTCAGATCGAACAGGTAAAACTTCGGGACCATCCGGTCGCTGACGATGAAGAGGGCCCATGTCTTGAGTAGCGCCATCTGGGCGATCGATTGCCCGTCTCTCGGCGTGAACAGCACGCGCGGTTCCCCGAGCAAATTGTCCGAGAACGGCGCAATGCCCTGCAGGATAAGGCTGCCGGTCGGGAAACGCTCGTCCGTCTTGACGCGCCAGAGGATATGGCTGTGATTGATCGAGTAGTCGATCTCGGTCGGCAGGTCGAGGCGGCGGATCTCGCCCTTGCCGTCACGCAGATGCACGCTCACCTTGCCGATCTCGTGGCCAATGAAGAAGACTTCTATTGGCCGCTCGCCCGGCTTGCCGCGCCAAAAGAGGGGATCGATGGAGAAGGCCGACCCGTAGACGTCGTCTTTGCCGGCCTCGAAATAGACAGGTGCATCCTGGGGATTCTGCCCACGCCTCAATCGGCGACCGACCCGCGGCCAACCCGAGCGGGTGGCGGAGTTCTCGTCAACCGAACCGAAATAGGCGATCTCGTCGCGGCTCAGCCAGCTTGCATGGGCGCGCGCGGCGGGCGTATCGAAGCCGCCTTCGACAATCGCCCTGGCCGCCGTGTCGAATTCGATGAGCCGCAAAAGATCGGAGCCACCGTCCGAGAGAATGAGCAGCACCAGCGTTGGCTCGAACGGACAGGTGATCGCGCCGTAATAGATCCAGCGTTTGCCCTCTTGCCTGCAGAAGGCATCGAGGTCGAAGACCGTTTCCCAGTCAGCGTCTGAACGCGGCTCCTGATCCGCCGGGAGCCGACGCCAGATGCCGAGCGGATTGTCTTTGGTGCGATGATAGTCGAAGAGCCAACTGCCGCGCCGGCTGGGCACGATCAGCCGGTCCTCGCGTTCGAACATCGCCTTGACGATGTCGCGGTCCTTCTCGAATTCCGGTGTCTGCAACTGCTCGTCGGAAGCCTTGTTCAGCTCCGCCACAAAGGCAAGTGTCTTCGGATCGTCATCGGTTTCAAGGAAAAGGTCCATGGCGGGTCTCCAGTCAGGAAGCCATACGTATGGTCCAGAAGCGCGATGGGCAACCGCTGCGATCGTCATTCCGGGTTGAGCGGTGCAGGTTTTGATGAGGCGGCGCTCAGCCCGCCATCGCATCTTCGTATTCGGAAGAAAGCATCAGCCATTCTTCTTCTGCAGCCGAGAGCTTTGACGCCGCTTCGCCGCGCTCCTTGGCCTTCTGCGCAGCCTTGGCGGGAGCCTTGTCGTAGAGCGCCGGATCTGCAAGCTCTTTATCAAGAGCCTGAATCTGCTTCTCCAGCTTCGCGGTCAAGGCCTCGATTTCATTGATCTTTTTCTTGAGCGGCGCGAGCGAGGCGCGCTTTTCGGCATTCGCCTTGCGCTGATCCGATTTCGAGGCGGGCTCATCGGCAGCCTGCGGCTTGTCATCCTTCCTGCGGCCGGCCGAGACGATCAGGTCGCGATATTCCTCAAGGTCGCCCTCGAAAGGTTTCACCGTGCCCTCGTTGACCAGCCAGAGGCGATCGACCGTCGCTTCGATCAGGTGTCGGTCGTGCGAAATCAGGATGACGGCGCCATCATAATCGTTAAGCGCCTCGATCAGCGCCCGGCGGCTGTCGATATCGAGGTGGTTGGTCGGTTCGTCGAGGATCAGCAGATTCGGCGCGTGGAAGGCGGCAAGCCCCATCAGCAGGCGCGCCTTCTCGCCGCCGGACAGGTCTTTCGCCGCGGTCGCCATCTTTTCGGTAGCAAGCCCCATCTGGGCAACGCGGGCGCGTACCTGCGCTTCTCCCGCCTGCGGCATCAGCCGGCGGACATGATCGACGGGCGTCTCATTGGGGATCAGGTCGTCGAGCTGATGCTGGGCGAAGAAGCCGATCTTCAGGCCAGGAGCCAGCTTCATCTCGCCTCCGTCTGCCTGAAGGCGGCCGGAGATGAGTTTCGCGAAGGTCGATTTACCGTTGCCGTTCGAGCCGAGCAGCGCGATGCGGTCGTCATTGTCGATCCTGAGCGTGATGTTCTTCAGGATCGGCTTGCCGGGAACATAGCCGACCGCACCCTTGCTGATCGCGACGATCGGCGAGGCAGGCTGTTTCTCCGGCTCGGGAAAGGTGATCGGCTGGACGTGATCTTCGATGACAGCCGAGACCGTGCCCATCCGCTCCAGCGCCTTGATCCGGCTCTGCGCCTGACGGGCCTTGGAGGCCTTGTAGCGGAAGCGGTCGATATAGCTCTGGATATGTTTCCGCGCCGCGTCGCTCTTGGCCTTCGCCTTCATCTGCAACTCGTCGGCTTCCGCCTTCTGCCGTTCGAACTGGTCGTAGCCGCCGCGGTAGAAAGTGAGCTTCTTCTGGTCGAGATGGACGATCGAGTTGACGGCGTTGTTCAAAAGGTCGCGATCGTGGCTGATGATGATGACCGTATGCGGGTAACGCCGCACATAGTCCTCCAGCCACATGGTGCCTTCGAGGTCGAGATAGTTGGTCGGTTCGTCGAGCAGCAGCAGGTCCGGTTCGGCGAAAAGCACCGCCGCGAGCGCCACGCGCATGCGCCATCCGCCTGAGAACGAAGAGGCGGGACGGTGCTGGGCCTCATGGTCGAAGCCGAGGCCGGAGAGGATGCTCGCCGCGCGCGCTTCCGCCGAATGGGCGTCGATATCGACAAGCCGCATCTGGATCTCGGCGATGCGATGCGGGTCGGTTGCGGTCTCTGCCTCCTGCAGAAGGGCGGTGCGCTCCTTGTCGGCGGAAAGCACGATCGAGATCAGCGACTCCTCGGTGCCGGGCGCTTCCTGCGCCACCTGGCCGATGCGGGCGTTCTTCGGGATGCTCACAGATCCGCTTTCGGCCGCGAGATCACCGGTGATCACCCGGAAGAGCGTCGATTTGCCCGCGCCGTTGCGGCCCACGAGCCCGGCCTTCGCGCCCGCCGGAAGCGTTACGCTGGCATGATCGAGGAGAAGGCGCCCGGCCACGCGGGCGGAGAGTTCGGTGATCGTAATCATGGCCGGCGTTTTGGCCGAAACCGGCCGCGAAGGCAAGACGGGTGCAGGCACCCGCCGCTCCGATTTCGACGCGAAGCTAACGTCTGGCCTGGTCGGGGACGAAAACGGCCGGCCGGCCGTTGGCCTTCGCTGTCTGCAGAGCAGCCGTTGCCTGCAGGCGCAATTGTTGCGGCGAGAACGCGTCCTGCGCCAGGGCAACGCCGATTGAAAGCTCGAGCGTGGCCGCTGTTCGGTCGGAGGCGGCAAAGACCAGGTTGTCGGCGATCGTGGTCATCAGACGCTCGGCGATCGGTTGCACGCTGTCGCGGCTCACGTTGCGGAGCAGGAAGGCGAAATCGCCGCTGCCGATGCGCGCGACGAAATCGTTCTTCTTGATCGCCCTGCGGAAGGTCGTGGCAGCCTTTCTGACAATCCGGCCGGCCGCTGCTTCGCCATAGGTCCGGCTGATGTCCGGAAGATCGGGGATCGTGATCAGGAAGAGTGCCATGCCGTGGTCGTCGGCCGGGGAAGCATAGAGAGCCTCGAGACGTTCGGCGAATGCGGCATGGTTCGGCAGCGAGGTCAGCCGGTCCGTCAGCGTGATGGCGCGGGCGGCTGCAGCTTTCTGGCTGGCGCCGGCAAGGCGGTCTATGCCTGCCTTGAGCGCGGCCTCCAGTTCCGTTTCGGCCACCACCGCATCCGACAGGGAGACGCTCAGGTATTCGATTTCGGCAAGAATATCTCCTGGGCCTGCATCGCTGTCTTCGCGAAGGCTGCGGGCGACGGCTTCGAGGACACGTGTGAAGCCTTGCTTCTGCGTCACGCCGCTCGCCATCTTTTCCTTCAGATCCCGAAGAAGCCTGATTTCCTGATCGCGGGAGGTGGATGGCGCAAGCGCGATGAAGCCCGGCAACTGGTATCTGAGGCCGATCTCATCAAGCAGCGCTTGGGACGGCGAGGAGGGGAGCGACAGCAATTCGCGGGAAAGCGTCGCATCGGCGCCGGAAAGCGCTTCGTGGAAAAGCTCGTAATTGCGCGGCAGACCGCCGACATCCAGCTTCGCCATGCGGCTTACCACCGCCTGCAGGCTTCCGTCCCTCGCTGCCTTGCTGACTTCACCCGCCATATCTCGCTCCCGCGCTCGATCGGATTTATTCGATATCCGCGAAAACTCATGCGTGATCTCCATTTAATATCTCCTGAAAACGGCGCCGCGGCTCGATGACAGGGTTAAAAGAGAGTGGACGGCGCGGCCGGTATGGTTGCCGCGTGATGGGATCCATGAAATTTCCTGACTGGATTTGACGGCCCGTTTGCCTTCACTATTTGCGACCGAAGATCAGGAGCCTGACATGACCCGTATCCTCTATTCCCTCTGCGGCGCCGACGAGAGCCGCCCATTCTCGCCCCATTGCTGGAAGGTCGTGCTGGCGCTTCGCCACAAGGGGCTGGACTTCATCGAGAAGCCGACGCCCTTCACGGAGATACCGGCGCTGGAGAACGGCTTTTCGAAGACCGTGCCGATCCTGAGGGACGGCAACGAACTGATCCGCGACAGTTTCGACATCGCGCTTTACCTGGAGGAGACCTATCCCAACCGGCCGACGCTGTTCGGCGGCGAAGGCGGCAAGGCGCTTTCCCGTTTCGTCGAGCGCTTCTCCCAGACCATCATCCATCCTGCCGTCACCAATATTGCCGTCGCCGACATCCATGACATGCTTGATGAGACCGACCGGATCTATTTCCGCAAGAGCCGGGAGGCCTTCCTCGGCAGGACGCTGGAGGAGATGAGAGCGGGCCGCGACGAGGCGATCGCCGCCTTCGCCGCAAAGCTGGAACCCGTGCGTCAGACGCTGAAATATCAGGAGTTTATCGGTGGTGACGGCCCGCTGTTTGCCGACTACATCCTCTTCGGCGCGCTACAGTGGATGAGGGTTACCACCGGCGCCAAGGTATTTGCCGACGACGATCCGGTCGGGCAGTGGTTCGAACGCTGCCTGGACCTCCATGATGGCGTCGGGCGGCATGTGACAGCCGCGTGAAATTGCCGGAACCCCCTTGTTTCCAGTGAAAGGGGCGGGTAAACACCGCCCACTTTCCGTTGGAGATGAAGGATAGAACAATGGCGATTGAACGCACGTTTTCGATGATCAAGCCGGATGCCACCAAGCGCAACCTGACGGGCGCCATCACCAAGGTCTTTGAGGACAACGGCCTGCATGTCGTAGCATCCAAGCGCGTCTGGATGAGCAAGCGCGAAGCAGAGGGTTTTTACGCAGTCCACAAGGAACGGCCCTTCTTCGGCGAACTCGTTGAAGGCATGACCTCCGGCCCGACCGTCGTTCAGGTCCTGGAAGGCGAAAACGCCATCCTCAAGAACCGCGAGATCATGGGCGCCACCAACCCGGCCCAGGCCGCCGAAGGCACGATCCGCAAGACCTTCGCCCTTTCGATCGGCGAAAACTCGGTTCACGGCTCCGACGCGCCGGAAACCGCCGCTCAGGAAATCGCCTACTGGTTCTCGGAAACCGAAATCGTCGGCTGATTGCTTCAGTCAGCGATGGAACAGGAAAAGCCGGGGCTCGCGCCTCGGCTTTTTGCTCTTTGCCCCTTATCTCCCTGCCGGGACCCACTCCCCGCATGCGGGGAGTGGGTTAGGGTGAGGGGCTGCTTCCCCTTTCAGGATTTCATGCCGGACAGTTGGCTTGCTTGTCATAGTCGACGCTGCCGTCCGCCTTGAAAACCTCCGGATTCGGCGTGTAGATCGGTCCGACCACCAGCGGCTTGCCCGGCATCATTGCCGTCTGGTCCATGTTGGAGGTGATGCTCGTCTCGATCGTCTGCAATGGCCTGTCGTCCGCGCCGACGAGGCGGATTTTCACCGAATAGGGCTTGTCCTTCCTGACGCATTTGAGATCCGGGCTTTCGAGAACGATCTTTTCCATGGCTGGGAAAAGCTTCTGCCGCACCACGAGCGCCGCACCGCCCTGCGGGTTTTCGAACTCGGCTTCCGCATAACTGTTTTCAGGGAAGGGCGCTGTCTTTCTGAGCGTGACGACGTAGTTTGCCGCCGCCACCCGGTAGTTGAAGATGAACACCCGCCCGGAAAGCTCGGCCAACGGTTCGTCCGCCTCGCGCTGGCAGGCGGTGAGCAGGAGCGCGGCAAGGGCGCAGAAAACAAGCCGGCGCATCATGTCGCGGCCTCCTTCTTCTTGCGGTGATAGTGGCGGTTGGCTTTCACGCGATTGCCGCAGACGGCCATGTCGCACCAGGTGCGGCTGCGGTTCCTGCTGCGGTCGATGAACAGCCAGCCGCAATTGCCGCAGATTTTCAACCGGGCCATTTCCTCCTCGGCGAGCAGTCGAAGGGCGGAATGCGCGGTAGCGGCCTCAAGCGAGTCCTTCTCCGCAAGGCGCAGGATCGAGGCCGTGGCTTCGAGGAAGTCGGCAAGCAGTGTATGTTCCTCTTCGCCGAGCACGCGGGCGCGGAAATAACGGTCGATCGCCTCGCGCAGAGCCAGGAAAGGCTTGTGATTTTGGGGTTTCACCGGTGCGAGCTTGCCGAACAGTGCTCGTTCGGCCGAAAATTCCTCGGCTGCCTTCGGAAAGGCATTCATCTGCTCGGGCTTCGCGAAACGGTCGATGCTGCGCTTGAGGTCGAAGCGCATAATGACGCTGTTGGCGACATCCAGCGCCAGCGCGCCTCCGACGAAACGATGCGGGGTCCAGGAAAAGCTCATGCCTGAGATTATAACTGGCAAAATGCGATTGGCCAGTTATATTTGAAGCTGCTTCCGGAGTGTCCATGGCCTATCTGTTGCAGCAACTGGCGAATGCGATTCCGCTGGCGGCGCTTTATGCGGCGCTCGCCTTCGGTTATGCGATCGCCTTTGCCGTGACGAAGCGTGCCGACATCACCTATGGGGCGATCTTCGCCTTTTCCGGCCATCTCTATCTGCTCATTGCCCATATCGGCTGGGACCGGTTCTGGCTGATCCTGCCGGCGGCGCTGGCCATGGGAGCCATGGTGGCGCTGATCGGCGGAGTAGGGGCGGGCGCGACGGTCGGGCAGTTGGTGATGCGGCCGCTGGCAAAGGTTTCTCCCAATGCGATGATCGTCGCATCGCTCGGCGTTCTCATGGTGCTGATGGAGGGCGCGCGGCTCGCTTCCGACACACGCGAACTCTGGCTGCCGCCTTTCCTGAACCGGGTCGTGGTTTTCTGGCGGGGCGGCGGTTTCCCCGTGACGCTGACGCTCATCCAACTCATCAACGTGGCGATCATGCTCGCCATGATCGTCGCAGGCACATTCGTGCTTTCCCATACCCGTTGGGGGCGCATCTGGCGGGCCGTTGCCGACGATCCGCTTGCGGCGGAGCTTGCCGGCACAAATTCCGCCCGCGTCTTCGTGACGGCTTATGTGTCCGCAGCGCTCTTTGCCTCGATCTGCGGCGTTCTTGCGACCTCCCATTACGGCACGATGGATTTCGGCGCCGGCCTGTTGTTCGGGCTGAAAGTGGTGCTGATCGCAGCGGCAGGCGGCCATTCCAATCCGTTGCGATCGGCGGCCGGTGCCGCGGTGATCGGTTTTGCGGAGACACTCTGGAGCGGCTACGGCCCGATCGTCTGGCGCGATCTGGTGATCGTCTCGGCGCTGGTTGCCGTGCTGGTCATGAGCCGGCGGGAGAGGGTGGTGCCGTGAGCGGCTTCCCGTTGCCGCAGACGGCACCGTCATTTCGACTTTGCCGAGGCTGGATTTTATAAGCCAAAACGACTAAATTTAGCTAAGTTAGCTAGGACATCCCCATGCAAGTCACAATCCATTCGGCCAAGACCAATCTGTCAAAGCTCATCGAGCTGGCGAAAGCCGGCGAGGAAGTCATCATTGCGAAGGGAAAAGTCCCTGTTGCCAAGATCGTACCGATCCCGCAGCACGGGTTCACGATCGGATTGCTGAAGGGCAAGATCAAGCCTGGCGGTCCCGATTTCTTTGAGCCAATGGGGGAGGATGAATTGGGCCTGTGGGAAGGCAAGAATTGACTGCAATCTTGCTCGATACCCATGCTTGGGCCTGGTCCTTGACCGGAGACGAACGCCTGTCCGGGAGAGCGGTTGGGGCGATTCTGGAAGCGGACGCCGTGTTTGTCAGCCCTGTCAGCTTTTTCGAGATCGGCCAGAAGGTCCGCCTCGGCAAATGGCCCGAGATAGCGCCCTATGTGGAGGAATTGCCCGCGCTGCTCGAAGAGCAGGGCGGCAGGGTGGCGACGCTTGCGCCGCAAATCTGTTTACAGGGTGCCATGATGGCTTGGGAGCACCGCGATCCTTTTGATCGGCTCCTGGCGGCAACGGCTTTGCATTCCTCCATCCCGCTCGTCTCCGCCGATGAGATATTCGATACGCTTCCAGGCTTGATCCGTCTGTGGTGACGAGCAGAGGCCGGTCGCGTCATCACCGCCATTTGTCGCGGGCCTTGTCGTCCGCATCCTTGGCGGCGACCCAGTCGCCCGTCGCGCCGTCGGCGCCATGCTCCTTTTTCCAGAAGGGGGCCGAGGTTTTCAGGAAATCCATCATGAAGCTGGCCCCGTCGAAGGCGGCCTGCCGATGCGGGGCTGCGGCGACGACAAGCACGATATTCCCGCCCGGCAGGATCTTTCCGTGGCGGTGCACGGCCGTGAGGTCAAGCAGCGAGAAGCGCTCGATGGCGAGTTCGGCGATGCGGCGCATCTCTGCCTCCGCCATGCCGGGATAATGTTCCAGTTCCAGCGCCGACAGCGCGCCCTGTTCATCGCGGCACAGGCCGGTGAACGTGACAACGGCTCCGATATCCTTGCGGCCGGCAGTCAGCGCATCGATTTCGGCTTGCAGGTCGAAGTCCTGCGCCTGGACGCGGATGGTAGGGATGATTTTCGACATCTGATATCTCCGCTGCCGTGAGCCGAGTTGCCTCACCGGCGCCCGCCCGTCGCTTTGGCTCCGGGCGTTCGTCACTGAAATCGATTCACAGGATCGATTTCTCCGGCTTCGCCGGACCGCTCCTCACCCTCCGGTCATCGGCGGAAATATCCCGATCTCGCGCGCGCCTGCAATCCTTTCGGAATGTTCCACATGCTCCTGGTTGATCGCCACGCGGATCACGTCCGGATATTGAAGCGCATTCTCGTATTCTTCGCCCAGGCCCTTCAGATGATTCAGCAAATCGCGCACGGTGACGACATCGGCCGGAAGCTCGATCTCTTCCTCCGGCTTGCCGATCCGCTCGCGCACCCAGGCGAAATAGACGAGTTTCGTGGTCATTCCTCATCCACCAGATGTTTCAGCCCGGCCTTGAAATAGTCGTAGCCGGTATAGAAGGTCAGGATCGCTGCGATCCACAAGAGCGCAATGCCGAGCTCGGTAATATAGGGCATGATCTTGTCGCCCGCAGGGCCGGCAAGCAGGAAGGCGATTGCCACCATCTGGATCGTCGTCTTCCACTTGGCGATCCGCGTTACCGGTACGGAGACCTTCAGTGCCGCCAGGTATTCACGAAGTCCTGAGACGAGGATCTCGCGGCACAGAATGGTGATTGCCGCCCAGAGCGACCAGCCGGCGATCGTCCCGTCGGCGGCCATCAGCAGCAGCACGGACGCGACCAGCAGCTTGTCGGCGATCGGATCGAGCATGCGGCCGATATTCGATGTCTGGTTCCAGATGCGGGCCAGGTAACCGTCGAGATAATCGGTGATCGAGGCGACGACGAAGATGGTAAGCCCCGTCCAGCGGGCGAAATCCGAGCTTTCGAGCCGGCCTTCGATGAAAAAGCAAAGGACGATCACCGGCACGGCCAGGATACGCGCATAGGTGAGCAGGTTGGGAATGTTGTATGCGCGGGAAGCCATGGATGACCTATTGCGATGTTTGTCCCTAGTTGAGGCTTTGGAGGCTGAGCGTCAACATGTTCCCGCGGCTTTTTTGTAGCAGAATGCGGCGGCCCGTCTGCTCCCGCTTTTATTGCCCTTCTTCCGCCCTGTCGGGCAACGCCTCCCCGTACTTACGGGGAGAAAGGCATGTGCCGCACCGTTTTCCTCCACCCCCCGACGTTGCGCATGGCACGTTCGCTCTCCCCGTCTGCGGGAAGAGGGTCAGGGTGAGGCGCAACTTACGTGGATAGTTTCACCCCGCCCGGCTCTCGTGAAAGTGATTGTAGATCTGCTTTGCGACGGCCTCGGAAATGCCTTCTACCGCCATCAGGTCGGTGAGGCCTGCGCGGGAGACCGCTTTCGCCGTGCCGAAATGCTGCAGGAGCTTGCGCTTGCGGCCAGGTCCGATGCCGGAAATCTCGTCGAGCGGGTTCTTGACCATCTCCTTCTTGCGCCGAGCCCGGTGCGAGCCGATAGCGAAACGATGCGCCTCGTCGCGCATGCGCTGAATGAAATAGAGAACCGGATCGCGCGGCGGCAGTGAAAAGTCGCTTTTCCCGTCCGCGAAGAAACGCTCGCGGCCGGCCTCTCGGTCGACGCCCTTGGCGACTCCGATCGCGGTGACGACATCGCGGATGCCGAGCTCGTCGAGGATGGCACGCACGGCGGTCATCTGGCCTTGGCCGCCATCGATCAGGATCACGTCCGGCCACGCGGGGAAGGCGGCATCGGCCGCGTCCTCCTGGGTGGCGACGCTACGGTCCGGCAGGCCTTCTTCCTTGAGAAGACGCGAGAAGCGGCGGGTCATCACTTCGCGCATCATGCCGAAGTCGTCGCCGGGGGTGATGTCCGTCGATTTGATGTTGAACTTGCGGTACTGGTTCTTCACGAAGCCTTCCGGCCCCGCCACGACCATGCCGCCGACGGCATTGGTGCCCATGATGTGCGAGTTGTCGTAGATCTCGATGCGGCGCGGGACCTGGGCCAGGCCGAAGGTCTCGGCGAACCCGTGCAGCAGCCGCGCCTGCGATGAAGTCTCGGCGAGCTTGCGACCGTGGGCCTCGCGGGCATTCGCCAGCACGTGATCGACAAGGTCCTTCTTCTCGCCGCGCTGCGGCACGGAGATTATCACCCTATGGCCGGCCTTTTCGGAAAGCGCTTGCGCCAGCAGGTCCTGTTCCTCGACGGTTTCGGAAAGCAGGATCTGCTTCGGCACCGGCTTGTCGTCGTAGAACTGCGCCAGGAAGGCGTTCAAGACCTCCGTGCCGGGCATCTGCGGATCGGCTTTCGGGAAATAGGCCCGGTTGCCCCAGTTCTGGCCGGTACGGAAGAAGAAGACCTGGATGCAGGAGAGCCCGCCCTCGTGATGGATGGCGAAGACATCCGCCTCCTCGACGCCCGCCGGATTGATGCCCTGATGGCTCTGGACATGGGAGAGCGCAGCAAGACGATCACGATAGACCGCTGCGCGCTCGAAATCGAGGTCTTCCGAGGCTTCCGTCATCTGGGCGGCGATCGCGGATTTCACGTTCTGGCTCTTGCCGGAGAGGAAATCCTTCGCCTCGCGCACAAGGCCGGCATAATCCTCGTCGCTGATCTCGTGGGTGCACGGGCCGGAACAGCGTTTGATCTGGAAGAGCAGGCAGGGGCGGGTGCGCGTCTCGAAGACGCTGTCGGTACAGGTGCGCAGCAGGAACGCCCGCTGCAGCGAATTGATCGTGCGACCGACGGCGGCGGCGGATGCGAAGGGGCCGAAATAATCGCCCTTGCGGGCGCGGGCGCCGCGATGCTTGAAGATGGCTGGCGCCCGATGGTCGCCGGTGATCAGGATATAGGGGAAGGACTTGTCGTCGCGCAGAAGCACGTTGAAACGTGGGCGCAGACGCTTGATGAGATTGGCCTCGAGCAGCAGCGCCTCGGTCTCCGTCCGCGTCGTGACGAATTCCATATGCGTGGTTTCGCGCACCATACGGGCGATGCGGTTCGAATGGACGCGGCCCTGCGCATAGTTGCCGACCCGCTTCTTGAGGCTGCGCGCCTTGCCGACATAGAGCACGTCGCCCGCCTCGTTGAACATGCGGTAGACGCCAGGCTGGTTCGGCAGGTGCTTGACGAATTCGCCGATAAGCTCGGCGCCTTTCAGCCCGCTCTCGTTCCGGAGAGCCTCGTTCCAGTCGATCGACACAGCGAGGCCTGCGCTCGGCTCGCTCACCGGAGCGTCGTCGTCATCGTCTTCCGTCTCGTCGTAGAGAACGCCGCCGTCGGGCAGCTTCGTTCCGTTCATTTCCAAAGTCTCCGCCAGATACGACCTGCGAACTCGGCTTTCCGTTCGCGATCGATGCCTGACCATTGCCGATTCGAACCATGGGCTCGTCATCGGCGGCTTGTCAAAAGATTGCGGGATAGCCGGCCGGGCTCCCGATCGGCCGTTGCGACAGACATAGTGACTCAGGCCTGATTTTGAAAGCGTGGCAGGCGAATGCCTTGCCTTCGTGCTTCGAGGCCGAAACGCCGCCTTTGTCGGGGATGATTTGAGGCAGAAATCCGGCAAAGCGTTTCGTCGATCGGGTCCTTGTCCCGGATGGCGCCTGAAGGTCTTTATTTCCCATGTCTAAAATCTCCTTCTGCTCGCGGCAGGCGCAGACTTTTCTGAAGATAAAAGTCGAAACCGCACGAGGGCGGCCGCGAGTGGCTGCCTGTCAAGATATATTGACGAAGCTGTTCTTGCGTTTTAAGAAGTATTTCACGAAGGTAAAGAAATTTATATTTAAAGTAAGGAACAGTTAAGGTTAATGAATTACATGTTGCGGTACAGCAACATCAAACTTTCGCCTTCTGTCTGCCGCAATCAATTCACATTTCGGCTCTTTCAATTCCTCATTTGGCATCCACATTCGCCTCCAGTGGGTAGGGAACAAATGCGTCGACTATCGTGTTGTCGCGACGAAATTCCCGGCACAGCAGTAAAAGGAGAAAATGTATGCGTACTCTTATCGCAACTCTGATGGCCTCGGCAGCCAGCTTCATCGCAATCTCCGCGGCCAATGCCGCTGATGCCGTAGAGCAGATTCCGCAGGCTCCGGTCGCGGTCGAAGAGCCGGCACCGGCCGCCACCTGGCAGGGGTTCTATCTCGGTGCTTACGGTGAATATGACTGGGGCCGCTTCGGTGGTGGCGACTATGACGCCGACGGTCTCGGCGGCGGAGCCTTCGCAGGTTACAACTTCCAGACCGGTCCGGTCGTCTACGGTATCGAAGCTGATGTCGGCTACAACGGCCTCGACGGTCCGAGCCCCAATGGCTACACCGGCGAAGGTGGTTGGAAGGGTTCGGTCCGCGGCCGCGTCGGTTATGACCTCAACCCGTTCCTGATCTATGGTACGGCCGGTGTCGCCTTCCAGAACAACGAACTGAGCGACGGCATCTCTTCCGACGACAAGACTTCGGTCGGTTATACGGTCGGTGCAGGTGCGGAAGCGTTCGTCACCAACAACATCACCGCTCGTATCGAATATCGCTATACCGACTTCGCGGCCGAAGATTACGACCTCGCCACGGGTTCGGTCTCGAAGGGCTTCGACGACCACAGCGTCAAGGTCGGTATCGGCGTCAAGTTCTAAGTTCGAAAGCCTTCACAGGCTGGGGAAGCCCGGAGCGTCGCTCCGGGCTTTTTGCCTTGTTTATCCGGACGATTTCATCGCGCCGTAATCGGCAAACCGCTTGGCGAAGGTATCGGGCCATGAGGCGAGTTCCGGACGGCCTTCCGCCCATTGCCCGTTGAAGCGCAGGTCGAGATAGCCGATCAGGGCGGCGAGCGCGAAATGGCCGCCATTGAGCTTCTTGCCGGTCTTCGGCAGGTTGTTTTCGAGATAATCCAGGCCGCGCATGACCTTTTCCCATTGCTTGTCGATCCAGCCCTGGTGGATCTTTTCCTCCGGGCGGAAGCGACGCTCGTAGACGATTGCGAGAAGGCAATCCATGATGCCGTCGCACAACGCTTCCAGCACTTCCGCTTCCGTGCGTTTTCCATCCTTCTTCGGATAGAGCTTTCCGCCGGACAACCGGTCGAGATAGTGCATGATGGCGACGCTGTCATAGATCGGCGGCTCGCCGTCGCGGATCAGCACCGGGATCTTGCCGAGCGGATTGCTGTCGACGAGTTCCGGCGGATTGGAGTTGGTATCGGTCTTCACCTCGGCGATCCCGATGCCGAGATGACGTGCCGCCATGCGCACTTTGGCGGAATAGGGCGAGGCCGGCGAATAAAGCAGCTTCATGGTCTTTCCTCTTTATGAAATTCAGCGCACCGGCGGCAGCGTGATGCTGCCCGCGCGGCAGCCGTCACCATCCACCTCGGCGCAATCGCGGAACTGCAGGTCCTTGGTGAGGCAGATACGCACCTCTTCCAGCCGACGGCCCTCGCAGCTTGCGGAAATGCCGCGGCGGCTCATACCGGGGTTTGCCCAGACGAACTTCTCCTCGATCTGATCGACCGAAAGCGTCACGGCGCTGTCGCCGCGGGAGAGATCGGAGGGCAGGCGGATACGCTCGAAAGCCCGGCGGGTCTCGTTGAAATACTCCCGCTGGCCAAGGCCGGTGCAGCTTCCATGCTTGCGCCACTGATGGCCGATGAGTCCCATGGACGGCATGATGTCGAAAAGCGGTTCGCCGACCGAGCGCGGCACACGGCCCGGCTCGCGGGTCTCGCAGAAATCCGGATAGCCTTTCTCGTATTGTGGCCAGAGCCCATGGACGATGAAGCGGAAATCCCTGGTCTCGCCGCATTGCTGATCGCTTTCGTTGCCGCGTTGCGAGGCACAGAAGGTTGGCGACCACGAGAGCGAAAGGACGTAGAAATCGAACTGCCCGGCGCGATCGTCGTGACGTTGCTGGGCCAGGGCGATGGTGGCTGTTACCGGCATGAAAAAAAGCGCTGCGGCGATGATGCTCTTGGCTGTCGCTTTAAAAATCGGCGTCATTGTCGGAAATCTCGATCTTCGGAACAGGCATCGGTCTGAACGGTTGAACAATCAGAGTTTCGGCGAATAGAGTAACCCTTCGCGGAAAGCGGAAAGCCCGGATAGAGGCAGGGAGTAAAGAGCGACGTGACTGGATGACATTCAAGAAATACCTGTGGCCGACGATAGGCGGACTGACGATAGCGCTTTCGGCGTGGCTTCTCTACAAGGAATTGCGCGGGCTGTCTCTGGACGATCTGTGGCTCAGTCTGGAGGCGATATCGTCGACCCATTGGATGCTGGCCGGCCTCTCGACTCTGCTTGCCTATGCGGCGCTCGCCGGATACGACCGTATCGCTCTGATGCATCTCGGGCGCAAGGTCGACTGGTGGTTCATCACGATCTGCTCGTTCACGACCTACGCGCTGTCCCACAATGTCGGCGCGTCCGTCTTTTCGGGAGCGGTGGTCCGCTATCGTGCCTATTCTTCCAAGGGCCTGACACCGGCCGAAATCGGCGTTCTGATCGCCATATGCTCCTTCACATTCGTCCTTGGAACCCTCCTGCTCGCAGGTCTGGTGCTCGTCATCGAACCGGACCTTACCGAACGTTTCGGCGATGTCGTGCCGGTCGAAGCCTCGACGGGAACCGGACTGGTCATTCTTTTCCTCATCGCGCTCTATGTCGCAGCGAGCTTCCTGAAGCTCAGGCCGCTCAAGATCGGCTCGATCAGCATCTTCTATCCGGCACCGCGGGTCGTGCTGCCGCAGCTCATCATCGCGCCGGTGGAGCTGGTCGGTGCCGCAGGCATCATCTATTTCGCGCTGCCCGAGGCGGGAAATCCGGGCTTCCTCGTCGTGCTGGGCATCTTCCTGATTTCCTTTTCGGCGGCGCTCATCTCCCATGCGCCGGGCGGGCTCGGCGTCCTCGAACTCGTCTTTGTCATGGGATTGCCGGACATGGATCCGGCGGATGTCATCGCCGCCCTGCTGGTCTTCCGGCTGTTCTACCTGCTCATCCCCTTCGCCATGGCACTGGTGGTGATCCTGGTCTTCGAGCGGTCGCGGTTCCGCGCCGAGCATCCGCCGGATGTGGAGAGAGGCAAACGGGAGACCTCGTGAATCGGATTATTCGCCCCGAAGCCAGAAGGTGCGCTGCGAGGCGAAACGATCCTGGGCGAGGATTGTCCTCAGGACCGGCAACAGCACGTGCAACTCATCCTTCAAGGTGAAGGGCGGATTGACGATGACGAGACCGGAGCCGGTGAGGCCGGTGGTCTCGCGATCACTGCGGACGGTGAGTTCCGTACAGAGCATTTTCGGGATATCGAGCGCCTGCAGCTCCTCGTGGAAGACCTTGATCGGCGCGCCCTTCTTGATCGGATACCAAAGGCAGTAGGTGCCGCCGGGGAAACGCTTGTAGGCATTGGCAAGACCCTTCACCAGCCGTTGGTATTCCCCTTCTTCCTCGTAAGGAGGGTCGACCAGGATGATTCCCCGTTTCTCCTTCGGGGGCAGATGCGCGCCAAGTGCAAGCCAGCCGTCGAGTTCGGTGACGCGCACCTGGAAGTCGCCCTCGAACAGGTTATGCAGGCGATTGAAGTCTTCCGGGTGCAGTTCCATCGCCGACAGACGGTCCTGCGGGCGAAACAGCATGCGGGCGAGCTTTGGCGAGCCGGGATAGAGTTTCAGCGCGCCGTCGGGGTTCAGCTCTCTGACGGTCGAGAGATAAGGCTCCAGCAGTTCGGACACATTCGCCGGAAGCTCTGCTTCCAGGAGCCGCCCGATGCCATCGCGCCATTCGCCGGTCTTCTGCGCCTCTTCGGACGAAAGATCATAAAGACCGATCCCGGCATGGGTGTCGAGCACGCGGAACGCCTTGTCCTTCTTCTGGGCATAGCGGATCAGCCGCGCCAGCACCGCGTGTTTCAGGACGTCGGCGAAATTGCCTGCGTGATAGATATGCCGGTAGTTCATTGTGACTGGAGTCTCGCTTGAATAAAATTGATGCGCCGCAAATCGCGCTTTTTGTGGCCCTCTGCTTGCAATATAGAAAAGCCATGAACGTTGCGACCCCGATCTCCGCCAAAACCGCTGTCAGTCATACGACTGTCGGCCACACCGTCTGTCCGCACGACTGTCCGTCCGCCTGCGCATTGGATGTCGACCTGACCGCCGACGGCCGTATCGGCCGCGTGCGCGGCGCGGCCGACAACACCTATACCGCCGGCGTCATCTGCGCCAAGGTGGCGCGTTATTCCGAGCGCATCTACCATCCCGGCCGGCTGATGGTGCCGAAGCGCCGCAGGGGTGCCAAGGGCGGCGGCGATTGGCAGGAACTTTCCTGGGAGGCGGCGCTCGACGAGATCGCCGATGCCTTTTTGAAGGCCGAGGCGAAGCACGGCTCGGAAGCCGTCTGGCCGTATTTCTATGCCGGCACGATGGGCCAGGTGCAGCGAGATTCGATCGAGCGGCTACGTCACGCCAAGAAATATTCCGGCTTTTTTGGCACGATCTGCACCAACATGGCCTGGACGGGTTATGTGATGGGGACCGGCGCGCTTCGCGGCCCCGACCCGCGCGAGATGGCGAAATCCGATTGCGTGGTGATCTGGGGGACGAACGCCGTCTCGACCCAGGTCAACGTCATGACCCATGCGGTGAAGGCCCGCAAGGAGGGCGGCGCGAAGATCGTCGTCATCGACATCTACGACAACCCGACCATGAAGCAGGCGGATATCGCGCTGACAGTCAGGCCGGGGACAGATGCCGCGCTCGCCTGCGCCGTCATGCATGTCGCCTTCCGCGACGGTTATGCCGACCGCGCCTATATGGAAAAATATGCCGACGATCCGGCTGGGCTCGAAGCCCACCTGAAGACGAGAACGCCGGAATGGGCATCCGCGATCACGGGCCTGTCCGTCGATGAGATCGAGAATTTCGCCAAGCTCGTCGGGACGACCAGAAAGACCTTCTTCCGATTGGGTTACGGTTTTGCCCGCCAGCGCAACGGCGCGGTCGCTATGCATGCTGCTCTTTCGATCGCAACCGTGCTCGGTTCCTGGCAGTACGAGGGCGGTGGCGCCTTCCATAACAACGGCGAGATCTTCAGGCTCAACAAGTCGGAATTGATGGGTACGGCCTATGCCGACCCGGACATCCGCCAGCTCGACCAGTCGCAGATCGGCCGCGTGCTGACGGGCGATGCGGAAGCCTTGCGCTATGGCGGGCCGGTGACTGCCATGCTGATCCAGAACACCAACCCGATGAACGTCGCGCCGGAACAGCGCCTTGTGCGCCGGGGCTTCATGCGCGACGACCTGTTCGTCGCCGTCCACGAGCAGTTCCTGACCGATACGGCGGAGGTCGCCGATATCGTCCTGCCGGCCACCATGTTCCTCGAACATGACGACATCTATCGCGCCGGTGGGCAGCAGCACATCCTGCTTGGGCCGAAGATCACGGAACCACCGCCGACCGTGCGCACCAACCTCTTCGTTATCGAGGAACTGGCAAAGCGTCTCGGCGTCGATCATTACCCCGGTTTCGGTCTCAACGAGCGAGAGCATATCGATCACATTTTGAAGGCAAGCCACTGGCCGGGCGTCGACGTGCTGGAACGGGAAAAATGGATCGACGCGCAGCCGGATTTTGAAACGGCCCATTATATCAGGGGCTTCGGCTATTCGGATGGCAAGTTTCGTTTCAGCCCGGACTGGGCGAACGGCCCGTCGCCGGACAAACCGCCGAAGAATGTCGGGCCGATGGGGCCGCTCTCCGAACTGCCGGTCTTTCCCGATCAGGTCGACGTCATCGAGGTGGCGGACGAAGCGCATCCCTTCAGGCTTGCGACATCGCCGGCGCGCAGCTTCCTGAACTCTTCCTTCACCGAGACGAAGAGTTCCTACGAGCGGGAAGGGAGGCCGGAGGTGATGATCGAACCGTCCGATGCGGCCCGGCTTGACATTGCGGACGGCGATATCGTCCGGCTCGGCAACCAGCGCGGCGAAATCCGCCTGCATGCCAGGATCGTACCGGGCGCGCGGCCGGGTGTGCTGATCGCCGAAGGGCTTTGGCCGAACCGGAAGCATCTCGATGGCGAGGGTATCAACGTGTTGACCGGCGCCGACGCAGTGGCGCCCTATGGTGGCGCGGCCTTCCACGACAACAAGGTCTGGCTTCGCAAGGACGCCGCATGACGGATGATGGTGCGCGAGTGAAGATCGTCAGCGAAAAGACGCTGTCGGATGGCTGGACACGGCTGTCGAACTACGAACTCGATTATATGGACCGCAACGGCGAGACCCATCGCCTGCACCGGGAAATCTACCACCGCACGCCGGCGGCCTGCATCCTGCTCCATGATCCGAAGCGCGGCATGGTGGTGTTGGTGAAGCAGTTCCGCCTGCCGGCCTATCTCTCCGGCGAACCCGGCTGGATGATCGAAGTGCCTGCCGGCCTTCTCGACGAGGATCATCCCGAGGACGCGATCCGCCGCGAGGCGATGGAGGAGACAGGCTACCGTTTGCGCGAGGTGCGCCACCTGTTCAAGGCTTTGACCTCGCCCGGATCGGTGACGGAACTCGTGCACTTCTTCTATGCACCGATCGACCTTGCCGACCGCATCAACGGCGGCGGCGGGCTGGCGGAGGAACATGAGGACATCGAGGTGGTGGAACTGCCGCTCGATGAAGCCGTGGCGATGATTGAAAGCGGCGAGATCTGCGACGCCAAGACGATCATGCTGCTGCAATGGGCGGTGATCAATCGGACGGCGATTTCGGGCTGAATCCCAGGAACAACGGCATTGCCGCACCGTTTACGGAAGATCCCATCCAGCGAGGACTTTCCGATGACGATGATCAAGACGCGCGACGACACCGAACTCTACGTCAAGGACTGGGGCAGGGGCCGTCCGGTCATCCTGCTGCACGGTTGGCCGTTGACCTGCGACACATGGGATGATTTCGCCATGGTTGCGGCGGAGTCGGGGTTCCGAGCGATCTCCTACGACCGCCGCGGTTTCGGCCGATCTGACCAGCCCTGGCAGGGCTATGACTACGACACGTTCTCCGATGACCTCGCGGACGTGATCGCCGCGACCGAAGCCGAGGATGCGGCGCTCCTCGGCTTTTCCATGGGCGGCGGCGAGGTCGCCCGCTATATGTCGCGCCACGGCGGCAAGGGTATTTCCAAGGCGGCGCTGATCGCTTCCGTCGTGCCCTACATGCTGCAGACGTCCGACAATCCGGCCGGCGTGCCGCAATCGGTTTTCGATGAGATGGCCAAGGGTATCAGGGAGGACCGGGCGCATTTCTTCGCGGACTTCTTCAAGAGCTTCTTCGGCGTAGGTGTCTTCACCGGTTCGGTGAGCGATGAAGTGCTCGACTGGTCCTTCAATCAGACGATGATGGCGGGGCTCAAACCCACGCTTGCCTGCGCCAAAGCCTTCGCGACGACCGATTTCCGGCCCGACCTGACGAGTTTCAGGGTGCCGACGCTGATCATTCACGGGACGAGCGACCAGACCGTCCCGATCGACATTTCCGCTCGCGCCGCTGCCGCGATGATCCCCGGCTCGAAGCTGATCGAATATGATGGCGCACCGCACGGCCTCTTCGCCTCGAACAAGGAACAACTGGCGAAAGACCTGATGACGTTTTTGAGGAGTTGACGAGGTCGATATCCTCGCCCGTGCGGGCAAAGGCAACCCGCCGGTGAAAGGAGATGAACTGGAGGAGTGATCCGCCGGATCAGATCGAGCGGCTTTTAGACTGCCGGCGAAATGAGCTTCGCCTCGTCCTTCGCTGGCAGGTTGCTGAAAACCGCCTTGTCCCCCTCCATCCGCACCCTGCCTTCCGCCAGCAGCTTCAAAGCCAGCGGATAGAGCTTGTGCTCGACGGTCAGCACCCGGGCGGCGAGCGTTTCCGCCGTATCATCGGCAGGCACCGGAACTGCCGCTTGCGCGACGATCGGTCCTTCGTCCATGCCTTCGGTCACGAAATGCACCGTGCAGCCGGCGATCTTGACGCCGGCATCGAGGGCGCGCTGGTGCGTATGAAGGCCTGGAAAGAGCGGCAGAAGCGCAGGGTGGATGTTGAGGATGCGGCCTTCGTAGCGGCTGATGAATTCGCCGGAAAAGAGCCGCATATAGCCTGCCAGGCAGAGGATGTCGGGCTTTATCTCGTCGAGCGCGACAAGGATCGCTGCCTCGTGCTCGGCCTTGCCTGCGAACTGCTTGCGCTCGAAGACGAAGGTCCGGATGCCGCGTGCTTTTGCCTTGGCGATGCCGCCGGCCGAAGGCTTGTCGGAGATGACCGCGACGATCTCGGCCGGAAAATCCGGCGCCGCGCAGGCGTTTGCGAGAGCCAGCATGTTGGAGCCGCCGCCTGAAACGAAGACGGCAACGCGTTTGCGCGCCGACGGTGCGGAGGTTGCCGTCATAGGCCGAGCGTGCCCTTGTAGATGACGCCGGCGCCGCCTTCGGGACGCTCGACCATGCGGCCGAGCGGCACGACGATCTCGCCTTCGCCGGTAAGGATATCGCTGACCATCTGGGCGTTCTCGGCGGCGGTGACGATGATCATGCCGATGCCGCAGTTGAAGGTCCTGAGCATTTCCTTCGCCTCGACACCGCCGGTCTTGGCAAGCCAGGAGAAGACGGGCGGAACCGGAATGGAATCGAGATCGATTTCGGCGGAAAGGTTCTTCGGCAACACGCGCGGGATGTTCTCCGGAAAGCCGCCGCCGGTAATGTGGGCGAGAGCCTTCAGCGCACCGGTTTCGCGGATTGCCTTGAGCAGCGGCTTCACGTAGATGCGGGTCGGCACGAGCAGCGCCTCACCCAGAGTCATGCCGTCACGGAAAGGGGCGGGCGCATCCCATGCGAGGCCGGAGATCGCGACGATCTTGCGGACCAGCGAATAGCCGTTGGAATGGACGCCGGAGGAGGTGAGGCCGAGGATGACGTCGCCCGAACCGATGTCGCCGACCGGCAGCAACTGGCCGCGTTCGGCGGCCCCGACCGCAAAACCCGCGAGGTCGTAGTCGCCGTCGGAATACATGCCCGGCATTTCGGCCGTTTCTCCGCCGATCAGCGCACAACCCGCCTCGCGGCAGCCGGCGGCAATTCCACCGACGATCGCGGCACCCTGGTCGGGATCGAGCCTGCCGGTCGCGAAATAGTCGAGGAAGAATAACGGTTCGGCGCCCTGCACGACGAGATCGTTGACGCACATGGCGACGAGGTCGATGCCGACGGTGTCGTGGAAGTTCGCGTCGATGGCGATCTTGAGCTTGGTGCCGACGCCATCATTCGCCGCAACCAGAACCGGATCGGTAAAGCCCGCTGCCCTGAGGTCGAAGAGCCCGCCGAAGCCGCCGATCTCGCCGTCGGCGCCGGGGCGGCGGGTGGAGCGCACGGCCGGCTTGATCTTCTCGACCATGAGATTACCTGCATCGATATCGACACCGGCATCGCTGTAGGTGAGACCGTTCTTGCCCGCCTCGCTCATCTTCCATCTCCAGTGGGGACCACCGCATGTCCCCCGAAAAGTGTGAAGCGCTTTCTGGGGGCATGCGCAATATATCTGGCCGCCATTGCACGCCACGCCCCGATATGCAAGCGTTCAGGCTGCTTTTGAAGGCTTTTCACAGCCCAACGACCGGACTCTTGACCTGATACGCCCGCTTCCATATGCCTTGATCGGCCCGGCCAATACCAGGGGAAGCAGAGATGCCATACCATATCAGCGGCGCGAGCCTGAAACGCCACATCCTGTTCTGGATCGGTGTGCTGGTCGTCTTTATCCTGTTTCTGTGGTTCTTCCGCACGATTCTCCTGCCCTTCGTGGCGGGCATGGCGCTTGCCTATTTCCTCGATCCGGTCGCAGACTGGCTGGAGCGGCGGGGTCTCAGCCGGCTGATGGCGACGGTCGTCATCCTTGTCTGCTTCGTGCTGGTCTTCGTGCTGTCCCTGATGCTGGTGATCCCGATCATCATCAGCCAGTTCACCGGCTTTGCGGCGGCGCTGCCGGGCTATATCTCGCAATTGCAGCAGATCATCTCCAGCCCTGAGACTTCCTTCCTGCCAAGCTGGGTCGGTGCGCAGATCGAGACGGTCAAGCAGAACTTTTCCGAGGTGCTGAGCCAGGGCGCCGGCTTTCTCGGCTCGCTGCTCACGCAGATCTGGAATTCCGGCAAGGCGATCGTCGACGTCGTATCGCTGCTGATCGTGACGCCGGTGGTCGCTTTCTACATCCTGCTCGATTGGGACCGCATGGTCGCCAGAGTGGATAGCTGGGTTCCGCGCGATCAGGTCGACACCGTCAGGCAGATCGCCCGCGAGATGGATCAGTCGGTCGCCGGTTTTATCCGCGGCCAGGGCTCGCTCTGCCTCATCCTCGGCATCTTCTACGCGGTAGGCCTCTCGCTTGTCGGCCTGAATTTCGGCCTGCTCATCGGCTTCATCGCCGGCATGATCAGCTTCATCCCCTATATCGGCTCGCTGGTCGGCCTCGTGCTTTCGGTCGGGGTTGCATTCGTGCAATTCTGGCCGGATTACGCGTGGATTGTTGCGGTCGCCGGCGTCTTCTTCATCGGCCAGTTCCTCGAGGGCAATATCCTGCAGCCGAAGCTGGTCGGCAAAAGCGTCGGACTTCATCCGGTCTGGCTGATGTTCGCGCTCTTTGCCTTTGGTGCGATATTCGGTTTCGTCGGGCTCTTGATTGCCGTGCCGGCCGCAGCCGTGGTTGGCGTCCTTGTCCGCTTCGCGCTGGCGCGGTATCTTGACAGCGATATCTATTACGGACGAACGACCACGCTTCCCTGGGAAGGGGCGCCTCCGCCCCGAGTGCTGGAACACCGTCAGGATGGCAGCGGAACCAGCGCAGCAAATGATGCTCAAGAGAGCAGTTCGAAAGACCAATGAACGAGACCACTGAGCGCGAGCGGCGGAGAAGCGAGCAATTGCCGCTCCAATTCATTCATGATGCGGCGAAGAGCCGGGATGACCTCCTGGTCTCCGAACGCCTGGCTGCGGCCGTCGCGATCGTCGACGAATGGCCGGCCTGGCCGTCGCCGGTCGTCGTGCTGGCGGGGCCGATCGGCTCGGGCAAATCGCATCTCGCGCATATCTGGCGGGAGAAGGCCGGCGCCACGGACATCCATCCGGTGGTCGGTTCGAATGCCGCGGACCTTGCAGCCGCCGGCCCGGTCCTGTTCGAGGATGCCGATAGACGCGGTTTCGACGATGCGGAGCTCTTCCACGTCATCAACAGCGTGCGCGAGAATGGCCATAGCCTCCTGTTGACCTCGCGCTTGTGGCCAATATCGTGGGGCGTGACGCTGCCGGACCTCAAGTCGCGGCTCAAGGCGGCGACCATAGTCGAGATCGGTGAGCCGGACGAGGACCTGCTCGCCCAGGTGATCGTGAAACTTTTCGCGGATCGGCAGCTTTATATCGATGACAAACTTGTCGGCTATATCGTCAACAGGATGGAGCGTTCCCTCGGGGCGGCCCAGACGATCGTCGACCGGCTGGACCGGCTGGCGCTCGCCCGCGGCACCAGGATCACCCGTCCGCTGGCGGCCGAAGTGTTGAACGATGTCGGAAATTCTGGCGCCGGCGCCAAGGACGGTGATTGACTGTGACACTTTCCTCGCCGAACTTGGCGTTCGAACCCAAAGGGTTAGCGGAGGATGCGAAATGGATTCGATGACGACGGAAACCCAGCAGGCCGAAATCGCAGCGGTCGATTCCGCCGCTGAGCTGCTGACGAGCCCGGACCGGTTCATCAACCGCGAATTCTCCTGGCTGCAATTCAACCGCCGCGTTCTGGAAGAAACGCTGAACACGGCCCATCCGCTTCTGGAACGGGTGCGCTTCCTGTCGATTTCCGCAGCCAACCTCGATGAATTCTTCATGGTCCGCGTCGCCGGTCTGGAAGGCCAGGTGCGCCAGGGCATCATCGTGCGCAGCCCGGACGGCAAGACGCCCGCCGAACAGCTCGACGCCATCCTTCGGGAAATCGACAATCTGCAGATGGAACAGCAGGCTTCGCTCGCCGTGCTGCAGCAATATCTTGCCAAGGAGGACATTCTGATCGTCCGTCCGGCGGCGCTTTCGGCGGAAGATCGCGCCTGGCTGGCCACGTCCTTCGACGACGAACTCTTCCCCGTCCTGACGCCGCTCTCGATCGACCCGGCCCATCCGTTCCCCTTCATCCCGAACCTCGGCTTCTCCATGGGCCTGCAGCTTCACAGCAAGCACGGCAAGGAGCCGATGACGGGGCTCCTGCGCCTGCCGACCACGCTCGATCGCTTTATTCGCCTGCCGGACGAAGGCGCGGCGATCCGCTACATCACGCTGGAGGACGTCGTCGGCATGTTCACCGACAGGCTCTTCCCCGGTTATGAGGTGAAGGGCGCCGGTACCTTCCGCATCATCCGCGACAGCGATATCGAGGTGGAGGAAGAGGCCGAGGACCTGGTGCGCTTCTTCGAGACGGCGCTGAAGCGCCGCCGCCGCGGCAAGGTCATCCGCATCGAGACCGATTCGGAAATGCCGGCGTCATTGCGTCAGTTCGTGGTGCAGGAACTCGGCGTGCCGGATAATCGCGTTGCGGTTCTGCCCGGCCTTCTGGCGCTCAACACCCTTTCGGAAATCACCAGGGCGCCGCGCGACGACTTGAGGTTCGAGCCCTATAACGCCCGATTTCCCGAGCGGGTTCGCGAACATGCTGGCGACTGCCTTGCGGCCATCCGCGAAAAGGACATGGTGGTTCACCACCCTTATGAATCCTTTGACGTGGTTGTGCAATTCCTTCTGCAGGCGGCGCGCGACCCGGACGTGCTCGCCATCAAGCAGACGCTCTACCGAACCTCCAACGACAGCCCGATCGTCAGGGCGCTGATCGATGCGGCCGAGATGGGCAAGTCGGTGACGGCGCTGGTCGAATTGAAGGCCCGTTTCGACGAGGAGGCAAACATCCGCTGGGCCCGCGACCTCGAACGTGCCGGGGTGCAGGTCGTCTTTGGCTTCATCGAACTGAAGACGCACGCCAAGATGTCGATGGTGGTGCGCCGCGAAGAGGGTAAGCTCCGTACCTACTGCCATATCGGCACGGGCAACTATCATCCGGTCACCGCCAAGATCTACACGGACCTGTCCTTCTTCACCTGCAATCCGAAGATCGCCCACGACATGGCGAACGTCTTCAACTTCATCACCGGCTATGGCGAGCCGGAAGAGAGCATGAAGCTGGCGGTCTCGCCCTATACGCTCAGGTCGCGCATCCTCAGGCATATCGAGGAGGAAATCGTCCACGCGCAGAGCGGCAAGCCCGCAGCGATCTGGATGAAGATGAACTCGCTCGTCGATCCGGACATCATCGATGCGCTCTACCGGGCAAGCCGGGCGGGCGTCGAGATCGACCTCGTGGTGCGCGGCATCTGCTGCCTGCGCCCGCAGGTGCCCGGCCTTTCCGAGAATATCCGCGTCAAATCGATCGTCGGCCGCTTCCTGGAGCATAGCCGCATCTTCTGCTTCGGCAACGGTTACGGCCTGCCATCCGACAAGGCGCTCGTCTATATCGGCTCGGCCGACATGATGCCGCGCAACCTCGACCGCCGCGTCGAGACGCTCGTGCCGCTCCTCAATCCGACCGTGCATGAGCAGGTTCTTTCACAGATCATGCTGGGCAACTTGATTGACAACCAGCAGAGCTACGAGATATTGCCCGACGGCACGTCGCGGCGCATGGAAGTGCGCAAAGGCGAAGAACCTTTTAACGCGCAGCACTATTTCATGACCAATCCAAGCCTCTCGGGGCGCGGTGAGGCTCTGAAGTCGAGTGCTCCCAAACTGATCGCCGGCCTGATGTCCGGACGCAAGAAATAGGCAATATGGTACGATCCGAAGCCCAGGGGCGCCTTCCGGGGATTGCCCCTGTTTCCGTCATCGACATTGGCTCGAACTCCGTTCGTGTCGTCGTTTATGAAGGCCTGTCCCGCGCGCCGACGATTCTCTTCAACGAGAAGGTTCTCTGCGGGCTCGGCAAGGGGCTTGGATCCAGCGGCCGGATGGACGAGGAGGCCGTCCAGCGCGCGCTTTCGGCACTGAGGCGCTTCAAGGCGTTGTCGACGCAGGCGCGCGCCAACGAAATCTATGTGCTGGCGACGGCGGCTGCCCGTGAGGCGTCGAACGGACCGGACTTCATCCGCGAGGCGGAGGATATCCTCGGCCAGGAGATCCAGCTTCTCTCCGGAGAAGAGGAGGCGCGTTATTCGGCGCTCGGTGTCATCAGCGGCTTTCATGATGCGGACGGGATCGCCGGCGATCTTGGCGGCGGTTCGCTGGAACTCATCGACATCAAGGGCAATGATTTCGGCCGCGGCATCACGTTGCCGCTCGGGGGACTGCGATTGTCCGAGTCCTCCGGAAATTCTCTCTCCAAGGCGCGCACCTTCGCCCGTAAGCAGGTGAACACCGCGCGGTTCCTTGAACAGGGCGCAGGCCGCACCTTCTATGCGGTCGGCGGCACCTGGCGAAATATCGCCAAGCTGCACATGGAGATGACGAAATATCCCTTGCACATGATGCAGGGTTACGAACTGCCGCTCGCGGACATCCAGAAATTCCTCGAAGAGGTGATCGCCGCCAAGGACTCCAAGGACCCTGCCTGGCAGGCGGTTTCCAAAAGCCGCCGTTCGCTGCTGCCCTACGGCGCCATCGCCATGCAGGAAGTGCTGAGTGCGATGAAACCCGCCAGGGTGAGCTTCTCCGCGCAGGGCGTGCGCGAAGGCTATCTCTATTCACGGCTTTCCGACGGAGAGAAGGCAAGTGACCCGCTGCTCGCCGCGGCCGGCGAACTGGCGATCCTGCGCGCCCGCTCGCCCGAACATGCCCGCGAGCTGGCGGAATGGACGGGCCGCATGGTGCCTGCTTTTGGCATCACCGAGACGGAGGAAGAAAGCCGCTATCGTCAGGCCGCCTGCCTGCTCGCCGACATAAGCTGGCGCGCCCATCCGGATTATCGCGGTCTGCAGGCGCTCAATATCATCGCTCATTCCTCTTTCGTCGGCATCACCCATGCAGGCCGTGCCTATCTGGCGCTCGCCAACTACTATCGCTTCGAGGGACTGAACGACGACGGCGCGACAGGCCCCTTGGCGACGATTGCCACGCCACGCATGCTCGATCTTGCCAAGCTGCTCGGTGGCCTGCTGCGCGTTGTCTATCTCTTCTCGGCCGCGATGCCGGGCATCGTCCACAACTTGACGTTCCGCCCATCATCCGACCCCGATCTCGATCTGGAATTCATCGTGCCGCCGGCCTACCGCAATTTTGCCGGTGAAAGGCTGGATGGTCGCCTGCAGCAACTGGCGAAGCTGACCGGCAAGCGGCTGGCGTTCCGGTTCGAATAGATTTCGGGAAACTTTATCGCTCCCCGATTGTAAATCACGTCGGCAATCCCGACATCCACCGTGAGGCAGACCATTTTGGCTGCCCGGCGTGCAGGAAATTGCGGGACAGGGGAGACGAGTGATGAAGAAGATAGTTGCAGTTGCCCTGCTGACGGCGGCCCTTGCAGGCTGCACCGCCGTTGCATTGGAGCCCATTCCGGGCAGCATCACCTATGGCGGACAGCCGCGCAGCAAGCTAACGAAGTCGCCGGTCGGCAGTCCCGTCACCCATCAGTTCTACGGCCAGGACGGTCGCCGGTATTACGAGACCTACATCATTCAGTCGGACCGGAGCCTGAAACTGGTCGACCGCTATGCGATCGACATACCGGTCAATTGATTGAATGCATTAGCCCCGGCGGATGCCCGGGCTCAGGCTGCTGACAAAGGGCGGCAACTCCTCTTCGGTCATGCTCGGGCCTGTCCCGAGCATCTTACCACCTCTATACTCTCGAAATTATCCCAACATAACCAATGATTTGGCAAGGGATGGCAGATCCTCGGGACAAGCCCGGGGATGACGTCTTGCATGCCGGAAGGTTTGCCAACAAACTGAGCCCCGGCGGATGCCGGGGCCTGTTGTCCGAGGCGGATCTGGACTATTTCGCCGCCAGGAATTCGCCGACTTCGAGCAGGCTGAATTCGTTGTCGTCGGCCTTGTCGACGGCGCGGCCGGCGGAGAAGGGCAGGTTGTTGTCGTTGCCGATGATGATATGCGTCGCATCGACCACGTCGACATTCTCGATCGTCACGAAGGGCATGTCGTAGACACCCTCGACATTACCCGCCTTCTTCTTCTCGTCCGGATCCTCAATCTTCATGAGATCGATGTAGCCGATCTTGCGGACGGCCTTGCCGACATTCCCGTCGGTCATCTCGACCTTATAGACGCGCTTGTGCTTAGCAGGCGCGTTGAAGCAGGTCGGCTGGGGCTTGGCCGGATCGGCGCAGGCCTTGTCGGCGGAGCCGGCGCCGTTGTCACGCTCGATGACGAGGGCGGTCGTGGCGTCGACCATATTGAAGTCACCGATCGCTTCGCCGCCCTGGGATAGGGGATAGAGCCAGGAGCGGCCGGTCCATGCCTTCGAGGCGACGTCGAATTCGACGATGCGCAGCGCCGTCATTCCGTCCGCCTTCTCGACCGAACCGTCTTCCAGATAGAGCGGGCCTTCCAGCAGGCCGTAGAGCTTCGAGCCGTCCTTCGACATGGCCATGCCCTCGTAGCCGCCCGAGCGCTTCAGGTTGAAGGCAACCATTTTCGCGGCCGGGTTGGCCGGCGTGGTGAGCGTCGGATTGTCGGGCGACTTGACCGGCTTGCCATCGATCACGGTCGCGATCACGTCGGTCAGGCGGCCTTCGGTGTCGAACTTCAAGAGATAGGGGCCGAATTCCTCGCCGAGCCAGAAGCCGTCGGCGACCGGCTGGATCGATTCGATATCGAAATCGGCGCCGGTCAGATAGCGGGTGTCGGAACCTTCCATGGTGATCGGGAAGGGCGCGATCCTGTTCGGATCGGAGAGGAAAATATTCTTCACGACTTCCGCCTTGTTGGCGGCCCAGTCGAATTTCATCTGGTGCAGGAAGAGCATGGCGTCGGAGGAATTGGCCTTCGAGCCGAAACCGTTGTCCGACAGCGTCCAGAACGTGCCGTCGGCCATCGTCTTGATGCCGGAGAAGCCCTGCAGCGGCTGGCCGTCGAACGGCAGCTTCACATCGGTGACGCGGACGCCGTCCTTGCCCGGCAGCGTGCCGAGGGCCTCGGTGCGCTTGCGGTCGGGCGTGGTGAACTTGCCGGACGTCTTCAGGAAGGCTGGCGCGTCGGCCGGAGCCGGAACGATCGTGTTGGCGGGCAGGATTGCCTGGCCGACGAGTTTGGCCGGGAAGGCTTTTTCTTCGGCAGCAGCAGAACCGCCGATCAGCGCAGCGAGAGCAACGGAGGCGAGAAGGGGTCGGATCATGAGATCACCTGTTGGTTGGCGTGTCAAAGACGCCTACCGCATAGGGAGCGGTCGTGACGGCCGGGTGATGGAACATTGAAGCTTCGATGAAGCTTTGATGACGGGATATCGAGGTCGATTTGAACGTCAGGCGCTTCTCTTGAGCGCCACCCAGCGGCCCGGCGTCATGCCGAAGGTTTTCTTGAAGTGCCGGGTGAAATGGGCCTGGTCGGCAAAGCCTGCGCCGAAAGCGGCATCCGCCAGGCTTCCGCCTTCGAAGAGCAGTTGTTTTGCCCGGTCGAGTCTGCGCATGACCAGATAGCGGTGTGGGCTTGTCCCCAGGAGCTTCCGGAATTGCCGTGAAGTCGTGTAACGATCGAGGCCGCTGACGGCTTCCAGTTCCTGGGAAGAGACGGCGCGGTCGCAATTGTCCTGGAGATAGTCGCGGCAGCGGAGCACGGCTTCGCGCGAGGTCGATTTGTCCGGCAAAGTGCCGCGACTGTCCGCGTGACGCCAGAGGCTTGCCGTCAGACGGGCGATCAGGTCATCCAGCAGAAGCTCCTGCGGCGTGGCGTCAAGATCGTCGAGCGCCTCGGCGAGGCAGTCGCGGAAGGCATCGTCTGCCATGACGGGCTCGGGCACGAAGGGCAGTCCGGCCACACCGCCCGCCGCCTCGATCAGCCGTTCCGGCGGCAGGTAGAGCATGCGGTAACGCAAACCGTCGTCGGTGCCGGCGGCGCCGTCATGCACCTCGTCCGGATGCAGGACGATGACATTGCCGGGCAGGCTGACGCGGACCGAGCCGCGATAATGGAACGTCTGGACGCCGGAAAGCGTGATTCCGAGCGCATAGGTGTCATGCCGGTGCGGCGAAAAACCGTTGCCGTGGAACCGCGCCTCGATCCGCTCGATGCCGCATGAGGAGGGAGCCTGGACGATGCCGTCCGGCTTTTCCTCCGCCTTGCACGAACGTTCAAGACCGGCGGTGCTTGCTGCCGCTATCGCGTCGGTCCTTGCATAACCTTCGACGGAGTTCTTCATGTTCGACACCAAGATCGCGCTCGTGCTTCGCGATGACCTCGCCCCCTGGCAGGAGCTCAATGTGACCGCTTTCCTGATGAGCGGCATCGTCGCCCAATCTCCCGCGATCATCGGTGAAGCATATCGGGATGCGGCCGGCCATGTCTACAATCCGATGAGCATCCAGCCGGTCGTGGTCCTGTCTGCCGAGCAGGAGACGTTGCGCATGATCCACCGGCGCTCGCTCGAACGGGAAGTGACAACATCGGCCTATATCGAGGAGATGTTTGCGACAGGCCACGATGCGGCGAACCGCGCGGTGTTCGCCGAGTTTGCGCCGGACGACGCCAGGCTGGTCGGGATTGCGCTGCGGGCCGAGAAGAAGATCGTCGACAAGATCACCAGGGGAGCGAAGATGCACCGGTAACTTCTCCGCTCATGCCTCCAGCGCCAGCGTCGCGAAACTCGCCAGCCAGTGCTCGCCCATATAGTCGCCTTCCACATGGGGAAGTGCGCTTGCAAGATGGTCTTCCGCCGCCTTCTCCATGATCGGCCGCCGCGGATCGCCTTGCGGCAGGGCTTTCGCGAGCGACCGCCAGCACCAGGCGCGGGAAAGATTGAGACCGTCGAGATGGGCGATCTTGCCGTCCGAGCGGTCGGAGACGGAGGCCGGCGAAAACAGCGTCGCGGGCCTCCGCGCCACGATCTCAGGCAGGAAACGGTCGAACCAGGGCAGGAAACCCTCCGCCGGCATCAGCCGCCGCATGCATTCGGCTTCCACGAGCGCTGAAGAGAGAAAATCGTCGCCGGAGGGTTCGCCCCAGGCCGGGCAGGCCTCGTCCTGGCCATACCAACGGAGCGCCGTCTCCGTTAGCAGTCCGAGCAACGCGGTATCGCCGATCGTCTCGGCATAGTCGGCTGCAAGCCGCATGGCAAAGGCGGTGTTGAAATGTGTGCCGACCCGGACCGGATAGGTGGCGACCGGCAGGAAATCGGTGAAGCGACCGGTGAAGACATCCGACAGAGGTTTAAGGTTCTCGAACCAGCACCGCTCATCGAGCAGCGACAGTTCGGCGGAAAGTTTCAGGAGCCAACCCCAGCCATAGGGCCGCTCGAAACCGCGCGATGTGGGCTTTGCCTGATAGGCGCATTCGCCCGCCACCTTGTCCGGCACCAGCATCGCGTCGAACAGCGCCCGGATGTTCCTTGCCGCCGGGATATCCGGGAATGTCCGCAGGATATGCGCCATCATCCAGTAGCCGTGCACGCAGGAATGCCAGTCGAGGCTGCCGTGGAAGATCGGATGAAGCTCGCTCGGTGTTTTCGCATCTTCCGGGCCTGAAAACACGTTGGCCGGCTTGTTTGGATATTCGCGCCCGACGTGCCCGAGCGCGATCGCGGCAAAATGCTGGGCGGTCTCGGCGGTGAGGGACTGGCGCATGTGGATTGGCTCGCTTTGAAGGAGCGGCGATGCGCGGACATCGTCGCGTCGGGGTAAGATGATGGGCGAGATCACCATACGAAACCGGCCGGATCAAGCCGGAAACGGGTGCGGGCATATGCTCGGCGGCAATCCCGTGTGATCGAGATGGCCAGCCGCGTCAAGTTTCTCTTAACGAAGGCGGCGGTTTTCATCGGATGTTTTATGCAAAAATTCTTATGCTGCATTGCGATAGCGGCGAGTGCGCGTTACCGTGAATGGGGGCCGCCAAGATTCATGAATTCGCTCTAGCAAAGATTTCGTAAAGGATATCAGATGCTTGACGCTTCCAAATCCAAGCCGAAAGATCTCGAGACCATTGCCCGTTCCGGCGGACCGCTTCGCCGCATCACCGCACGCATACCGACCTATCTGACCGACGTGCGCGAAAATCCCGCATGGTTGCCGATGTTTCTTCTGGCGCGGACGATGCCGTTCCGCCGGGCGCATTGGCTGACGGCGAAGCCGGTCCGAGCGGCAACGCCGGGACCTTCGATGTTCGGCGATTTGGATGCGCGGACCATTGCGGCGGAGCTGAAAGGCGCGGGGATATTTGCCGGTCTTACCCTGCCGGACGACATCCACCGGGAGATCGCCCGCTTTGGCCGGGAAACGCCGTGTTTCGGCAATTTCGAACGCAAGCTCGAATTTCTGGCCGGCGAGCATGCAGAAGCCGAGCGGCGTTTCGGTCGCCCGATCCTGAGCGGCCATCACTTCGAACGGGTCCTGCAATGCGAGGCCGCCGTCGCGGTGCAACAGGACCCGCTTCTCATCGACGTGGCGCGGCACTATCTCGGCGGCGAGGCGAAACTGATTACCACCCGGATCTGGTGGAGTTTCCCCACCAAGGCGGCAACCGACGCGGATCTCAGCCGCGCCTCGTTCAAATACCACTTCGACCTGGACGACTGGCGCATGCTGAAATTCTTTTTCTACCTGTCGGACGTCGATGCCGATGCCGGCCCGCATATATATGTCCGGGGCAGCCACAGGCGCCGGCGCATCAAGCATCAGCTGACTCTGCTGGTCGGTCATCCGGCGGAAGAGGTGCTGGAGTTCTACGGCGAGGAAAACGCCGTCACTTTGACTGGCCGCGCAGGAACGGGCTTTGTCGAGGACCCGTTCGGCTTTCATATGGGCACGCTCGCGAAGCAGAGCCCGCGCCTGATGATGGAAGTCGGATTCGGCGTCTCGAAACCGTCGAAACGCCGCTATCACGGCGAGCCGGTCATTCGATAGGGGGCTGTCGGATGGCTGCGCCGGAATGACCTGGCGCGAAATATACGACGCTCCGCTCTTACCCCCTCTGTCCTGCCGGACATCTCCCCCTCAAGGAGGGAGATCGGCTGGACGCATCGGCTTCCCCAAACAACAACGACGAAGTCCGGCAAGGGGGTAGTTTGGCGGGGAAAGAGCACGCCGCTTGTGATCTCCCTCCTTGAGGGGGAGATGTCCGGCAGGACAGAGGGGGTGAAGCAGGGGGATAAGCGAAAATGCCGTAAGCCCCTAAAGCTCGACCGCCTCGACCTTCTTGTTGACGAAGCGGAGCGCCACGTCGCCGTCGATCAGCTTCAATGCGGTATCGCCGAAGAGGTCGCGACGCCACCCGGAGAGGGCGGGAACGTCGGCCTTTTCGCCTTCGGCGGCGATCTTCTCCAGGTCGTCCGTATTGGCAATGACCTTGGCGGCAACGCCCTGCCTGTCGGAGATGAGTTTCAGGAGAACCTTGAGCAGCTCGACGGCCGCGGCCGTGCCCTCCGGCACATGCGCATGCTTCGGCGGATGTGGCATCTCGGTTTTCGGCAGCGCCAGCGCGGCATTGACCTGCTCGATGACCGCAGCACCCGAGGCCGAGCGCTCCCAGCCTCTCGGAACCGTGCGCAGCCTGGACATCGCTTCCGCATCCTTCGGTTGCTGCTGCGCGATCTCATAGATCGCATCGTCCTTCAGCACGCGGGAGCGCGGGACGTTGCGGCTGCGCGCCTCGCGCTCGCGCCAGGCGGCGACGAATTTCAGGATGGCAAGCTCGGTCGGTTTCCTGAGCCGCGCCTTGAGCCTCAGCCAGGCATCATCCGGATGCAGGTCGTAGGTCTCGGGCGATTCGAGGATCGCCATTTCCTCGGTGAGCCACAGCGCCCGGCCTTCGCGCTCGAGTTGCTCCTTCAGCGACAGATAGACGTCGCGCAGATGGGTGACGTCAGCCAGCGCATATTCGAGCTGTTTGTCGGAAAGCGGTCGCCGGCTCCAATCGGTGAAGCGCGAGGACTTGTCGATATGCACGCCCTTGATGCGGTTCACGAGCTGGTCATAGGAGACCGAATCCCCGAAACCGCAGACCATGGCGGCCACCTGCGTGTCGAAGATCGGATGCGGCACGAGATTGCCGAGATGGTAGACGATCTCGATATCCTGCCGGGCGGCGTGAAAGACCTTGGTGACCGAAGGGTTCGCCATCAGCTCGAAGAAGGGTTTGAGGTCCAGCCCCCTGGCGAGCGGATCGACCAGCACTTCCAGCCGCGGGCTTGCCATCTGGATGAGGCAGAGCTCCGGCCAGAAGGTCGTCTCCCGGAGGAATTCGGTATCGATGGTGATGAAGTCCGATTTGGCCAGCGCATGGCAGGCTTCCTCGAGGGCGGCGGTCGTTTCGATCATTTTTGCGTTCATTTGAGGGTGATCAACCTTCCTTTCGCGTCCGACGGCATATGTCAATACAGAACGGGATTTAAGTGTTACTCGCGCTCGTCTTTATCGGGAGGACCGGCGAGCCTGTTGAAATAGGCGGAGGTCCGGAGCAGAGCGCGGAAACGCGAGCTGCGCTCGGACGGCGGCACGGGCGGCCGCGCGCCCATGCGCCGGATCGTAAACACCAGGAAGCCCGCAAAGATGAAGGACGTATAGGCGAAGAAGGCCCGCGGTCCGTAATATTCGAGCAGCATGGAGGCGAGCAGCGGCCCGATCGTCGCACCCACCGACCAGTAGAAGAGCAGGCCCGCAGAGACCAGCGCGTGTTCGCCTTCCTTCGCGTAGTCGTTGCCATGCGCCGAGCAGAGCGAATAGAGCGGCATCGAAAAGGCGCCGAACAGGAAGACGCTGACGATGTTGGCCGTCTCGTTGGTTCCGGCCCCGAAGGAGAGATAGGCGCCGGTAATGATCGAGCCGATCGTCGTCCACAGGATGACGCGCCGCCGGTCGAGCCTGTCGGAATAGATGCCGAGCGGATATTGCAGCACGACGCCGCCGATGATGCCGGCGCTCATGAAGGTGGCGATCGAGGTGATGCTCATGCCGATCTCCTCGGCATAGATCGGCCCGATATTGCGGAAGGCGGCCATGGAAAGGCCGACCGAAATGACGCCGACCACCGCGAGCGGCGAGATGCGCCAGACGGCCTTGAGATCGAAGGCGATCTTCTCAGGCGGGGCAGGGCTCGACCTGTCAGCGAGCGAGATCGGCACGAGCGACAGCGTCAAAGCGATCGCAATGATATTGAAGACGAGTGGACCTTCGATACCCGCCACCGGGATGATGTATTGTGCGATCGTCACGGAGCTCAGGTCGACCAGGCGATAGATCGAGAGCGTCCGGGCGCGGTTGGCATTGGTGACCTTGGCGTTGATCCAGCTCTCGACGGTGGCAAAGAGGCTTGCGACCGCGATGCCGATCAGGAAGCGCATGGCGAACCAGACGGCCGGATCGACGATCATCGACATGCCGAGCGAGGCGGATGCCGTGATTGCAGCCATGGCGGAGAAGGTGCGGATATGGCCGATGGCGCGCAGCAGCCGTGTCACGTAGATGCAGCCTATCGCGAAGCCGACGCTGTAGCCGGCGCCGATCATGCCGATGACCGAGGGGGAAAAACCCTCGGCAGAGCCGCGCAACGCGATATACGTTCCCTGCAGTCCGTTGCCGCCGATCAGGATGCCTGCGGTGACGAGAAGGGGGATCAACGGACGGATATGGTTCATCGAACTTTGTTGCGTGAGGCAGGGCTTGAATCGCGCCGATCGATGCGCTCAGAGCAACTCATAGACGAAGAACGTTACATCTGTCTTGGAAAATTCACCCGCAGTCGACCCATGCCTATGGTTTCGCGACGGGGCTTCGGTTAATTGCTGACGACCGGAGGCTTAATCGTCATGAGTCCCATTCTCATTGTTATTTTCCTCGCTGCCGCTGCAGCCCGAATCGCAAGCGTCGTCGTGTCGAAGCGGCATGAGCGGCAGCTTCGAAAGCAGGGGGCGGTGGAATATGGCGCATTGAACAGCGCGCTGCTGGCGCTGGCTCACACGGTCTTTTACTTCGCGGGACTGGGTGAGGGGTGGATCAGGCAGGCTCAATTCGACGCCGTGTCGATGACGGGCCTCGCCATCTTCGTCGCCGCGATGCTGATGCTCGTATGGATCGTCGGACTGCTTGGTGATATCTGGACGGTGAAGATCATGATCGCGCCGAACCATCCGATCAGCCGGCATATGCTGTTCCGCGTGATCCGGCATCCGAACTATTTTCTGAACATCCTGCCGGAACTCATTGGTTATGCCTTGATCTTCCACGCCTATCTCACGCTGGCGATCGGGCTTCCGGTCTATCTCGTCATCCTCGCCATCCGCATCGTGCAGGAGGAAAAGGCGATGCGGGACCTGTTCCGGGGCACTGGCGCGGCTTGATGGCAGTCCTATATCCGGCCTCGGGTTCGAAGCGTTTTTGCCCGCAAACCGGTTCTGCCTTGACAAAGCAGGCCCATCATGCGCTTTTCGCGCCGATTTTCCATGAGACCGGCCGGCAGTGCCGCGCACGCCGACAAGCCGTCACACGCATCAGTCCAGGATTCTTGAAATGCATCGTTACCGCAGCCACACCTGTGCCGCCCTTCGGAAGTCCGATGTCGGTTCCACCATCCGCCTGTCCGGCTGGGTGCATCGCGTGCGAGACCATGGCGGCGTTCTCTTCATCGATCTGCGCGACCATTACGGCACGACGCAGATCGTCGCCGACCCGGATTCGCCGGCCTTCCAGATGGCCGAGACCGTGCGTGGCGAATGGGTGATCCGCGTCGACGGCCTTGTCAAGGCCCGCTCCGAGGACACGGTCAACCCGAACATGGCGACCGGCGAGATCGAACTCTACGCGCAGGAAATCGAAGTGCTCTCCGCGGCGAAGGAACTGCCGCTGCCGGTCTTCGGTGAGCCGGATTATCCGGAAGACGTGCGCCTGCGCTACCGCTTCCTCGACCTGCGCCGCGAGACGCTGCATAAGAACATCGTCAAGCGCACGCAGGTCATCTCGGCCATGCGCCGCGAGATGACCAATGTCGGTTTCACCGAATATACGACGCCGATCCTGACCGCCTCCTCACCGGAAGGCGCGCGCGACTTCCTGGTGCCGAGCCGTATCCACCAGGGCAAGTTCTTCGCGCTGCCGCAGGCGCCGCAGCAGTACAAGCAGCTTCTGATGGTGGCAGGCTTCGACCGCTATTTCCAGATCGCCCCCTGCTTCCGCGACGAGGACCCGCGCGCCGACCGCCTGCCGGGCGAATTCTACCAGCTCGACCTCGAAATGAGCTTCGTGACCCAGGAAGACGTCTGGAACACGATGGGGCCGCTGATGACCTCGATCTTCGAGGAATTCGCCGACGGCAAGCCGGTGACCAAGGAATGGCCGCGCATCCCCTATGACGTCGCGATCCGCAAATACGGTTCCGACAAGCCGGATCTCAGGAACCCGATCGTCATGGAAGCGGTGACCGAGCATTTCGCCGGCTCCGGCTTCAAGGTCTTCGCCAACATGATCGCCTCCAATCCGAATGTCGAGATCTGGGCTATCCCTGCAAAGACCGGCGGTTCGCGCGCCTTCTGCGACCGGATGAACGCCTGGGCGCAGCAGCAGGGTCAGCCGGGCCTCGGCTATATCTTCTGGCGGCAGGAAGGCGCAGTCCTCGAAGGCGCCGGCCCGCTCGCCAAGAATATTGGCGAGGAGCGCACCGAGGCGATCCGCAACCAACTCGGACTGGAAGGGGGCGATGCCTGCTTCTTCGTCGCCGGTGATCCGCAGAAATTCTACAAGTTCGCGGGCGAGGCGCGCAGCCGCGTCGGCGAGGAACTGAACCTCACTGACAAGGACCGTTTCGAGCTCTGCTGGATCGTCGATTTCCCGTTCTACGAATGGAACGAGGACGAGAAGAAGATCGACTTCGCGCACAACCCGTTCTCCATGCCGCAGGGCGGGCTTAATGCGCTGGAAAACAAGGAACCGCTGGCGATCAAGGCATTCCAGTACGACGCCGTCTGCAACGGCTTCGAGATTGCCTCGGGCTCGATCCGCAACCAGTCGCCGGAAACCATGGTCAAGGCCTTCGAACTGGTCGGCCTGTCGCAAGCTGATGTCGAGGAGCGCTTCGGCGGCCTTTACCGCGCCTTCCAGTACGGCGCCCCGCCGCATGGCGGCGCCGCTTTCGGGATCGACCGCATCGTCATGCTTCTGACGGGCGCGAAGAACCTGCGCGAGATCACGCTCTTCCCGATGAACCAGCAGGCGCAGGACCTTCTGATGGGCGCGCCGTCGGAAGCAACGCCGACCCAGCTCCGCGAACTCTCGATCCGGGTCATTCCGCCGCAGAAAAAGGACTGAGCGGCGGCTCTAATGGAGGAGCGCCTTTCGGGCATTCTGATTGCGGGAAGTTCAAACGTCGGCAAGACGACGCTCGCCAGGCTTCTGGCGGACGCGCTTGGCTGGCGGATGATTTCTACCGACAGCCTTGGGCGACATCCAGGCCGCCCTTGGCCTCAGGTCCGCCAGCCCGTTGCCGAATATTATTCTCGCCTTTCGCCTGAGACGATCTACTGGTTTCTGAAGGTACACCACGAGAATATGTGGCCTCGGCTTGAGCAGATCATCAAGGAAGAGAGCGAAGCCGAGAGACGTTTCGTGTTCGAGGGTTCGGCGCTTCGCCCGGAATATATTGCGCCGCTGGTTTCCGAGAAAATTGCGGGGGTGTGTCTTTATGCGGATGCGGATTTCCTGCAGGCAAGGATGCGATCCGAAGCAAAATATGGTGAGGCCGACGACATCAGCCGCGGTCTCATCGACAAATTCATAGAACGATCCTTGCGCGACAATTCCGAAATGCGCGCGTCGGCAAAGGAACATGGATTGGAGGCAATCGATGCCGCCGATCCCGACGCCGTCGCGGGCCTTTTCGACAGGCTGACGTCTCGCGCGTGAAGGCGGCAGGGAGCCTGCCTAGAGCGAAGCGGCAACAGCCTTCTTGATATCCAGCGTGAACTGGCCCCACATGCCTTCGAGCGTGGTGTTGGTGAGCGCCACCACGGTGAGCTTCTTCGCCGGATCCATGAACCAGTGGTGGCCGTAAACGCCGCCCCATTGCAGTGTGCCGGGCGAGACAGGCAGAGCCGCTGCCGCCGGGTCGAGGATGATCGCCCATCCGAAGCCGAACCCGAAGCCCGGTCGCGTCGGCTCCAGGAGGTTCCCGACCTGGTTCGTCATCATTTCCTTGACCGTCTTCTCCGAAAGCAGCGGCGCGCCGCCCTTGCGGACTGTCTCGAGCACGGCCAGCACGTCGCCTGCGGTTCCCGCCATGCCGCCGCCGCCGGAATGGAAGGAGAGGGGATCGAAGATGCGGTCGGGCGCGAAGGTTACGGAGCCGTCGAGTGCCCAGACCTTTTCCGTTTCGCCCATCCGCTTCGGCTCGGGCGATGCGTCCACGTAAGGGGCGGCCAGCCGGCTGCGGTCGACCACCGTGAAAGCCGTGTCGGAAAGGCCGAGCGGCTGCATGACGAGTTCCGCCACCGCATCGCCCAGACGCTTGCCGGTCTCCTTTTCGATGACGGCGCCGAGCACGTCCATGGAGACGGAATATTGCCAGCCGGCGCCGGGTTCAAAGAGCAGCGGCACGGAGGCGATGCGGCGAAGGTTTTCGTCGAGCGACAGGCCCGGCTGGTCGACACCGTCAGAAACGCCGGCGCGGGCATAGGGGCCGTTCTCCGCGGCGAAAGCATAGCTGAGACCGGAAGTATGTGTCAGCAGATGCCGGATCAGAATGACCGGTTCGTTTCCGTCTTCGAGACGCGGCCTGAAATCCGGCAGCCATTTCGTGACGGGAACGTCCAGCCCGATCCGCCCCTGCTCGACGAGCCGCATCGCGGCAATCGTCACGATCGGCTTGGTGACGGAGGCAAGACGGAAGATCGTATCCTCTTTCATGGCGAGGTTGGCCTCGCGGTCCGCAAGGCCGGCGGCGCGGCGATAGACGGTCTCGCCGTCCCTGGCGATCAGCACCACCGTGCCGACCAGCCGTTGCGATGCAAGGGCGGTGTCGATCGCGTTATCGACGGCGAGGTAGGTCTTCTGCTTGCTTTCATCGAAGGGAGTCATAAGCCAAATCTCCTGTCTTGACCGGCCCCGATATGCATTCAGAGCGGCACGATCCGGTTGTCGAGGAAGAACCATTGGCCCGGATGGGCGGCGATGATCGGCTCGACCACGGAATTGAGCAATACTACATCTTCGATCAGCCGGCTTCCCGGCGAGTCCTCCGGCGGCAAATCGACCGGCGGCAAAGCATGGAAGGTGAAGCGCGTCCCGCCGTCGCGGGTCAGATAGACGGGCTGGATGAGTGCGCCGGTCTTTCGCGCCATCCGCGAGACCAGTGCGTAATTGCCTTGCAGATGCGGCCTTCGTCCGAAGAAGGGGGCGCGCATGATCCCGCCGAATCCCTCGTCGCAATAGATGAGTAGGTTGCCGCCGGACTGGAGAATTCTCAAGGCAGGCCGGACATAGCTCCTGCCGGGCGGCAAGAGGCCAAGCCCGCCGCGCCGCCGGATGCGGTCGGTGATCCACTGGTGCGAGCGGCGCTTCGGCGGATCGTAATTGGTGGTGACGGTAAGCCCCATGTTGATCAGGCATTGCCAGAGAATTTCGAGGTTCCCGGTATGGAAGCCGATGAAGATCACCGGGCGGCCGGAGCACTGGGCAACGAGGTCTTTCGTGCCGACGAAGCGGATGTTGCGGCCGGCAGCCAGCCTTTGCAGGACGGAATATTCCGCCCGCTGCCGCCCCTGCGAATCGGCAAACTCTTCCGCCCATCGGTCGATCTCCGCCTCCGATGCATTCGGCCGGATGACCCTGAGATTGTTCCTCACACGGGAGAGAGCCTTTTTATGCCAGCGCGGCACGGCAAAGCGGCCAAGCGCGCCGCCGATTTCGGAAACCGCCTTTGCCGGCAATAGCTTGAAGGCAAAGAACATCAGGATTTCGCCGGCGTTGCTCAGGGCGTCGGGGCGCCAGAAATCGAGGAAGCGCTGCCGGGGCTCGCCGCCGGCGAAGAAATCGCCAAGCGTCGGCGCATCGGTTTCCCTGTAGAGCCAGGCCTTGCGCTTGGTCGGGCTTGCGGTGGGCGGCATATCTCCAGTCTCGGTCATCGACCCTCACCGCCGATGGAGGGTGACGGGCAGGCCGCCGCGGGGCCTCAGCGTCAGCCGGCTGACGGGCTCGACCCTGTGGTCCTCCGGCACGCGCAGGCGAAACCTTTGGGCGAGCACGGCAAGGCAGAGGATCGCTTCCGTGAGACCGAATTGCAGGCCCGGGCATATGCGCGGGCCGCTTGCGAAGGGAATATAGCTGTAGGGCGTCGGCCGCTTTTCCAGGAAGCGCTCCGGCTTGAAGAGATGCGGATCGGCGAAAAGCGAAGGTGTCCGGTGCAGGACCCACGGCACGATCAGGATGAGGGAAGCAGGCCTGACGTCGAGGTCGCCGATCAGGTCGGCCTGCTTCGCCTGTCGGGCGAGGATCGGGACGGGCGGATAGAGCCGAAGCGTTTCCTCGATCACCGCCGTGCACCATTTCAGGTTGGGTACATCCGCGACGGTCGGCACGTTGCTGCCGCAGATCTCTTCGATCTCCGCATGCACCGCCTCCTCGACCCACGGCGCCCTGGAGAGCAGATACCAGGCCCAGGTGAGCGTCGCGGCGGTGGTCTCGTGGCCTGCCATGAAGATGGTCGCCGCCTCGTTGCGGAGCGCGACCACGTCGAGATTGAGTTCCGGATTGCGCTTCTGCCTGCGGATCAAGAGCTCCACCATCGAATTGTCGTCGCCCTTGCCGGCCAGGTGATCCTCGATCACCCGGTCGATAATGCCATGGATGCGCTTGACGGAACGGCGGAGCGAAGGGGTTCGAAGGAGCGGCAGGCCTTCGTCGAAGCCGAGGAAATAGCCGATATTGATGGAGTCGATCAGCGCCTGATAGCTGGTGAATCCGTCGGTGACCATGCCGGCGCGTTCCTCGCCGAGATCATTGCCGAAGACGCTGCGGGAGATGATTTCCGCCGTCAATCCCGCCATCTCGTAGAGCGCATTGACGGACGCGCCGTCCCCGAGTCCCGTCCAGCGTTCGGCCAGTTCGAGCGACGTGTTCTTCATGATATCGCCGAAGGCGGGCACGCGGTGCTTGTGGACGATGTCCGCGACAAGCGGGCGCCTCTGTTTCCAGGTTTCGCCGTCCGAAATGAACAACCCGTCGCCGAGCAGATATTCCAGCGCCCGGCGCATCTGTGGCGTCTTGCGTTCGAAATTCTCGTGCCGGGTCGCGACCACGTATTTGATCGCCTCGGGGGAGTTCACGGCAACGATCTGCCGCCCGAAGAGCTTGATGTCCCGGACCGTTTCCCGGTGGTCGCTCTGTCGCCAGATCGACAGGAAATCCTGGCGTGCAGTCATCAGCCGCTGCAACTGGTTGCCGGGCCGGCCGCTGTAATAGGAGGGGTGGGCCGGCTCGAAACGCTTGCGGGCGGTCTCCAGCTTCTCGATCGTCTGCGTTTCCGCGGCAAGCCATGCCAGCATGGGAATAGAAACCTTTCATAGATAGCGGCGCTCCCCGAACATCGAGCCTGCCCATTGCGCCGCACCGCGGTTTTCACCTGCGCCTGCCTACGGCGTCAAGGTGTCGTTTGCCGCATTCAGCGCAAGCGGGGAGCGCGGGAACGATCGCTCGTTTGCATTGTTAGGTCGGCTCAAGCACAGGGAGAGAAGAACATGCACAAGACTCTCGCGGCTGTTTCCGCAGCGTTGATCGCTCTTTCGGGCGCAGCCTATGCACAAACGACAATCATCACGAAGGATCCGGCGGTTACCGGCTCGACGACGATGGAACTGCCCGGCGAGGTCCGGACCTATGTGATGGAACAGACCGTTCCGTCGGTCACCTATGACGGCACGCTCGCGGTTGGCACTGCGCTGCCGGACACCGTGGAAATCCATACCATCCAGGATCATCCGGACTACGCCTACACGGTCGTCAACGAACAGCGCGTCGTCGTCAATCCGCAAACGCGTACGGTAATCCAGGTTCTGGAATAACGCACCAGGAGAACCAGGAAGCCCGGCAAGGACAGCCGGGTTTTCGCTGTTGGTGTTGCGGCGCAGCATTTCGCAGGCTATTGTGTCGCATCACAAGGACTCGGGTGAAACTCCCGGGTGGCTCTTCCGGCCGCCGATCCGCCGGACAACGCAAAGCATCAGCCGTTCCGACACCCGGATATCTCTTTCCTGGCGGATGCAGTTCTTTTTGCGAAGTTTCCTGATGAACAAACTTTCTGCGTACCGCCGTGAATGGTTTTCCAACATTCGTGGCGATATTCTTTCGGGCATCGTGGTGGCGCTTGCCCTGATTCCGGAGGCAATCGGATTTTCGGTCATAGCAGGGGTCGATCCCAAGGTCGGTCTCTTCGCCTCTTTCGCCATTGCCTGTGTCTCGGCGTTTACGGGAGGGCGACCGGGGATGATTTCGGCCGCGACGGCTGCGACTGCCGTGCTGATGGTGACGCTGGTCCGCGATCACGGCCTTCAATATCTTTTCGCCGCGACATTGCTGATGGGCGCGCTGCAGATTCTGGCGGGGCTTGCAAAGCTTGGCCGGGTCATGCGCTTTGTCTCGAAGTCGGTCATGACCGGTTTTGTCAATGCGCTCGCGATACTGATCTTTATGGCACAACTTCCCGAACTGATCGGCGTTCCGGTCGAGACCTATGTCATGATCGCGGCGGGGCTTGCCATCATTTATCTTTTCCCGAGGATCACGAAAGCCATCCCTTCGCCTCTGGTCGCGATTGCTGTCCTCACCGGAGCATCGGTCTTCCTCGGCATGGATATCCGCACAGTGGGCGACCTTGGAGAACTGCCATCCGCGCTGCCGGTCTTCGCCCTGCCGAGCGTGCCCCTGACGTGGGAGACGCTTCAGATCATCTTTCCCTATTCGCTTGCTCTTGCTGCGGTCGGTCTATTGGAATCCCTGCTGACGGCAAGGATTGTCGACGACATGACCGACACGACCAGCAACAAGAGCCAGGAATGTATCGGCCAGGGTGTCAGCAATATCGCCTCCGGTCTCATCGGCGGCATGGGCGGCTGCGCGATGATCGGTCAGTCGGTCATCAATGTTTCCTCGGGTGGACGCGGCAGGCTGTCGACCTTCGTGGCCGGGGCTTTCTTGCTCTTCCTCATCGTTGTGCTCGACGATCTCGTCCGCATCATCCCGATGGCCGCTCTGGTTGCCGTGATGATCATGGTTTCGATCGGCACGTTTTCCTGGCGCTCGATCGGTGACCTCAGGCACAATCCGCTGCCGTCGTCGGTCGTCATGCTGGCAACCGTGGTGACGGTTGTCGCGACCCACGATCTGGCCAAGGGGGTTCTGGTCGGCGTGTTGCTGTCCGGCATTTTCTTCGCCGGCAAGGTCGCCCGTCTTTTCCACGTCCGCTCGGAACTCAACGCCGATGGCACGAGCCGGACGTATAGAGTTGACGGTCAGGTATTTTTCGCCTCCACGGAAAGCCTGATCAAGGCTTTCGACTTTGACGAGCCAATAAAAAGAGTGCTGATCGACGTGAGCGAGGCCCATCTATGGGATATTTCCGCAGTCGGCGCGCTTGACGACGTCGTGCTGAAATTCCGCCGGCGTGGAATCGATGTGAGCGTTCACGGTGTGAATGAAGCAAGCGCCAGCATGATCGATCGCTTTGCGCTTCACGACAAGGAGCATGCCTCGTTTGCAACTCCGGCATCTCATTGATGGAGAAAGAGCCCCGGAAAGCTCTGCTCTCCGGGGCGCCAAAAATTGAAGCTTGCCGTTTCAGTCGTTCGCCGTGACCTCGATGCCGAGTACCTTCGGTAGCGTGTCGGGGGCGCCCATGGCAGCGCCCATGACCATCGGGAATGGAACGCCGTTTTCGGGCTCGGCGCTGATAGTGAAGCTGCCGGGATTGTCGAGATAGGTGTTGACCGCCGCGCTCACCATGTTCTGCAGTTCCGGCAGGTTGTACTGCGCGAGCATCATCGGCGCCATGCCCTTCAACATCTGGGCCATCTGCTCGCCGGTGGTGCCTTGGCTCTTGCCCGCATAGTCGAGTGCGCGCTTGGTGATGCCGGCATCCTCGAAGCGGATTTCCGCACTGTTGAAGGTGAGGCGTTGCATCAGGCCGAGCATGGCGAGGCTCGCGGCTTGCTGCGCCTCTTCCTTGTTGGGGTTCGCTTCCATCGCCTTGGCGGTCTCGTTTGCCGATTTGATGAAGTCCAGCGTGTAGCCGGAGATGCTGAACGTGAGATTGAGGCGGCCGATATCGGCGAAGTCGAGCGCATATTCGTCGACGTCCAGTGCACCGTCTTCCGGCGCCCAGCTTCCCTGCATCGTCACCTTGCCGTCGAGGGAGGCAATGCCGAGCTGCTGAAGGGCTTCCCTGGCCTTGGCGTCCTCGATGAGGCTCAGGTCGCTCTTGATGCCGTTGGCCTGGAGATCGAAGCCGATGGAGGAATTGTCGTCTGCCACTTCCGTCGTTAGGTTCGTTTCATCGACAGAGAAGGCAGGCTTGCCGTCGATCGTTGCAGCCATCTTGCCGATATGCGCCTCGTCATAGAGAAGGACCGCGTCCAGGCTGTTGGCGGTAGGATCGGATGGGACGACAAGGCCGCTCATCGAGATGTCCGAAGCGGTGAAAGTCGTCTTGTCCTGCGTGATGTCCACATTGTCGAAGGAAGCGGTTTCGATCGTGTAGCCGCCGTTGTTTTCCTCCACGCCTTCGAGGCGGATCGTGCCAAGCGGAAAGCTCGGCTGACCGGAGGTGGCGGTGAACCTGGCATTGGTAAGTGTCACATCCGAACCGTTGACCGCGACCGATTCTGCAGAGAGGCTGCCGCTGCTCTGGACCGAAATCGCATTGCTGATCTTGGCGACGAGGTCGTTGCCGTCCAGCGCGAAGGCCGGCCCGGCCAGTGTGGAAAGCACGACGCCGGCGAGAAGCAGCCGGGCCCTGGTGGAGTATTGCATCGATTTTTCCTCCTGGCGGGCAAAGGTTTGGCCCGCGATCATTTGAGTTGGTGCGGCAGTTATAGGCGAGGATGTTGAAACGTCCATCGGATTGTTCGGTATTTCTCGCGGCGAAATTGCGGCTTTGCCCTGGGAACGAAAGGATGGCGAAATTCATCGCTGTGGCCCGTTCTCCACAGACGCTTCGTACATGATTCTTGCCGGGAATCAGGCTTTCCGGTAGTCAAGGCCCATGGGACAAAATCTGACACCTCCTTCCGGCGGCGACGGCGGAGACAATATTCTTCCGGTGGACCTGAAGGCTGCGCTCGAGGAGCGTTATCTCGCCTATGCGTTGTCGACCATCATGCATCGTGCTCTGCCGGATGTGCGTGACGGGCTGAAGCCGGTCCATCGCCGCATCATCCACGCTATGAGCGAGATGGGCATCCGCCCGAATTCGGCCTTCAAGAAATGCGCCCGCATCGTCGGCGATGTCATTGGTAAGTTCCATCCGCATGGTGATCAATCCGTCTACGACGCGCTTGTTCGCCTTGCCCAGGATTTCTCGCAGCGTTATCCGGTCGTCGACGGGCAGGGGAATTTCGGCAATATCGACGGAGACGGCGCCGCCGCCTACCGTTATACCGAAGCCCGTATGACCGAGGTCGCCGGTCTCCTGCTGGAGGGGATCGAGCAGGATGCGGTCGATTTCCGTCCGACCTACAACGAAGAGGACAGCGAGCCGGTCGTCCTTCCGGGCAGCTTTCCCAATCTTCTTGCCAACGGCACCTCGGGTATCGCCGTCGGCATGGCGACCTCGATCCCGCCGCATAACGTGCATGAGCTGTGCGATGCGGCTCTGCATCTGATCAAGCATCCGGACGCGACCGTCGAGGACCTGATGGCCGACCCGGCCGATCCCGCCAGGGGCGGCATCGAGGGGCCCGACCTGCCGACCGGCGGCATCATCATCGATAGCCGGGCCTCTATGATCGAGGCCTACAAGACCGGCCGCGGCGGCTTTCGCGTGCGCGCCCGCTGGCAGATCGAGGATCTCGGCCGTGGCGGCTATCAGATCGTCGTCACCGAAATCCCCTTTCAGGTGCAGAAATCGCGGTTGATCGAGAAGATCGCCGAGCTGCTGCTCGCCCGCAAGCTGCCGCTGCTGGAGGATGTGCGCGACGAATCGGCGGAAGACGTTCGCATCGTTTTGGTGCCGAAGAGCCGAACGGTGGACGCCACGCTGCTGATGGAATCGATGTTCAAGCTGACGGAGCTGGAAAACCGCTTCCCGCTCAACATGAATGTCCTCTCCATGGGCCGCGTGCCGAAGGTGATGGCGCTCAACGAGATTCTGAGCGAGTGGCTGGGACACCGCAAGGAAGTGCTCATCCGCCGCTCGCGTTTCCGGCTGGCGGCGATCGACCGGCGGCTCGACATTCTCGGCGGCCTTCTCATAGCCTATCTCAATCTCGATGAGGTGATCCGCATCATCCGCGAGGAGGACGAGCCGAAGCCGGTGATGATTGCGCGCTGGTCGCTCACGGATACGCAGGCGGAAGCCATCCTCAACATGCGGCTGCGCAACCTGCGCAAGCTCGAAGAGTTCGAGATCCGCACCGAGTTCGACGAGCTCACCAAGGAAAAGGCGGATATCGAGGCGCTGCTGGCGTCCGACGACAAGCAGTGGCGGGTCGTCGAGCACCAGATCCAGGAGGTCCGCAAGAGTTTCGCCAAGGGCCGCGGCAAGCCCTATGCGCGCCTGACGAGTTTTGCCGACGCGCCGGAGGCGGATATCGAAGCGATCAACCAGGCGATGATCGAGAAGGAACCGATCACCGTCGTCGTCTCGCAGAAGGGCTGGATCCGCGCGCTCAAGGGGCACATGTCCGATACGTCGAACCTCACCTTCAAGGAAGGCGACGGGCCGAAGCTCGCCTTCCCGGCGCAGACGACCGACAAGCTGCTGCTGGTGACGACGGGAGGCAAGGCCTACACACTCGGCGCCGACAGGCTGCCGGGCGGCCGCGGCCACGGCGAACCGGTCCGCATCATGGTCGACATGGAGAACGATCAGGACATCCTGACCGCTTTCGTGCATGACCCGTCGCGCAAGTTGATCCTCGCCTCGACTGCGGGCAACGGCTTCGTGGTGGCGGAAAGCGAAATGATCGCCAACACCCGCAAGGGCAAGCAGATCATGAACGTCGGCATGCCGGACGAGGCGAAGCTCGTCGTGCCGGTTTCGGGCGATCACGTCGCTGTGGTCGGCGAGAACCGCAAGATGCTCGTCTTCCCGCTCGTCCAGCTTCCCGAGATGAGTCGCGGCAAGGGCGTGCGCCTGCAGCGCTACAAGGACGGCGGCATTTCCGACGTCAAGTGTTTCGCGATGGCCGACGGGCTTTCCTGGGAAGACAGCGCCGGCCGTGTCTTCACGCGCAACAAGGACGAGCTTCTGGAATGGATAGGCGACCGCGCCTCCGCCGGACGCGTCGTGCCGAAGGGCTTTCCGAGAAGCGGGAAATTTGCGGGGTGATCAGGTCTTCGCCAAGTGGCTGAGGGCGACGTGATATTTCCTCATCGCCATCTTGGCGGCGAGGAGTTGACGCTGGAAGTCTTCATCCGACACGTTTTTGGGATCGAACAGCTCCATGCCTGTATCGTCCGCATGGATTTCGAGTACATGGCCTTCTTTCCAGCCGAGACGATCGAGGACGTCCTGCGGCAGGACGATGCCATAGTCTTCGCCGATTTTCTGGATGGTGGCCTTCGTGCTCATTGCTGCTCCTCACGGTTGAGCTGTGATGCTGCCATAGATAGATTGAAATGCGAGCGCTATATCAGGCGGAGGTTGCCATCTGCGCCTTCACCCTCTCCACTCTCCGCATCTGCCAGAGCGAATAGCCGATCAGCGCCAGGATGAGGATCGCGCCGCCGAGAAGCGTGCGGGAAGAGGGGATTTCCGAAAAGATCAGCCAGACCCAGATCGGCGCAAGGATCGTTTCGAGCAGGTAGAACATGCCGACTTCCGGGCCGGAGAGATATTTCGGGCCGGTTGCCAGGCACCAGAAGGCGAGCGGCATCATGACCGCTCCGTCGAATATCACCCAGAAGGGATCGGGGACCGAAAAGCCGCCCGTGCCGGCAAGGGAAGATATGCCCACGAAGGCAAGTCCGATCAGCCCCGGCATGACAGCCGCGACGAGCGGCACGAAGCCCATGTCGATGCGCGTCGCCCGGCCGATGGTGATCGCCAGCGCCAGCACCAAGGAGACCAGAATTGCCAGCGCATCGCCGAAGAGATGCCCCCCGGAAAGGCCGCCCGAAACGATCAGTCCGACACCCAGGAGCATTATCAGCATGGTGAGAAGCGTCGCAGGCGAGGGGCGTTCCTTCAGCACCAGCCATCCAAGGAGCGCGGCGAACATCGGCGTGAAGGCGACGATGAAGACGACATTGGCGGTCGCCGTGTTGAAGATGGCGCCGAGGAACGCGATCGTCGAAATGCCGTAGCAGAAGCCGGCGGCGAGGCCCGCCTTGCCGGGGATCAGGATCGGGCGGCTGGAACCGAAGCGGCGGACGAGGAGCCAGAGGAGGATTGCCGCCAAGAAGGTGGTGACGCTGCGCAATAGGATCGTCGACCACAGTTCGCCATGGCCGAGCCTGACGAGCGGCACGTCGAAGGAGAGCGCGAGCCCGCCGATGGTGGTGAGCACGAGGCCCTTCTTGTGACTGTTCATGGAGAGGGTCGGGTATCAGGCGTCGGTTGAGGGATCGTAGAGCTCCCAGCCGCGCGGGGTGAGATGCTCCTGCGGCAGGAAGCGGGTCTTGTAGCCCATCTTTGAAGAACCCTTGACCCAATAGCCGAGATAGACATGCGGCAGGCCGAGCGCCTTCGTGCGGTTGATGTGGTCGAGGATCATGAAGGTGCCGAGCGACCGCTTTTCGAGTTCGGGGTTGAAGAAGGAATAGACCATGGAAACCCCGTCGCTCATCATGTCGGTGAGTGCCACGGCCAGCAATTCCCCCTTCGGCTCATTGCTGATGCCCGAACCCGGCTCGCGACGGCGGTATTCGATGATGCGGGTGTTGACATGCGTATCCTCCACCATGATGGCGTAGTCGAGTGCCGACATGTCGGACATGCCCCCGCGCTGGTGCCGGTCATCGAGGTAACGGCGGAAAAGCGAGAATTGCTCGGTGGAGGGTTGCGCTGGATAGACGGTCGAGACCAGGTCGCTGTTGGTCGCGAGCACGCGCCGCATTGAACGGTTATGCTCGAAATCATTGGCGAGGATGCGGACCGAAACGCAGGCGCGACAGGATTCGCAAGCCGGGCGATAGGCGATGTTTTGCGATCGTCGGAAACCGCCTTGGGTGAGGAGATCATTCATTTCGGCGGCGCGCGGACCGACCAGGTGAGTGAAGACCTTGCGCTCCATCTCGCCCGGAAGGTAGGGACAAACTGCCGGGGCCGTCAGATAAAACTGCGGTGAGGGCGTTGCCTGGGTATTCATTGCGTCGCGGTGGTCCCGTCTTGTCATCGTAATCCATACCATGGCGCATAAAAGTAAAACGTCAACCATGTGCAGCGTGGCACAGCACCGCTTGCACGACAAACGTTCTGTCGGTGACGGTTACGCGGTCCGGATGATGACGGTGCCGAGCAGCATGTCGTGCACGAGACGCGAGCGTTCGGTGAAGAGGCCGACGAGCAGGATGAGCGGCGTCAGCACCGAATTGATGATCCAGAAGATCACCGTGTGGGCGACCGCCGTCAGGAAATCCATCCGCCGGCCGTCGAGACGGGCCATGGCAACCCCCATGGCGCGCATGCCGGGCGAGGCCTGGTTCGGGCCGCCGAGCGTCAGGCCGAAATAGAGAAGCGCGACGATCACGAAGAGCGCGGGATAGAGCATGAAGCCGAGCCCGAGCGTGATGATGCCGAGGAAGAAGACGACGACCGCTGCCGGAATGCAGAGCAGCAGGATGATCAGGTAATCGATGACGAAGGCAAAGACCCGCCGCGAAAGGACGCCGCTATAGGCGCGCCAATCGTCGGGGGCGGCATAGGCGGGGTTCGGGTCGAGCGTCATCGGGTTCGTGTCTCCTGTTTCTACCCCAAGGATATGGGTAGAAACCATTTATACAACAAGTCTCAGCGGCTTTTTGCCAGTTTCTTCGCCGCATCCACCGCGAAATAGGTGAGGATGCCGTCGCAGCCGGCGCGCTTGAAACAGAGCAGCGTCTCCATCATGATCCGCTCGCCGTCGATCCAGCCGTTCATCGCGGCCGCCTTGATCTGCGTATATTCTCCCGAGACCTGATAGGCGAAGGTTGGCAGCCCGAAGGCTTCCTTGATGCGCCAGCAGATATCGAGATAGGCAAGACCCGGCTTCACCATCAGCATGTCGGCGCCTTCCTCGACGTCGAGTGCTGCGTCGCGCAGGGCCTCGGTGCCGTTCGCCGGCGAGATATAGTAGCTGTTCTTGTCACCCTTCAGGAGGCCGCTCGTGTTGATCGCCTCGCGATAGGGTCCGTAGAAGCCGGACGAGAATTTCGTCGCATAGGACATGATGCCGACATCCTGGTGGCCTGCGGCATCGAGCGCGTGGCGGATCGCGCCGATGCGGCCGTCCATCATCTCCGACGGCGCGATGATGTCGGCACCGGCGTCCGCCTGCATCACGGCCGCCCTGACGATCTGATCCACCGTCTCGTCGTTGACGATCACGCCATCGCGCAGGATTCCGTCATGGCCGTGGCTGGTGAAGGGGTCGAGCGCCACGTCGGTGATGATGCCGATATTCGGTACCGCCTTTTTGATCGCCGCCGTTGCATGATTGATCAGATTGTCTGGAACAAGGCTGTTGGAGCCGGTCTCGTCGCGCAGTTCCATTTCGATGTCGGGAAATGTGGCGATCGCCGGAATGCCGAGATCGGCGGCCTCTTTTACCGCTTCCACTGCCTTGTCGACGCTCATGCGGCTGACGCCGGGCATGGCCGCGATCGGATCGACGATGCCGGTGCCGGGCACGATGAAGATCGGCCAGATCAAATCATCGACCGTCAGCCGGCTTTCCTGGACGAGGCGGCGCGTCCAGTCGGCCTTGCGGTTGCGCCGCATGCGGCGATGGCCGGTGATCTCGTCGACCAGATGCGTCTTGTCCATGATAGAGCTCCATTCTTCTGCAATTGCGCCGCTATTATCATGGAGCAGGATCTTTATGAATGGGCGGGATCGCCGCAGCGCTAAATCCAGAGATCGTTTTGGGCGGTGCGTTCGCCGCCTTCGTGACCGGTGTTTAAAACGCCGCGCGGCTCCACCAGCATCATCTTTACTTCCTTTTCGGCAAACGGCTTGTGTTCGACACCCTTCGGCACGACGAACATTTCGCCGGGACCGATATGGACGGAGCCGTCGCGGAAATCGATCCGCAAATCTCCTTCGAGAACGATGAAGGTTTCATCAGTCTCGGGATGATCATGCCAGATGAAGTCACCCTGGATGCGGACGAGCTTGAACTGGTAGTCGTTCATTTCTGCTACGACGCGCGGCTGCCAGAGGTCGGGAATCCGCTGCAGTTTTTCGGCAAGATTGATTGATGCGCGGGAAAAGTCGCTGCTCATGTCTGCTCCTTCGGTTGGCGGCAGATTTAGCCGGGCCGAATTCAAAGCTCTTGAACGATTGTGCAGGCGCTGGTCCGGCACTGGCGGTTGGCGGCCGGGGCGGCTAGTGTAGATCCTATGGAGCCTGATTCACTGAACGTACCGAGGCGCACGCTGACGGAAATCCTTTACGTGATCTTCCTGCGGATGATCGCGCTCATCTGCTTCTGGTTCGGCCTGCAATATTGGGCGATGCTGGTCGGCTATTCGCTGCATGGCATGGCGCGCTTCGATCTCCTGAGCCTTCCCTGGAAGGTGGCGGCGTCTTCTCTCGCGGTTCTTTTCCCGGTCGCCTCGCTCGGTCTCTGGCTTGCGGTTTCCTGGGGACCGGTGCTTTGGGCGATCGCTGCCGTGACGCAGGTTCTGATGTATATGGTCTGGCCCGAAATCTTTGGCTACAACCGACTCGTGCCCCTCATGCACGGTCTCGTGGCGGCGCTTTATATCGTTTTCCGCCTCTCCTTATGGATCGAAGCCCGCCGCAAAGCCGAGCGGGTAAGGATTGATTTACCCTGAAATTAAAGCTTTTGGGGCTGCATTTGACGAAAAATATCCGGCTAAGTTGTTGATTTGTAATAGCCTGAAGTGTCGGCTCTCATAGCCGGCAATCGGCCGCCGGAATTCGACGCGCCGCGTTAAGCCTTTGTTAAGCCTATGTTTTAAGTCGAATTTTATGCGTATTGGATAGTGTCTGTCTCAAGGCGGGAAGAAACAAACACCGCCAAACAAAACAGAGTGAGGCAGTCATGATGAACACGAAACTGAAGCCGCAGGCGGCACCGGCAGTAGCAGAACCGCATGAAGAAACCATTCGCTCCCTTTACATGGAATCGCTGCATCTGGTCGAACGCCTGCACCGCCGTCTTCTCGATGTGATCAAGGATGAATTCGACCGCCAGGGCCGCGACGATGTCAACGCCGTTCAGGCACTCCTGCTGTTCAACATCGGCAATTCGGAACTGACGGCCGGCGAACTGCGCTCCCGCGGTTACTATCTCGGCTCCAACGTGTCCTACAACGTCAAGAAGCTGGTCGACCTCGGTTTCATCAACCATCAGCGTTCACGCATCGACCGCCGCTCGGTCCGCATCAGCCTGACGCCGGAAGGCCAGGCGATCGCCGAAACCGTCGCCAGGCTCTACGAGCGTCACATCGGCTCGATCGAAAAGGTCGGCGGCATCGGCGAAGGCGAGTTCAGCCAGATGAACAAGCTGCTGCAACGCCTCGACCGTTTCTGGAACGACCAGATCCTCTATCGTCTGTAATCGAAAGCTCCAGCAGCCGTCTCATCCACAGGGGCGGCCGCCGGCAAAAGACCTCCTCAGCGATCGGAACCGGATGCGTCCCCTGCGCCTCCGGTTTTCGCGGTTGACGGGCAAAGGGCATGCAAAAAGATCACATGCCCCGCACGGCATTGTGACACGCCGGCACCTGACACCAATTCGCCATATTGCTATGGGACCCGCTGAACCAAAGGGCCGGTGGGGTTTCGTGCGGGACTTCGTGCTTCACGATATCGCGATGACGACGAGGCCGTGGCCGGCGGCGCATTCTTTTGCGCATTTGTTAACCATATCCCGGTAGGCGTTTAAGACGATACTCGGGACCAGATGGGTAGTATGATGTCGAAAAAGACCGGATCCGAAGTTCTGTCCCGCCGCGCGTTGCTCCGCTCGGCCGTTTCCGCCGGAGCTGCGGCGCTTGCCGCACCTGCTCTTGCGCAGTCGGCCGTCGACGACCTCATCAATGCGCCGCGCCGCGGCACCTGGGACGATCAGTTCGACGCCAAGGCGGCGTCGCGCACGGCCGTCGGCGTCGTCTCCAACAATCCGGTTCTCGGCCCCGGCGGTCCGGCGAACATCCAGCAGGCGATTTTCGATTATCAGCAGATCGTTTCGAACGGCGGCTGGCCTGAAATCAATCCCGGCCAGCAGCGTCTCAAGATCGGCGTCGTCGATCCGTCCGTTCAGGTTCTGCGCCAGCGCCTGATGATTTCCGGCGACCTGCCGCGGGAAGCCGGCATCTCGTCCGCTTTCGATTCCTATGTCGACGGCGCGGTGAAGCGCTTCCAGGCCCGTCACGGCCTGCCGGCCGACGGCGTTCTCGGCGAATTCACCGTCAAGGCGCTCAACGTATCGGCCGACGTCCGCCTGCAGCAGTTGAACACGAATCTCGTCCGTCTCCAGACGTTCTCGGGCGATCTCGGCCCCCGCTACGTGATGGTCAACATTCCGGCCGCCTATATCGAGGCGGTGGAGAACGACCGCGTGGCGCTGCGCACCAATGCCGTCGTCGGCCGCATCGACCGGCCGACGCACGCCATCAACTCGAAGATCTACGAAGTCATCCTCAACCCCTATTGGACGGCTCCGCGCTCGATCGTCGAGAAGGACATCGTGCCGCTGATGCGCAAGGATCCGACCTATCTCACCCGCAACAACATCCGCCTGATCGACGGCAAGGGCAACGAAGTCGCGCCGGAAACGGTCGACTGGTTCGCTCCGAAGGCGCCGAACTTCATGTTCCGTCAGGACCCCGGCAAGATCAACGCCATGGCCTCGACGAAGATCAATTTCCACAACCCGAACAACGAATACATGCACGACACGCCCCAGCAGGGCCTGTTCAACAAGCTGATGCGCTTCGAATCCTCGGGCTGCATGCGCGTGCAGAACGTTCGCGACCTCATCACCTGGCTGCTGCGGGACACGCCCGGCTGGTCGCGCCAGGAGATCGAGCGCGTCATCGCCGGCCGCGTCAACACGCCCATCAAGCTGGCGGAGGAAGTGCCGGTCTATATCGTCTACGTCACGGCCTGGTCGGCGAAGGACCGCGTCGTGCAGTTCCGCGACGACATCTACGAACTCGACGGCAATCAGGAACTGGCGCTGCAGACCACGACCGGTGTCGAGAAGCCGGCCGGTTCCATCGAGGACGACATGCTGCCGCAGTAAGCCGGCGCAGTCGTCAGACCATCGAAGGCCGCATCCGCAAAGGGTGCGGCTTTTTCGTTCAAAGGCTTTTCGCCGCGTCTTCAGGCCCGCAAATGTCGTTCTCCATATTGCCCTGTACCCGGCAGGGCGCTAAGACGCGACATCGCATGCCCCACCCCTTCGAGGAGCCTCGCACATGTCGAACACCAATGCCTTCTTCTCCCGTCCTCTCGCCGAATCCGATCCGGAAATCTTTGGTGCGATCGAGAAGGAACTGGGTCGCCAGCGCCATGAGATCGAGCTGATCGCTTCGGAAAACATCGTTTCCCGCGCCGTGCTCGAAGCGCAGGGTTCGATCATGACCAACAAGTATGCGGAGGGTTATCCGGGCAAGCGCTATTACGGCGGCTGCCAGTTCGTCGACATCGCCGAGGAACTGGCGATCGAGCGCGCCAAGAAGCTTTTCGGCGTCAACTTCGTCAACGTCCAGCCGAATTCCGGCTCGCAGATGAACCAGGCGGTTTTCCTGGCGCTGCTGCAGCCCGGCGACACGTTCATGGGCCTGGACCTCAATTCGGGCGGACACCTGACCCACGGCTCGCCGGTCAATATGTCCGGCAAGTGGTTCAACGTCGTTTCCTACGGTGTGCGCGAAGGCGACAATCTCCTCGACATGGACGACGTGCAGAAGAAGGCCGAGGAGCACAAGCCGAAGCTGATCATCGCCGGCGGCACGGCCTATTCCCGCATATGGGACTGGAAGCGTTTTCGCGAGATCGCCGATTCGGTCGGCGCCTACCTGATGGTGGATATGGCCCATATCGCCGGCCTCGTTGCAGGCGGCCAGCATCCGTCGCCGTTCCCGCACTGCCATGTGGCAACGACGACGACGCACAAATCGCTGCGCGGCCCGCGCGGCGGCGTCGTCATGACGAATGACGAGGAACTGGCGAAGAAGATCAATTCGGCCGTCTTCCCGGGCCTGCAGGGCGGTCCGCTGATGCACATCATCGCCGCCAAGGCGGTCGCTTTCGGCGAGGCGCTGCAGCCGGAATTCAAGGAATATGCCGCGCAGATCGTCAAGAACGCCAAGGCGCTTGCCGAGACGCTGAAGGCCGGCGGCCTCGACATCGTTTCCGGCGGCACCGACAACCACCTGATGCTGGTCGATCTCCGCAAGAAGAACGCCACCGGCAAGCGCGCCGAAGCAGCCCTCGGCCGCGGCTACATCACCACCAACAAGAACGGCATTCCATTCGACCCGGAAAAGCCTTTCGTAACCTCCGGCATCCGCCTCGGCACGCCGGCCGGCACGACGCGGGGCTTCAAGGAAGCGGAGTTCAAGGCGATCGGCAACCTGATCGTCGAGGTTCTCGACGGCCTGAAGGTCGCCAATTCCGACGAGGGCAATGCCACCGTGGAAGCCGGCGTTCGGGAAAAGGTCGTGGCGCTCACCGGCCGTTTCCCCATGTACCCTTATATGTAAGCCGAAAACCTAAGACCTAAGGAGAAGCGATGCGCTGCCCCTATTGCGGCTCGGAAGACACGCAGGTCAAGGACTCGCGCCCGGCGGAGGACAATACCTCCATCCGCCGGCGGCGCATCTGCCCGGATTGCGGCGGCCGCTTCACCACGTTCGAGCGGGTGCAACTGCGCGAACTGATGGTCACCAAGAAGACCGGCCGCAAGGTGCCGTTCGACCGCAACAAGCTGGTGCGCTCCTTCCAGATCGCGCTGCGCAAGCGGCCGGTCGACAACGACCGCATCGAGCGGGCGGTCTCCGGCATCGTCCGGCGACTGGAAAGCTCGGGCGAAAGCGAGATTTCGTCGGAGGAAATCGGCCTGCAGGTGCTGGAAGCCTTGAAGAGCCTCGATGACGTGGCCTTCGTGCGCTACGCGTCGGTCTATCGCGATTTCTCCCATGCGGAGGATTTCGAAAAGGTGATCGCCGAGATCAATGCCAAGATCGCTCGCGATCCCGGCGTGGAGCCATAGGAAAGCGTGACGGATGACCGCGGCTGATGACGAAAAGTTCATGACGCGGGCGCTCGAACTGTCGCGTCGGCATACCGGCCTGACCGGCACCAACCCATCGGTCGGCTGCGTCATTGTCAAGGACGGCGAGATCGTCGGCGAGGCGGTAACGGCGCCGGGCGGCAGGCCGCATGCGGAAGCCCAGGCGCTCGCGATCGCCGGCGACAAGGCGAGGGGGGCGACCGTCTATGTCACGCTCGAACCCTGCTCGCACTACGGCAAGACGCCGCCCTGTGCCAATGCGCTGGTGGAAGCCGGCGTCGCCCGCGTCGTCACCTGCCTGACCGACCCGGACCCACGTGTCTCCGGCCGAGGATTGGCGATCCTCGAGGAGGCGGGCATCATCGTGGAAAACGGCTTGATGGAGAAGGAGGGACGGCGGGCGCTCGCCAGCTACCTCATGCGTCAGACGAAGGGCCGCCCCTATGTGACGCTGAAGCTTGCGGTTTCCGCCGATGGCATGCTTGGCCGTCCGGGTGAAGAGGTGGCGATCACAGGGCTGCTCGCCAAGGACGAGGTGCATCGGCTGAGGGCTCAGGCCGATGCCATCCTCGTCGGCATCGGTACGGTGCTTGCGGACGACCCGGAACTCACGGTCCGAATTCCCGGTATGGAGGACAGGTCGCCCACCCGCATCGTTCTCGACAGGCGGCTCGTCCTGCCGCTGACCTCCAATCTTGTGCGGACGGCGAAGGACGTGCCGGTGATTGCGGTTGCCGGCGAACCGCCGTTGTTCAGCGACGATCCGGATCAGGCCGTCATCGAGCGCCGGGAGGCCCTCAGGGCGGCCGGTGTCGAAACGCTCCAATGCGACCCGCACGATCTGGAACTGCTGTTGGGAGCGCTGTCGACCCGGGGGATCTCCTCCATCCTGGTCGAGGGCGGGGCTGCGGTCGCGAAATCCTTCCTGAATGCTGGCCTCGTGGATCGCATCCTGCTGTTCCAGGGCATCGGCACGATTGACGGCAACGGCCTTGAATCGCCCGTCGTGCCATCCGATATCCCGGACGGCTTCGAGCTGGTCGGCGAAGCCGCATACGGTCCTGACCGCGCGTTCGAATACGAAAGGGTCTCCTGATGTTCACCGGAATTGTCACCGATGTCGGCACGGTCTCCGAACTGACGCCGATGGACGAGGGGCTGAAGCTCAGGATCGCCACCAATTACGATCCGAAGACGATCGATATGGGCGCCTCGATCGCCCATGCCGGCGTCTGCCTCACGGTGACCGCTCTTCCGGACGGAGGCAGCAACGAGCGCTGGTTCGAGGTGGAAGCCTGGGAGGAGGCGCTCAGGCTGACGACGGTCTCCGCATGGACCGAGGGTACACGGATCAATCTTGAAAGGCCGCTGAAGATCGGCGACGAGCTCGGCGGCCATATCGTTTCCGGCCATGTGGACGGCAAGGCGGAAATCCTTGCGATCGAGCCGGAAGGCGAGGCGGTGCGCATCCGTCTTCGCGCGCCGGAACATTTGGCTCGCTTCGTCGCGCCGAAGGGTTCGGTCGCGCTCGACGGCACGTCGCTGACGGTCAACGCGGTCGAGGGCACGGATTTCGACGTGCTCCTGATCCGCCATACACTGGCCGTCACCACCTGGGGCGACCGCAAGCCGGGCGACTTCGTCAATTTCGAGGTCGACACCATGGCCCGCTATGCCGCGCGCCTGGCGGAGTTTCCGGCAAAGGGCTGAGGTCTACGCCGCCCGTGCGCCTGCTTCACGGGCAAGCACGACGATCGGGCCGTGGTAGTTGCTGCGGGCGAATTCGTGGAAACCGAACTTGGCGGCAAGCCGCAGAGAGGCCTGGTTTTCCGGGCTGATGATGCAGGTCATTCGCTGGCCTGGAAAATGCGCATCGGCCCAGGCAAGGAGCGCGCCGACCGCCTCCGTCGCATATCCCTTGCCGTGGGCGGAGGGGATGAGCGCCCATCCGGTTTCAAGCGTACCTTCGATAGAAGGCTCGAAATCGCGGCGCATGTCCTGGAAGCCTGCCTCGCCGAGAAGCCGGCCCGTCGCCTTTTCCTCGATCGCCAGGAAACCGAAGCCCATCAGGTGCCACATGCCGTTGACCCGCAGCATCCGCCCCCAGCTGTTTTCCCGCGTAGAGGGAACCCCCGTGATGAAGCGAACAACCTCCGGATCGGCCCAGAATGCCGCATAGGCATCGAAATCCTCGATCCGGTGCGGTCTGAGGATGAGCCGCTCGGTCTCGATCGTTGGGATGCCGGCGCCCTTGCGGGACGTAGCCTGTTCGAACGGGTCGAACGTGAAATCGGCGGAATTGGCGACGGGCCCAGTCGGTTCGTTCATGGCGCGCTCCTCTTTTCTGCGAGGAAAAGACCACGCTTTGTGGCGCTCTGCCAGCCCGAACTTTCAATGTCTTCTTTGGCGCATCGTGGGCGCCGTCACCGGCTGATGCGGAACTCCGTCGGAAACTCTGCCAGTGTGGTCGCTTGTGTTTCCACACCGGAAACCGATGCGGCCGGAGGCCCGCGTCGAAAGCGCTCGATCATCATCGAGACCTCGGCATGAGGGCCTGCAATCAGGGCGACCACCGCCCCGTCCTCTTCGTTGCGGACCCAGCCCGTCAAACCGAGCCGGACCGCCTCGTCGCGTGTCCAGACGCGGAATCTGACGCCCTGGACCCTCCCGGTTATTCTGACAAGGACGGCATTATGATCATCGGACATGGTCGCCTCCTCTTGGCAACGCCATTGAAATGGAAACGAGGGAAGCGGGGTCAAGAGGCATCGGAGCGCGTTCGGCCGCCGGTTCCGCCAGCCGTTCATCCCCCGCGGCGAGGACGTTTCCCCTCTGCAGCTCAAATTCCTCAATCACTTGGCCCTTTTCTCATCCTCGCTCTTCCAACCCATGCCTACAATCTCTCCGCTTCCGTCGCCGGAGTGTTTCGCGAGACGTTCGCGGGCAGGCGGGGGCCGGCGCTTCCATCCGAACCGTAACGTGCGGGGACGGTGGAAGAGGTGAAAGCCATGGAGGAGAGCGGGCGACAAACCCGATCGCCTCCTATCAAGCCTCCCCCTGGCCGCCGGGTCAGGTTCGGTTGAGCCGTGCAAGTGGTGAGCCTGTCCCGAAAAGACGGGCGTGAACGAGACCACGCAGCGAGGCGAGATGATCACCTGTAGGGGCCGGAAGCCCCGAGAGAACGCCGAAGGCCACGCACATGCGCAGCCACCATATTATACATTTGAGAGGTTTCGCATGTGCGTGGGCTCTCCCGTAACTGATTGCGAACTACGCCGGCTTCCGCGCGTAGGCAGATCTGCTGTGCCGGCGCTGCAGGGCTGCGGCTCTAAAAACACTTGCCAATCCGCCCGCGCCATGATTTGACCGCCGCAATCGGGAAAGATGCAAATCCCGCCAATTTCCGCAGGAAAAACCCATGTCCGATACCAAGCCCCACATGCTGATCGTCGAGGCGCGCTTTTACGACGACATGTCCGATGCGCTGCTCGACGGTGCGACTCATGCGCTCAAGGAAGCGGGAGCGACCTATGACGTCGTGACGGTTCCGGGTGCCCTGGAGGTTCCGCCGGCGATCGCGATGGCGCTGGATGCAGCCGAGGAAGGGGGCAGGAATTACGACGGTTTCGTTGCGCTCGGCATGGTGATCCGCGGCGAGACCTATCATTTCGACATCGTCTCGAACGAATCCGCGCGCGCGCTGATGGATCTTGCCGTCTCCGAATCACTGGCGATCGGCAACGGCATCCTGACCTGCGAGAACGAGGAACAGGCCTGGGCGCGTGCGCGCCGTTCGGACAAGGACAAGGGCGGCTTTGCTGCCCGGGCAGCGCTTTCCATGATCGCGCTGCGAGAAAAACTTTATGGTGGTTGATTTCATGACAAAGGAAGGCGAACAGCCGGTCAAGCAGGCCAATCAGCGAGGCGCCGCCCGTCTTGCCGCCGTGCAGGCACTTTATCAGATGGATATAGGCGGCACTGGCGTGCTGGAGGTCGTGGCGGAATACGAGGCCCATCGCCTCGGCCAGGAACTGGACGGCGAGACCTACCTGAAGGCGGATGCCTCCTGGTTCCGCTCCATCGTCTCCGGCGTTGTACGCGACCAGACGAAGATTGACCCGCTGATCCGTGCCTCGCTGCAGGAAGACTGGCCGCTCTCGCGCCTCGATTCGACGCTGCGCGCCATCCTTAGGGCGGGTACGTTCGAGATTCTCGAGCGCAAGGACGTGCCGGTAGCCGTCATCGTCACCGAATATGTCGAAATCGCCCGTGCCTTCTTCGAAGAGGACGAGCCGCGCATCGTCAACGCCGTTCTTGACCGTATCGCCAAGCAGGCGCGCGGCGAAGCGAAGAAATAGCCGGGCAGGGACCTATGGACGCAACGGTGGACGGTCTTCAGAAGCAGTTGCAGACGGCCCGGCGCAGCGTCGCGCTCCTTGCCGCCACCCAGGCGATCCTGGGTTCGGGTCCGCCCATGGTCTTTGCGCTCGGCGGGCTCGCGGGTTATCAGCTTCTCGGTGACGACAAATCGCTTTCGACGGCGCCGCTGACCGGCTTCAATGTCGGCATGGCGGCGGGCGCCGTCGCGATCGCCGTCTCCTCGCGTTTCCTCGGCCGCAAGTCGAGCTTCATGCTGGGCGCACTTCTGGGTGCATTCGGCGCAGCCGTTGCGGCAATCGCGCTCTTCCAGGCGAATTTCTGGCTCTTCGCGCTGGGCCTCTTGCTGATCGGCCTCTGCAACGGCTTCACCCAGAAAATCCGCTTCGCCGCCGCCGATGCCTCGCCGTCCTTCTACAAGCCGAAGGCGATTTCCTGGATTCTGGCGGCCGGCGTCGTCTCTGCGGTGCTCGGCCCGCAACTTGCGATCTGGACCCAGGATCTGTTCGAGCCGGTTCTGTTTGCCGGTGCCTTCATGGCGATCATTCCGCTCTGCTTGCTGGCCATCGCCATGCTTTCGCCGCTGAAACTGCCGGAGGCTGTCGGCACCGCTTCGGCGGGGCCCGTACGACCGCTGCGCGAGATCGTGCTGACGCAGCGCTTCATCACCGGCATGGTCTGCGGCATCGGCTCCTATGCGTTGATGACCTTCATGATGACCGGCGCGCCGCTCGCCATGGTGATCGGCTGCGGTTTCCCGTCGGAAATGGCGACTCTCGGCATCCAGTGGCATGTGCTCGCCATGTTCGCGCCGAGCTTCTTCACCGGCATGCTGATCTCCCGCTTCGGCGTCGAGAAAATCGTCGCCGCAGGCCTTCTCATCCTCATGGGCTGCGCGGTCGTCGCCCATATGGGCATCGAACTCTGGAACTTCTGGGGTGCGCTGGTGCTGCTCGGCATCGGCTGGAACTTCGGCTTCATCGGCTCGACCGCGATCGTCGCCTCCAGCTATCGCCCGCACGAGGCCGACAAGGTGCAGGGTTTCCACGACATCATCCTGTTCACCACGGTGGCCCTCTCGTCGTTCTCCTCCGGCAAGGTCTTCACCGCTTATGGCTGGTCGTTCATGAACCTCATCATCTGGCCGGTGACGATCCTCTGCCTCGTCCTCATCCTGGCGCTGATGGCCAAGTCGCGTTCCACCAAATCTGCTTGAAGTCTTGCCCTTTCGGGCTTGACGCCGGTTCTTCTCCACCGCAATCTCGCCTCCGCGTGAGCGAACCCGAACTCCCGGGGAGGGGAGGCGGTCGCCTGCGCGGAAATGCGCATGGAATATTGCGGTGCTTCTGGCATCTTCGGGAAAGGTGCCGCGCCGCGGGGTGCATGGCCGGAGGGATTTGACCGTCCGGCGCTTAGGGAGAGGGAAAGCGAATGACCGTAATTTGGGGTGTGATCGTCTGCGGCCTGCTGTCGATCATTTATGCCATCTGGGCGACGCGCTCGGTGCTGGCTGCCGATCAGGGCAATCAGCGCATGCAGGAGATCGCCGGCTATATCCGTGAAGGTGCGCAGGCCTATCTGACGCGCCAGTACATGACCATCGCCATGGTCGGCGTCGTGGTGGCCATCCTGGCCTGGCTGCTCCTGTCCGGCTCGGCGGCGATCGGCTTCATCATCGGCGCTGTGCTTTCGGGCGCTGCCGGCTTTATCGGCATGCATGTATCGGTCCGCGCCAACGTGCGCACGGCCCAGGCCTCCTCGCAGAGCCTTGCCGCCGGCCTCGATATCGCTTTCAAGTCGGGCGCGATCACCGGCATGCTGGTGGCGGGCCTCGCTCTCCTCGGCGTTTCGATCTACTACCTAATCCTGACCTCCGTCCTCGGTCACCCGAGCGGCTCTCGTGAAGTGATCGACGCGCTCGTGGCGCTCGGCTTCGGTGCCTCGCTGATCTCGATCTTCGCCCGTCTCGGCGGCGGCATCTTCACCAAGGGCGCGGACGTCGGCGGCGATCTCGTCGGCAAGGTCGAAGCCGGCATTCCGGAAGACGATCCGCGCAATCCGGCAACGATCGCCGACAACGTCGGCGACAATGTCGGCGATTGCGCCGGCATGGCTGCCGACCTCTTCGAGACCTATGCGGTGACCGTCGTCGCCACGATGGTCCTTGCGGCGATCTTCTTTGCCGGTGCGCCGATCCTCGAAACCGTCATGGTCTATCCGCTGGCGATCTGCGGGGCCTGCATCGTCACCTCGATCATCGGCACGTTCTTCGTGAAGCTCGGCTCCAACGGCTCGATCATGGGCGCGCTCTACAAAGGTCTGATCGTCACCGGCCTGTTGTCGATCCTCGGTCTCGGTGCGGCCACATCGCTCACCATTGGCTGGGGAACGATCGGCATGATCGCGGGTATGGAAATCACCGGCACGAATCTGTTCATCTGCGGCCTGCTCGGCCTCGTGGTGACGGCGCTGATCGTGGTGATCACCGAATATTACACCGGCACCAACAAGCGGCCGGTGAACTCGATCGCGCAGGCCTCGGTGACCGGCCACGGCACCAATGTCATTCAGGGCCTGGCCGTATCGCTCGAATCGACCGCCCTCCCGGCGATCGTCATCGTCGGCGGTATTATCGCCACATACCAGTTCGGCGGCCTGTTCGGCACGGCGATCGCGGTGACCACCATGCTCGGCCTTGCCGGCATGATCGTCGCGCTCGACGCCTTCGGCCCGGTGACGGACAATGCCGGCGGCATCGCCGAAATGGCCCACCTGCCGCCGGAAGTGCGCAAGTCGACCGACGCGCTCGACGCGGTCGGCAACACGACCAAGGCCGTCACCAAGGGTTATGCGATCGGTTCGGCGGGCCTGGGCGCGCTGGTTCTCTTCGCCGCCTATTCCAACGACCTGCAGTATTTCGCCGCCAACCCTGCCGAATATCCCTATTTCAGCGGCATCGGTGAAATCTCCTTCAGCCTGTCCAACCCCTATGTTGTCGCTGGCCTGATCTTCGGCGGCCTGATCCCTTACCTCTTCGGTGGCATCGCCATGACCGCCGTCGGCAAGGCGGGTGGTGCGGTGGTCGAGGAAGTCCGCCGCCAGTTTCGTGAGAAGCCCGGTATCATGGAAGGCACGGAAAAGCCGGATTACGGTCGTGCGGTCGACATGCTGACCAAGGCGGCGATCCGCGAGATGATCGTGCCGTCGATGCTTCCGGTTCTGGCGCCGATCGTCGTCTATTTCGGCGTTCTGCTGATCTCCGGCGGCGACAAGGCCTCGGCCTTCGCAGCACTCGGTGCATCGCTGCTGGGCGTCATCGTCAACGGCCTTTTCGTGGCGATCTCCATGACGTCGGGCGGCGGCGCCTGGGACAATGCCAAGAAAAGCTTCGAGGACGGCTTTACCGACAAGGACGGCGTCAAGCACTTCAAGGGCTCGGATGCGCACAAGGCCTCCGTCACCGGCGACACCGTCGGCGATCCCTACAAGGACACGGCCGGCCCGGCTGTCAACCCGGCGATCAAGATCACCAATATCGTGGCGCTGCTGCTGCTTGCGATTCTCGCTGGTTGATATCTTCTGCCTGAAACGGAAAAGGCCCGCGGGGAGCGATCTCCGCGGGCCTTCCCATTCGCAGTCGGCTTTAATCAGTTCCCGAGATTCTGGAAGATGCTGCGGGCTGCGGCCGCACCGCCGCTGGCGGCGCCGGTGCCACCGGACAGGAGCTGCTGCAGGAAGGTGAGGTCGCGGCCGCCGGTCGGCGTCGTGCGCGAGATCGTGTCGAACACCTTGCCATCCTGCAGCGTGTAGTTGGCGCGGCGGGCGACGACGCCGTCCTTGTCGAAATAGATCGCCAGCACCGTCTGCTCGACGAGCCGAGGCTTCATGAAGGCGGCCGCCCGCGTGCGCTTCTGCGAGATGTAATAGAAGACCTCGCTGTCGAAGGTCGCCGTCGTCGACGGGGTGCCCATGGTGAGCAGCACCTGTTCGCGACTCGATCCGACTGGAATGAGGTTCAGCGACTGCTGGTCGATAACATAGCCGTTATACATGGTGTCGCCGATTTGCATGGACGTGCAACCCGAGACGGTGATGGATGCGACGACCATCGCCATCGCGGTCTTATTCAAGAATGTCATCTCGTACCCGAAAACCCGCTTGTTCAACCGCATTCCCCAACTCAACGCGCCCTTGCTGCTCATACCATTGTGGCTATTCGGGGACATAGGATTGATCTTGCTCCCGATATTCGGGCACAAAGATCATCGCCCCGTTCGCTGATCCGGCGGAACGGCATTGCAATTCGTGCCTGCTTCGGTAAACCAGCTTTCGTTTCCATGCAACATGGCCGGGCGCCGCTCTGGGTCATTCGCGGAAGCAAGGAACAGGAATTCGGATGATCTTCGGCCTTTTCAAGAAGAAGAATCGCAATCAGTCGATCGTCGACCGGCAATACGCGGCCTTGACGTCTGCCGCGCGCGTTCCTTTCTTTTATAGCGATCTCGACGTGCCCGACACGGTGATGGGGCGTTTCGAAATGCTCTCGATCGTGATGATCCTGTTCTTTCGCCGCACGGCGAAATCCGACGCCAGCGGCCAGGAACTCGCCCAGGAGATCGTTGATGCCTTCTTCCAGGATATCGACCATTCGATCCGGGAACTCGGCATCGGCGACCAGAGCGTGCCGAAGCGGATGAAGAAACTGGCAGGCATGTTCTACGGGCGCCTGGAGACTTATGCCGCAGCCCTGGAAGAGAGGGATGGCGGGGCACTTGCGGCAGCGGTCCGGCGCAATATCTATCCGGAGAGAGAAGATGCGCCCGCGATGCGTGGGTTGGCGGAGTGGATGATTGCGGCCGAAGTGACACTTGCCGGAGTGTCCGAAGACGAGATTTCCCGCGGGCAGGTCGTTCTGCCGCCGCCGGAGCCTTTGGCGGGAAAGTGAGGTTCCATGAAGAACAAATACGGCGGAGGCGACAAGCCTCCCTTTTCCTATCCCGTGAAAGTCGGGCACATCTCCGCCAATCCCGTGACGGTGCATATCGAGGCGAATGCGCGCGAGCTGGGGGAACTGGCTAGCCTTTGGCAGGTTCTTGCAGTCAATTCGCTGAAGGCAGACCTCCAGGTCGCCCGCTGGAAGAAGGATGGCGTGCGCCTCAAAGGACGGGTCACAGCGGATATCGTCCAGGCCTGCGTAGTGACGCTTGAGCCCGTCAGTTCGAAGATCGACGAGGATTTGGAACAGATCTTCGTGCCGGAAGGCTCGAAACTTGCACGGATCGTCACCAGCGATGCCGCCGAGATGGTGCTTGATCCGGAAGGGCCGGATCTTCCGGAGACCTTTTCCGGTGATACGATCGATGCCGGCGCAGTGGTTGCGGAATTTGCAGCACTTGCCATCGATCCCTATCCGCGCAAGCCCGGTATCGAGTTTGCCGATCACCTGGAAGACGATGCGGATGAGACGCCGGCACGACCCAACCCCTTCGCAGTCCTGAAAGATTGGAAAAAGGACTGAGGGCGGTTGTAAGCGGCAACAAAAACTATATTTTGGCCACGAATTCGCCGGCAGGGCCGCGCATGAGCGGGGTCGCTGGAGACGATAAACTGGCGCATGGCTCCATGATCGGGTGATGCGCTCGGCGAAGATTAAGGATCAGGGACGCGTGATCAGAATTTCTCTCGACGCCATGGGTGGTGATTTTGGTCCCGAGGTCGTCATCCCCGGTGCCGCCAAGGCATTGGAGCGCCATCCGGATGTGACTTTCCTCATCTATGGCCTGAAAGCCCAATGCGAGCCGTGGCTGGCGAAATATCCGAAGCTTCGGGACAGGTCGGTCTTCCATGACTGCGAGTTGGCCGTCAGCATGGAGGAGAAGCCAAGCGCGGCTTTGCGCCGCGGCCGCTATGTCTCGACCATGTGGCGGTCGATCGAAGCCGTCAAGCTCGGCGAGGCGGATGTCGTCGTCTCGGCCGGCAATACCGGCGCGCTGATGGCGATGGCGAAATTCTGTTTGCGCACCATGGCCAATATCGAACGGCCGGCGATCGCAGGCATCTGGCCGACGCTGAAGGGGGAAAGCATCGTGCTCGACATCGGTGCGACGATCGGCGCCGATGCCCAGCAGCTTCTCGATTTCTCGTTGATGGGCGGCGCCATGGCTCGCGCGCTCTTCGAAGTGGAACGGCCGACCGTCGGGCTTCTCAATGTCGGCGTCGAGGAAGTGAAGGGTCAGGAAGAGGTTAGGGAGGCGGGCCGCCTGATCCGTGAAGCCAACCTGCCGACGATCGCCTATCACGGTTTCGTGGAAGGCGACGACATCGGCAAGGGCACCGTCGACGTTGTGGTGACCGAAGGGTTCACCGGCAATATCGCGCTGAAGGCGGCAGAAGGCACCGCGCGGCAGATCGCTACGCTTTTACGCGAGGCGATGTCCCGTACCGTCTTCGCCAGGATCGGTTACCTGTTTGCCAAGGGCGCCTTCGACCGGTTGCGCGAGAAGATGGACCCGCGCAAGGTCAATGGCGGTGTTTTCCTTGGGCTGAACGGTATCGTCATCAAGAGCCATGGCGGTACGGATGCGGAGGGTTTCGCTGCGGCGATCGACGTCGGCTACGACATGGCGCGCAATGATCTCAATGAAAAGATCGCGCAGGATTTGAATTTTTATCATGCCCGTCGCCAGCCGCCGGCTGGTCCCGAAGCGGCATGACGACAGGATGTAGTGTAAATGATCCGTTCAGTGGTTCGCGGTTACGGAGCAGCGCTCCCAAAGCGGGTAATGACCAACAAAGAGTTGGAAGGTGTCGTCGAGACTTCCGATGAATGGATCGTCCAGCGGACCGGCATTCGCCAGCGCTACATCGCGGGCGAGGGGGAGACCACGGCTTCGCTTGGCGCGGAGGCGGCGCGCGCGGCGCTTGACAATGCCGGCCTGACGCCGGACGACATCGATCTTGTGCTGGTCGCGACCTCGACGCCCGATAATACTTTTCCGGCGACGGCCGTCGACATCCAGAGGCGGCTCGGCATGACCCACGGCTATGCCTTCGACATGCAGGCTGTCTGTTCCGGCTTCGTCTATGCGATGGCGACCGCCGATCTGTATATCCGCGGCGGCATGGCGAAGCGCGTGCTCGTCATCGGCGCGGAAACCTTCTCCCGCATCCTTGACTGGAAGGACCGGACCACCTGCGTGCTCTTCGGCGACGGCGCTGGCGCGCTCGTTCTGGAAGCGCAGGAAGGCAAGGGCACGATCTTCGACCGCGGCATACTGACCGCGCATCTGCGCTCCGACGGCACGCACAAGGAGAAGCTCTACGTGGATGGCGGGCCTTCCTCGACCGGCACCGTCGGCCATCTGCGGATGGAGGGCCGCGAGGTCTTCAAACATGCCGTCGGCATGATCACCGACGTGATCGAAGCTGCGTTCGCCGCGACCGGTACGACTGCGGAAGATCTCGACTGGCTGGTTCCGCATCAGGCCAACCGCCGCATCATCGACGGCTCGGCCAAGAAACTCGGCATTCCGCTCGAAAAAGTGGTCGTGACGGTCGACCTGCACGGCAACACGTCTGCTGCCTCGATTCCGTTGGCGCTCTCGGTCGCGGCTTCCGACGGGCGCATCAAGAAAGGCGATCTGGTCATGCTGGAAGCGATGGGGGGAGGCTTCACCTGGGGTGCGCTGCTCGTCCGCTGGTAAGGCGATACCGTGCGGTCAAACCAAATAAGTGATTGAGCACAGGTGCTTGACCCTCGCGCCCAAGCAAAATACTCTCTATCGGCTTCGAAAAGATCAATATCGAGAATTGGGCGGGGATCATGGCCGGCAAGACAGTGACACGAGCGGACCTTGCAGAATCGGTATTCCGCAAGGTCGGGCTTTCGCGGACGGAATCGGCCGAGCTTGTCGAGACGGTCATCGATGAGATTTGCAACGCGATCATCCGGGGCGAGGTCGTCAAGCTTTCCTCCTTCGCAACATTCCAGGTGCGGTCCAAGAACGAGCGGATCGGTCGCAATCCGAAAACCGGCGAGGAAGTGCCGATCTCGCCGCGTAGGGTCATGACTTTCAAGGCTTCCAACGTTCTCAAGCAGCGCATTCTGAAGGCGCATACGGCACGCAAGGCGAAGCAGAAGCCGGCAAGCCCGGTCGCCTGACGCGGCTGCAGTCTTCTCCAATCTTGTGAACATACTTGAATCTCGCGGCTTAAACCGTTGAGATATGTTCGATTCGCCGCATAATCATTGAATGTCTCGGAGGCTGGATGCCTATCGGCGGGGAGAATCGGCAGTTCGCTGTTGGGAGAGTGACACTTGGACAAGAGCCCGGACGCCTTTCGTACGATCAGCGAGGTCGCAGACGATCTCGATCTGCCCCAGCATGTGCTGCGTTTCTGGGAGACGCGCTTTCCGCAGATCAGGCCGATGAAGCGTGGCGGCGGACGGCGCTACTACCGTCCCGAAGACGTGGATCTGTTGAAGGGCATCCGCCATTTGCTCTATGACCATGGTTATACGATCAAGGGCGTTCAGAAGCTCCTGAAGACGAACGGCAACAAGTTCGTTGCGGCGATTGCTTCCGGCGACCTTGCCACCATGGAAGCGCTCATGGCGGCAAACACCGAGAAGCATGTCGAGCCGAAGGTCAGCACGACCGAAGAAGATCAGATCGTCGGGCGTCCCAAGGTCAAGCCAAGCGGCCGGTTTTTCGGCTTCGGCTCTTCCCATGACGACGATGTGCCGGAAGTCTCGGTCGGCAAGTCGAGCGTCGGCAAGGAGGATCGCGCGCTCCTGCAGGAGGCGCTGTTCGATCTTCTGGAATGCAAGCGCCTGCTCGATCAGGTCAGGTAGAGCACTAATCTTTGCGCATATAACGATGAATTTACCATTCACCTCTGGTTCAGGCGAAAAGGAGGAATATTTTCTTCAATAGGAAGGATCAGAGGAGGTGAATTATGAGGAAGAAGCTCGCAATCATCGGCTTGTCCCTGATCACGGCTTTCACAGGTGTCGCGCCGGCCCAGGCCTTTCCGTTGGTGAGCGCGCCGAGGATCGAGGCGCCGCAGGCCGCAGAACAGGTGCAATACTGGCGACATCGCGATCGCCGGGACCGCCGCTACTATCGCGACCGCTATTACCGCGACCGCTACTACCGCCGTCATCATCGTCACGGTCCGGATGCCGGCGCGATCATCGGTGGTCTGGCTTTGGGTGCGATCATCGGCGGTGCGCTGGCACAGCCACGCTATGCGCCGCCGCGCCGGTACTACAGAGGCGCAAGCGCCCATACGCGCTGGTGCTATGCCCGCTACCGGTCGTACAGGGCTTATGACAACACGTTCCAGCCCTATCACGGCCCACGCCGCCGGTGCATCTCGCCGTATTACTGAGGTCGCGGAAAGCTCCGCTCCGTCGCCGAAGGCGGGGCGGGTTCCCGTGTCCGGAGCGGCTTTGCAGGCGTCGTGTGCATTCGGTGGATTTTTCCCTTGCACCGGCAGTCGGTGGAGCCGGCGATCAGCGGTTCTATGTGCGAGGCTGGCGGGGGCGAACCTTGCCGATCAGGCGCATCGGTGAGCGATAGAGGCCAAGCCGCGTCGCCAGGTTTTCGACATGCCAGGCGAGGGTTTGCTTGCACCCGCGAACAAAGGGCAGCCGGGCAAGATCGGGGCCGACGAAGGGAAGAAACGGGTTCAATCGCTGCGAGGTATAGATTTCCACTCTTATGGAAGGGCGGGCGGAATATCCGCGAGCGTGAAATCCGAATGTGTCGCCGATAATCAGCGTATTTGCCGGAACTGCAAATGCGGTCGGCGGCGGCAGATGCAATCGCTTCAGCATGGATCGGGAAATCCTGAACGCTCCGCCGGACTTCGCGCGGGCGGCGCTGATGCTCATGCGTTTCTGCCAGGCAAGCCGGCGCCTGGTAAGTTTATGCGATCCCGCGACATAGGTGAAAGGCCCTTCGTCCTCGGGCACGTCATGGAGGAAATACCAGGCTTTCACCGTCGGATGAAATGTATCCATATGCAAATTGGTCTGCGGATCCTTCTTGTCGAGATGAACGGAAGGCGTGCCGAAAATCGTTTGGACCGAGACGAGGGGTTCGCTATTGAAGCCACCGACATAGCGAACGGCATTCAACCAGCTGCTATCGTCCAAGAGAGCCCTTATCGTCGGGGAATCGCCGAGAATGCCCGGCCACAGCGGCATGCGGCGCGTGACGGCAGCCCCCTCCTTCATTTCAAGCGCCGGCGCTTCCAGCGCATCGATCTCGGCAACGAGTTTCCGGAACGCCGCTTCGGGAAGGAGGTTGCGGCGTTCAATGTAACCGTTTTCGGCAAAAAAGTTGCGTTCTTCTTCCGGAACGAGATGCTGCAATTTCCGGCGCCGTGACGCGGCGATTTTCGCGGCCAGCTTCACACGCCAGATATGCAATCCGCGCCGGTTCAGCCGTTCATTGCCAAGAATGGGATTCTTCCGGAAACTCTTTGCGGTGGAAAAAATCTGCAGCGTGTAGAGGGGTGACAGGACGATCGTCTTCAATAAACGTAAAAGGCCGCTTCTCGCCACTCGTTCTTCCTTCTCATGCCAATGAAACCGGAGAGAGTAACAGGATAGAAACTCGCACGGCCCTGTCAACGGTCACGGCGAAGCACTTTCCGGACGGGGCTTGTTGAGGCTTCGATACCGGCCCTCGTCGCAAGCCGCTTCCTCCCTCGGGGTGGATGAAGAACATCCGGCTTTCCGCCTCCAAAGTCCCACGTGGGACTTTTGTACCGATTTGTTCTCCGTGACCGAAAATAAGGGCTTGCATCCGCAAGCCCGAAAGACTAGGGAAATCCTGCTCATAGAGCTGGTCGGGGCGTAGCGCAGCCCGGTAGCGCACTTGACTGGGGGTCAAGGGGTCGTGGGTTCAAATCCCGCCGCCCCGACCATTTAACTCTTTGAATTCCCCGTCATAATCGTTGTTCCTGTGTCTGCCCGGCAGAGGGGTGGCGCGGGGACAAGACCGAAAAGCGACCTGTTCAGGACTTCGGGAAACGAGGGTCGAATCTGCTTATCATGCAAGATTGTGGACGCCGGCACTCAGCGGAAGCGCGGTGCCCGGCTGGCGTTCATCAGAAGTTCCTGCTGGGATGCGAAGGGGCCGAGAAGCTTCAGGAGACGGGCTTCCTCCCGCCTGTCTAGGCGATAGCGCTTGGCGAACTCAGCGACGCTCCAGACTTTCTTCAAACCCTTGTTCTCAACTTCGCCGATGTTGATGTTTGTCGTCATGGCCTTCCCCTCTTTTGCTTATTCAGACCTCAATGTTCATGAATGAATCTTTGTTCCCGGAATTCTGCGCTTTTATTGTTAAAAATGTACATGCTAATTGGCCCTCGGGTCCCTTAGACTTTGATACTGCCCTCACGAAGATCGTCTGGACGCAATCAGGTGCTTTCCCGATAAACGTGGAAACCGAAGCCGACAATGATCAGGATCAAACCGACGATGACGAGATGGCAATCGTCGGGGCAGGTCATGCGCGGCGCCTTTCACCGTCCGGATCGGTGAAACACGCATGAAGACCAGGGAGATCTTGAGGCGCAGCCGGCCTTCTCTCCAGATCAGGATGATTTTTAAGCCCGATCTGCCTGAAATCTGAATCCTGGTCTACATCAAAAGGTTAGCGGGATATTACCCGAAAACCGCTCACACCTTTCGGCATCCCGCTCTAGCCGTCGTTGGCGGCATTGAGGTTCTGCGGTCGGATGCCTTCGTCATGGAACTGCTGGCGCAGCCGGACACCTGGTCCCGCGCCGGGATCGTCGCCCTCGCCGGCGCCGAGGAAAAGGATGCCTCTCGATTCGAAGATGGTGCGCAGCCGTTCGGTTACCCCCGCATCGGCGAAGACCTGGGCGGCTTCGGCTTCCTCGATGGCGGTTTTGGAAAGACCGGAAGCGGCGGAAAGGTCCTCCACCGTCATTCCCGTCATGGCACGCGCGGCGCGCAATTGAGAGGCGATCAGCATGGGAACAGATTTGGCGCGAAGAGGCCGGAAGTCAAGTCCGGGCTGTGGCAGGCGAGGCAGGCCGACGGGAAAGAGTGTGGCGATGTTCGAGTGCGGCGCAGCCCCAGACGATGCCGAGCAGCAGGTAGAAATGCCGCCAGTGGTCGGTGTCGATGACGTTGCCGATGATCGCATGGCCGAGGATCATCACCCAGGCGATCATCAGGTAGGGCTGCCAGGGGCGTTCGCGCAGCATGTAGCGGAAGCCGAACCACAGCGTCGACCAGATCATGACCTGATAGGTGATCGCGCCGAGCCAGCCATAGGTCGTCAGCGTCTTCAGCCAGATATTGTGCTCGTCTTCGCCGAATATCTTGCCGAACGCCATCGGTCCCAGCCCGAGCGGCCGTTCCATCGCCATCAGGAAGCCGATCTTGTGGCGTTCGAAGCGTCCGAGACGTGCGCCGTCGTATTCCTGCACCAATCTCGCGCGGTTCGTGAAGAGATCGGAGACCTGCGGAAATTGCAGCGCGATCGCAAGCGCCAGTACGAGGAAGACCGCAGCCCCCACCGAGATCGCCAGGATCTTGAAGCGGAAGGCGGTCGTCCGCTCTTTCAGCAGCATGACGACGACGAGCGCGACGCCCGCAAAGACGAGCAGGCCCCAGGCGGCGCGCGAGAAGGACAGGAAGATGCCGAGCGCCAGGATCAATATGCCGAGGATCAGCAGCGGCGCCTTCAAAAGCGGTCCCGTCAGCAGGCGGTAGAGCAGGTAGAGGAGGGGGGCGACCAGATAGGGGCCGAAGACGTTCGGGTCCTGGAACGCGCCCATGGCGCGGTTGTAGCGGGTGAAGACATGCGCGCCCGGAAAGACGTTGAAGTAACCGGCAATACCGAGCGTCGCCGTGATGATCGCCGCCGCCACCCATGCCTTGAAGATCAGGTCGAGCCGCCGGTGATCGCTTTCGATCATCGCGGCATAGAAGACCGAACTCAACGCCAGGAAAGTCGAGACGGCGAAATACATCGGCGCCCCGCTCATGTCCTTCATGACGAACATGGTGGTGAGGCCGCTCAGGTTGAAGATGAGCAGCATGACCAGAAGCGGCGCGACCGTACGGGATATCGCAAGGCCCAGCAGGAACCAGATGGCGATCTGGATCACCATGATCAGTTCGTAAGGCGCGGGTTCCGAGATCACGAAGCCGGACAGGAAGACGCCGAAGGCGAGCATGCCGGAACCGGCGAGCTTCAGGGCCGCAAGCCGGCTGTCGAAATGCACCTGGTGATCATGGGAGAGTGCGCTCAATAGGCGTTGTCCGTGTTGAGCAGCCGGACCGGCGTGAGGAACAGGATCTTCAGGTCGAAGAGCAGCGACCAGTTCTCGATATAGTCGAGATCATAAGCCGTGCGGGCGCGGATCTTTTCGTCGCTGTCGAGTTCGCCGCGAAGCCCGTTGATCTGCGCCCAGCCGGTGACGCCGGGCTTGACGCGGTGGCGGGCGAAATAGCTCTCGACCACGTCGACATATTTGCGCGTTCCCGTTTGCGCACTCACCGCATGCGGGCGCGGGCCGACGAGGGAAAGCTCGCCGCGGAGCACGTTGAAGAGCTGCGGCAGCTCATCGATCGAGGATTTGCGCAGGAAGCGGCCGACCGGTGTCACGCGCGGATCGCCTTTGGTGACGGCCCTGATCGCGGTCTGGTCGCTCATGTCGGTGTACATGGAGCGGAATTTCAGCACCTCGATCACCTCGTTGTTGAAGCCGTGGCGCTTCTGGCGAAAGAGGATCGGCCCCTTGGACGTGGTCTTCACGGCGATCGCCGCGGCAAGCATGATCGGCCAGAAGAGCACGATCGCGATCAGCGAAAAGGCGATGTCGAAGACACGCTTGGCAACCGAATCCCAATCGCGGATCGGCTTGTCGAAAAGGTCGAACATCGGCACGGCGCCGACATGCGAATAGGAGCGCGGACGGAAACGCAGGCGGTTGGCGTGCGCGGCGAGGCGGATGTCGACCGGCAGCACCCAGAGTTTGCGCAGAAGCTGCAGGATGCGCTGCTCGGCGGTGGCGGGAAGCGCGATGATCAGCATGTCGATGCGGGCAAGCCGTGCGAATTCGACGAGTTCCGCAAAGGTGCCGAGCTTCGGATAACCGGCGACCACGGTCGGGGAACGTTCGCTGTTGCGGTCATCGAAGATGCCACAGATGCGGATGTCGTTGTCGGGCTGCTGCTCGAGCTGGCGCACGAGCTGCTTGGCAGGCTCGCCGCCGCCGACGATGACGGCACGGCGCTCCATGACCCCGTTTCGGGCCCAGTTGCGGATGGCGAAGGCGGTGAGCTGGCGTTCGAGGAACAGGAAGCCGGCGCCGGCGACGAACCAGACGAGAAGGGCGGCGATGGAGTAGGGGCGAGGCTCTGCGAAATAGAGGGCTGCGGCGGTCGCCAGAAAGCCGAGCGTCCAGCCGATGAAGACGCGGCTGGCAGTACGGCTGGCACCGCGCAGAGACGGAATCTGATAGGTATCGGCAACCTGCAACAGCAGGACCGTGAGTGTCGCCCCCGATGTGATGAGGGCGAAGCGGGCAAGAAAATCGCCGGTATCGATCGGCGCCATCAACGCACCGACGAGCAGGCCGATCGCCAGCAGCACCGCGAGTTCGAACAGGCGGAACTGGCCGATCAGCATGGTCGGCGAGGTGCTGTCGTTGCGAAACTGCTCGGCGATCTGCCGGGCAAACGGATTGAGCGCAGTGACATCCGCCGGATCAGGGCTTTCGCCGGTGTTGCGTATCTCCGAAGCCTTCCGGCGAAGACTTTCCATATCGAACTGTTCGGACTTGCTTGGCTGGTTCATGGCCGATCCCTTCGACCTCCGACCCCTGCGGGTTGGAAGGCATGCGAACCGCTTAGCAAAAAGAGGTGAAGGAAGCCTTTAACGATGTCCTGCAACAGGGTTGGGATCTAACAGATCTTGATACAGTTCCAGCATCTCCCGGGCCATGACCGAGGCGGAGAACACCGCCTTGAAGGCTTCCGGTTTCGGCATGACGCGATCCTTCCAGCCGGGCGTGGTGACCGCTTGTGTCATGACGCGGGCGAGATCCTCCGCATTGCCGGGCACTGCAAGGGCTTCACTCGTCTCGCCGAGCACTTCCGGAATGCCGCCGACCCGCGAGGCGATCACCGCCTTGCCGGCCGCAAGCGCCTCCAGCACGATATAGGGCATGGCTTCCGCGCGGGAGGGAACAACGACGATCTTCGCCTGAGCAAAAGCCTCCCGCGCCGGCATGGCCGGTTTCATCTCGATGCGGCGGCCAAGCCCGCGCTCCGCCATCATCGCCTCGTAACGGTCCCGGTCCGGCCCATCGCCGACCATCAGGGCCAGGAGTGGGTACCCGACGGCTCGCTCGGTCCGGGCGAAGGCGTCGATGAAGACATCCGGGCCTTTGAGGTCGCGCAGCATGCCGATATAGAGGAAATGCGGAGCCGACGGGTCGGCGGCGATCGTCTCGAACTCGGCATCCTTGATGCCGTTGTAGATGACTTTGGTGAGCGTGCGCGGCTTTCCGACCTTGGCTTCGTAGGTGCGCCGCTCGTAATCGCAGACAAAGACGAGGGCATCGCCGAAATGCTCCTGGAAACGTTCGAGGCCGAGCACGATTCGACCGGACAGGCTCGACCGATCGAAATGCAGGCTGCCTCCGTGAGGCGAATAAAGGCGGGCTACGCGATACTTGTTGACCCGCAGCGTTGAGCCGATCAGCCGGGCCAATGCGCCGCCCTTGGCGCCATGCCCATGCAGGATATCCGGCTTCAAACTTTTGATATGTTTATAACTTCTGTAGATGGCCATGAGGTCGGATGGAACGATCGCACGGCGCAGCGGAATACGGGTGAGGCCGAGCGAAAGCTGCGGCTCGATGCTTTGGAAAAGCCGGTCCTCATGCGCTCCGCCGGTCGAGCTGTCGCACAGAATGCCGACCTCGTGGCCTGCGGCCCGATGCTCCTCGACCAGATCGCGCACATGGCGGAAGATTCCGCCGACGGGCGATCGGAAGCAGTGGAGTATCCTCAAGGGCGCGCGCTCGGCCATATCTATGGTCCGGTCAGAAGAGCCGCTCACGGACATAGATCGTATCGCCTGCCAGCACCGGCGCGGTGACCGTCGTGCGGCCCGTGATCACCCGGTCGTTGATCTTGCGGGTGACGTCGACATCGCGCTGGTTGCCGCGGGAGGTGAAGCCGCCGGCAATCGCGATGGCGTTCTGGGCGGTCATGCCGGGAACGTAGGAATATTGTCCAGGCCGCCCCACTTCACCCATCACGAAGACGGGCCGATAGCGGTCGACTTCGATCGTCACGTCCGGATCGCGCAGGTAACCCTGCCGGAGGCGGGCAGCGATCGCGCCTTCCAGTGCCGGCATCGTCTGGCCGCGTGCCGCCACCTGACCGATCAGCGGGAAGGCGATATAACCGGCCTGGTCGACCGTATAGGTGTTGCTGAGGCTTGGCTGTTCGAAAACGCTGATGCGCAGCCGGTCGCCGCTGTCGAGCCGGTAAGGCTGGACCGTCGCTTCCTGAAAGCTTCTGGGCGCCGGCGCATTGCTCGTGCAGCCGGCAATCGCCGTCACGGCCACGGCAAGTGCGAGCGCCAGCACATGTTGGGGGCGAGCGAAGGACATTTCCGCTTCCGAGCTCCGGCTGTTCATACCATTGCGCCCGTTATCGATCCGTTAGGGTTAATGCCCGGTAAAGAGGCTGCAAGTTTGCGCTTTATGGTGGAGCCGGTGCTACCCTGAAAGAGCATTAACCCTCGCGTTACCATGATCCTTTACCATCCGCCGAAATCGATGAGTTGGAGCGTATGATGTCAGGCGTAAACGGCAGCAGTCAGGACGTGGATATCGATCTCGGGCGGATCATCTCGGCGGTCTGGGAGCGCAAGGCCAGGATCATCGGCGCTACAATCGTCGCTGCCGCCGTGGCCCTCGTCGGAACCAGCCTGATGAAACCGAGTTACCGGGGCGAGACGCGGCTGCTGATCGAGTCCCGGTCGCCCAACCTGACCGGAGGAGAGGGCACCCCGCAGGCGAACGATCCGATCCTCGACTCGCTCAACATCACCAGCCAGGCGCAACTCCTGCAATCCACCGACCTCATCAATCGGGTCGTTCGCGATCTCAAGCTTGCCGAGCTCGAGGAATTCGATCCGGCTGCGCAATCTCTGTTCCCCGATCCCCTGGTGCTGATCGGACTCAAGCAGGATCCGATGACGCTTGATCCGGAGGATCGGGTAATCCAGGAATTCCGTGAGAAGCTGCAGGTCTATCCGGTCGAAAACTCCCGCGTCATCGCGATCGAATTTTCCTCGCACGATCCGAAGCTCGCGGCCGACATCCCGAACAAGATGGCGGAGGTCTATCTCCAGATCCAGAGCAGCGCCAAGCTCGATACCCATTCGGAGACTGCCAAATGGCTCGAGCCGGAAATCGCCAGCCTGACGCAGAAGGTCAAGGAAGCCGAAGGGAAGGTGGCCGACTACCGCTCCTCCAACGGCCTCTTCCAGACCACGGAGACCAACAGTTTCTCGACCCAGCAGCTCAACGATATCTCCACCGAGCTTGCCCGGGTGCGGGCGGAACGGGCGAATGCCGAGGCGCGCGCCGAAAACGTCCGCGCCTCGCTCAAAGCCGGCCGGGCGTCCGATACGTTGACCGATGTGGTCGGCTCGCAGGTCATCCAGCGCCTGAAGGAAGCGGAAGCCAATCTGCAGGCTCAGGTCTCTGACCTGTCCACGTCGCTGCTCGAAGGCCATCCGCGGCTGAGAGGCTTGCGGGCCCAGCTCGCCGGCATCCGCCAGCAGATCGACGCCGAGACCAAGAAAATTCTTGCAAGCCTCGATAACGAAGCGGAAGTGTCGCGGCTGCGCGAACGCCAGCTCATGGCACAGCTCAACGGGTTGAAGGCTGATTCCGCCAAGGCCGGCGAGGAGGAAGTGGGGCTTCGCGCGCTCGAACGTGAAGCGGCTGCCCAGCGTCAGTTGCTCGAAACCTATCTTGCCCGCTATCGCGAGGCGACCTCCCGTCTCGACGGCAATGCCGCTCCGGCAGACGCCCGTATCGTGTCGCGCGCCGTCGAACCGTCCGAGCCCTATTTCCCGAAGGTCATCCCGATTGTGATCGTCGTATCGCTTGCGACCTTCATCTTCGGTTGCCTGATTGTCATGGTCATCGAGCTCTTCAGCGGCCGCGCACTCCGTCCGTCGGGGGTGCGCGAGGTCGAGGAGGGGGAGGTTGTCGCGCCGGTCGACGCGCCGCTGCCTGCCGAACCCGTGGCGGCCGCTCCTCTGCCGGTCCACCAGATGCAGGCGGAAGCCGCACGGTTCGATCGGCCCGCGCCAGCGCGGGAGGACGTCAGGACAACCGCCGAGAAGGTCCGCGCCAAGGTGGTCGGGGAGGCCCTTGCACGCGAGGTCGAGGAACGGAGCGACGCAATCGAAGCCGAGGAACGAAGCTTCACGATCGGTTCGGTCGCTCACTACCTCCTGCGCCACGACATTCCGGTTGCGATCGCCATATCACCGGCCGGTGACGAGGGCTCGGCCGCAACCGTCATGCTGGCTCGCGAGGTGTCCGAGCGAGGCTCCACCGTGGTCCTGATCGACATGACGGGCTCCACCTGCCCGACCGGCCTGATGGCGGACAATCCCAGGCTGCCCGGCATCACCGATCTGCTCTGCGGCGAAACCGTCTTTGGCGACGCCATCCATCGGGACCGGCTCTCCGACGCCCATATCATCCCGCACGGCATTTCCGATCCGGACCGCGCCATGCGCGGCGCGGATCGCCTGACGATGATCATCGATGCGCTGGCGGATGCCTATGACCTCGTGCTCATCGAATGCGGCCCGGCGGAGATATCCGGTATTTCGCGCCTGACCCGCGACGAGACGCCGGAGATCATCCTCTCCGTCCCCGGTTTCAAGGACGAGGACGTGGCAAAGCTGGTCGTGGATTTCGAAGGAGCGGGTTACCGCAATCTGCTGATCATGACAGAAGCCGGCGACCGGCATTCGCCGCGCCGCGGCCGCCGCGCCGCCTGATTGAATTATGCCGTGCTGGAGATCGGGGACTCCGGAGCCTTCTGGCAACGGTTGGATCGCCAACGCTGCACGATCGCATAAAGATGCGGATTGCGCTTGATCATCGCCTTGGCCCTGGTCACGACAACCCGCAGGGGACGCATGAATGTCCCCTTCCATGTCAGCGGCAACAGGATATCGTGCTGCACCGTTTCCTGTGTGCACCAGTTGCGCTTGTAGGGCTGGTCGCCGACGCCGAAGTCGAAGATCGAAGCACCCTCCCGGCAGGACAGTTCGATCATCAGCCAGAACAGAAGTTCGCCGGGGCTGGCTTCCGGGCATATGCTTTCGTCGATCGAGCCGAACTGGCAGATGACATGATCGCCCTTGCGCGACAGGCCGGCAATCGCGCAAATATGGCCTTCGTGCTCGCCACACAGACGGATGGCGTGCAGGGCAAGCGGTGTGTCGAAGCCATCAACCGGCACATCGAGCAGCCGGTGGAAGAAGTCGCGGATCACAGGTGCCGAAAAGACGTCCGGCAAGCCGAACATCGCCAGCCGTGCGCCCTTCTGATGAAAGAAGAGGTCGAGAAGCGCGTGCTTTTCGCTTTGCTCGGTGGCGATGACATGTTCATAACCGCCGATCGCTTCGAGCTTGCGGGTTGAAGAGCGAAACTTCTTGCGGCGGCTCTTGGCGCTCAACTGCGCGATCGTCGCCTCGAAATTCGCAAAGAGCGGAAGCTGGAAGGAATGGTTCTGGTTCTCGATCGTCGCGAGTCCGGACAGCGGGTGCTGCCTGTCGCGCCACATGAGCGGGATATTGTCGAGAACGATGAGATCGGCCTCGTTCCGCAAGGCGATCCGCAGCGCAAAGGCGAAATTCCGGAGATCCTCCGTATTCGGCGCTGCGAGGCCGTCATCGAAAAGGCCGGTATTGATGTTGTTGAATCGGTCGCCGGGAAAGCGGGCGATCCGAATGCCGTTCTCTTGCACGATTTCGAGTGGCAGGATCAAAACCACACGTCCGCCGGCAATCCCCTGAACGATCGTAAGCGCGCTTTCGTGCGCTTCTGTCCAGGCAAGGCACCAGTCGAAACCCTGATGCAGCGAGTTCTTCGTAAATCCTTCGAGGCGGCGCCATTCCGCTTCGACTGAGCGCGGATCGCGTGAGATGACAAGCGTCAGTTCGGAAAAACGCATCGCGGTGTCGCCAGCCCGCTCTCCAGGCGTCTCGATGGCCTGCTCCCCGTACTGGACTTTCCGCTGCTGCATGGCGCGCCCGCTATTGCCTCTTGCAGGCAGGATAGGGAAGGAGCGCCAAGATTCGGTTTATAGGCAACAAAACCGCTGCTGCTGGTTAATCGGCGGTAAAAAGGTTATTTTCCAGGCTTCGGCCCGGCCATCCACTTGATGATCAGCATCGCCGGCAGCACCCAGAGCATGCCGGAGAGCAGGAAATAGAGGAAATGCACCCACCAGGGCGAGGTGGCGAGGAGCAGCGTCGCGAAAGTCGTGGCGAGAAGCGCATATGTGATCACCAGAATGATGATCAGGATGGTGCCGATGAAACTTCTCAAACGCGGGACCAAAATGCTTCTCCTTTATGGCGACCGCCTGTCCGCGACCGCATGCCGCAAAGCGCCGGGGCTTGTTTTGCACGGGTCGATGGGGCAAAGCAACGCGAAAGAACAAAAGGCGTATGAATGCGTCTTTGGCGTGAGCGACAGGAGCGTGCCCCATGTCGGCGACCGATGCCGTGATCATCGACGTTTTGAAACAGACGAAGCGCCGCGAGCGCGACCGCAAGGCGGTGCGCATCTGGCTCGCCTTCGTTGTCTTCACGCTCTTCTGTCTGGTGCTCGTCGGAGGTGCGACGCGGCTCACCGATTCCGGCCTGTCCATCACCGAATGGAAGCCGATCCACGGTGTCATCCCGCCGCTTTCGGCCGAGGAATGGGAGGAGGAGTTCCGCCTCTACCAGCGCATCCCGCAATACCAGGAAGTCAACAAGGAGATGACGGTCGACGAGTTCAAGTCGATATTCTGGTGGGAATGGGCGCACCGCTTTCTGGCCCGCTCGATCGGCGTCGTCTTCGCCGTGCCGCTGATTTTCTTCTGGTTGACCGGTCGCATCGAAAGGCGGTTGCGCTGGCCGCTCACCGGCGTTCTGGCGCTCGGCGGCTTCCAGGGCTTCATCGGCTGGTGGATGGTCTCTTCAGGATTGACCAAGCTTGTCAGCGTCTCGCAGTACCGGCTTGCAACGCATCTGGTGATCGCCTGTCTCATCTTCTCCGCCTGTGTGTGGATCATGCGCGGCCTGTCTCCGCATAGTGACGATGTCGCGCCGGAAGGCCGGGCGAAGGCCGGCGCGGTGCTTCTGGCGGCGATGAGCCTTTTCCAGATCTATCTTGGCGCACTGGTCGCCGGCCTCGACGCGGGTTTCTCCTACAATACCTGGCCGCTGATGGACGGGGCGTTGGTCCCCGGCGATCTCCTCATCCAGCAGCCGTGGTGGATCAATCTCTTCGAGAACCCGAAGACGGTGCAGTTCGTTCATCGCGTCGGAGCCTATGCGCTTCTCGCGCTGGCGCTGTGGCATATGGTGGTGATGTTGAAGACCGCGCCTCGCACGACACATGCCCGCCGCGCAGTCGTGCTCTTCGGCCTGATCTGTCTCCAGGCCGTGCTTGGCATTGCGACGCTTCTCATGCAGGTGCCGCTTGACCTGGCGCTGACGCACCAGGCCGGCGCGCTGGTGGTCCTCGGCTTCGCGATTGCCCATTGGCGGGGTTTCATCGGCGAATATGCTCCGGAAACCGCGGTCGCAGTCCGGAATTAGCGTCGAAGAAATTTGCAGGCCCTTTGTCGGAAAGCGCTCCATCCGCCCGTCCTTGAAGCAGAGTTCAACGGCTGCGGCCAAGCAGAGAGGATAGGACAATGGCAAAGACAATCGCAATTCTCGTCGCAAGGCTGATCTTCGGCGGCCTGTTCGTCATGGCGACGACATTCAAGTTCATCGATATGCAGACGACCGCCGCATATATTGCGAGCGCAGGTTTTCCGTTCCCGCTGTTCCTGACCTGGGTCGCCGCGATTTTCGAGATCGCTCTGGCCGCTGCTTTCCTGAGCGGCGCGTTCTTCTCGGAAGCCGCATTGCTCGCAGGTGTCTATGTGATCTTCCTGGCCTTCGCCTTTCATGGGCCGAGCCACTGGGAAGGCAATCAAGCGGAGTTCGGCTTTTTCGTCGACCACTTCACGTTCCTGGCCGGCCTGCTGTTTGCCGCCGTGCACGGACCGGGCGAAAGGCTCGCCATCCATCTGGGGCTGAAGCAGGCATTCGCTCCGGTGCGGCAGGTCGCCTAGGCCTGGCGAAGGACGTTTTTGATTGCGGCGGCGACGGCAAGCTCGTCGCCGCGATCCTTCTCGTTGCCGTCTTCCTCGTGCCAGGCCGCAGACAGGCAGCCATAGGCGAAGGCATGGCGCAGGATGGTCCGGACGTCGCGCTTGAGCGTATCGGCAAACACACCGGCCATGAAGGCGATGCGTTCTTCATCGCGGGTGAGGTCGTGTCGGTCGAGCGGATTGGAGAACATGTTGGCGACGTCGAGCGCCGCGTCCCCGATCAGTCCTGCCGGGTCGATGATCAGCCAGCCGCGCGGCCCGAAGATGATGTTCTCGTGATGCAGGTCGCCATGCAGCGGCTTGATGTCCCGCTGGTCGGCGATCAGCGCTTGCGCCATCTCTGCCGCTTCCACGAACGGGCCGGTGATCCCGTTGCGATGATCTTCCTCGGCTTTCTTGAAGAGGCTTGAGAAATAACGTTGAAGAGGCTGGAGGCTCGCAGGCGGCGGGGTCTCGGATGGGCGATGGTATTCTGTGAGCACTTCGGCCGCGATCCGTGTCGCGTCCCGGTCGCCATGTGTGGCGATACGATCGCGCAGTGTCACCTTGCCCGCATGCTCCATCAGGAGAACATTTTGGGATCGGGCGATCAGCCGTACACAACCGATGCAGTCCCGCCAGCCCATGAAATCGGCGCCGCGAAGACTGTCCTCCAGCGCTCGCGGTTTCAGCACCTTGGCAATGTCGACTTCACCGCCGCCACGCGTCACTTCATAGACGGTGCCGACGACGGTGTCCGCAATCTGGCGTGCGCTTTCGATGAGCCATTCGGCGGGGAAGGGGAAGCTCTCGGTCATCAGGCCGAAAGCATCAGGTCCATGTTCTGGACGGCCGCGCCCGACGCACCCTTGCCGAGATTGTCGAGCAGAGCCACGAGATTGACATGTGCACCGCCCGGCGTACCGAAAACGAAGAGCTTCATCGTATCTTGACCGACGAGTTCCTCAGCATCGACGCGCGGCAGCGCCTTGCTTTCCTCAAGCGAAACGACGGTGACGATATCCTGCCCGGCATAATGCCCGACGAGCGTCGCGTGAATGCTCTCCATCGTGGCCCCGTCCTTGAGGTCTTCGAGGAAGAGCGGCACCTGCACGATCATGCCCTGCGCGAAGCGTCCGACGGACGGCGAAAAGAGCGGCGCGCGGTCGAGCTGGCCGTGAACCTTCATTTCCGGCACATGCTTGTGCTTGAGCGTCAGGCCGTAGAGGAAATTGTTGGCGCTGACGGCGTCGTCCCTCGATTGGTCTTCCATCTGTGCGATGAGCTGCTTGCCGCCGCCGGTATAGCCGGAAACTGCGTTGACCGTCACCGGATAGCCATCGGGCAGGAGGCCGGCGGCGCGCAGCGGCCGGATGAGGCCGACCGCGCCGGTCGGGTAGCAGCCGGGATTGGCCACATGGCGGGCCGACTTGATCTTGTCGGCCTGTGCCTTGTCCATTTCCGCAAAGCCATAGGCCCATGAGGGATCAACGCGATAGGCGGTCGAGGTGTCTATGACGCGCACCCTGTTGTTGCCGGCGAGCATCGAGACAGCCTCGCGCGAAGCATCGTCGGGCAGGCAGAGAATGGCAATGTCGGCGCTGTTCAGCAGGTCTTCCCGCATGGCGGCGTTGCGCCGCTCCGCTTCCGGGATAGACAGCAGCTCGACGTCGCGGCGGCCGGCCATGCGGGTGCGGATCTGCAGTCCCGTCGTGCCATGTTCGCCGTCGATGAAGATTTTCGCTGTCATTGTCTTTGTCCTGTAAGATCAGTGCCTTGGATTGAGAGCCGGAATCATTGTGCCAGCTTGTTGATTCAGTTTTTTAACGCGCCACGTCGCTCCGCGCGCAGCCCGAGCATATACATGGCAACCGTCGCCCCCGCAATGGCGGTGATATCGGCATGGTCGTAAGCCGGCGCCACTTCGACAACATCGGCGCCGCGGATATCGAGGGGGCCGAGCTTGCTGAGCACCGACAGGATTTTCGCGCTCGACGGGCCGCCGGCGACCGGCGTGCCGGTGCCGGGTGCGAATGCCGGGTCGAGGCAGTCGATGTCGAAGGTGAGATAGGCGGGCTTGCCGCCGGTATGCTCGAGGATCGTCCTGGCGATTTCGCTCGCGGTCATCTCCTCCACCTCATGGCCATAGAGGAGGCGGATGCCGAAATCCTCCGGCGCATGGGTGCGGATGCCGATCTGGATCGAACGGGCGGCATCGACGATGCCGTCGCGCACGGCGCGCGCCACGAAGGAACCATGGTCCATGCGTTTGTTGTCGTCGAACCAGGTGTCCTGATGGGCGTCGAATTGGACGAGGGCAAGCGGGCCGTGCCTGGCGGCGTGAGCCTTCAACAGCGGCCAGGTGATAAAATGGTCCCCGCCGAGGGTCAGCAGGAAAGCGCCGCTGCCAAGGATTTTCGCGGCTTCCCGCTCGATCGTTGCCGGTGTCTCTTGGTGGTTGCCATAGTCGAGCAGGCAATCGCCGTAGTCGATGACCGCCAGATCCGCGAAGAGATCGCGTGAGAAGGGATATTGCGGGTCGTTGTCGAAGATGGCGGAAGCCCGGCGGATCGCCTGCGGCCCGAAGCGCGCACCCGGCCGGTTGGACGTCGCCGCGTCGAAAGGGATGCCCCAGACCACCGCATCGACGCCGGTCAACGCCTTGGTAAACCGCCGGCGCATGAAGGAAAGCGCGCCCGCAAAGGTTGGATCACTTGCGGCGGAGGTGAGGCTGGTTGCCGTGAAGGCGTGATCGATCGACTTTTCTGCCATGGCATCCCTCCATCATTCAGTGGTGGGACGTTGGACAATCGGAGCCGGCAAGGCAAGCCTGAGTGAAACAAATTCCTCTTTGCTCAGGAGGCCTTGGCTTCGAATGCCGGCGGAAAGTCGCCGAGAGTCTTGGCTTCGTTGATGCGCGCGCCGATATCCTCCTCGATGATCGATTCCAGCTGCGCGAAGCTCTTGATGACGTAATAGATCGGCTGCACGATATCGATGCGGTAGGGCGTTCTGAGCACCGTCATCAGGTCGAACGGTCGGAATTCGCATTCCTTGCCTTCCATCGCGGCCCCCGTTTCGCTGGGGGAGGAGACGATGCCGGCGCCGAAGCAGCGGCGCCCCTGCGGCGTATCGATCAGGCCGAACTCGACGGTGAACCAGAATATCCGGAACAGATGCCATGAATAGCCCTTGCCGAGACTGACAGCTTTCTCGCCGAAGCGGCGCACGAAATTGGCGTAGCTCTGGTTGGTCAGCAAGGGGCAGTGGCCGAAGACCTCGTGGAAGATATCCGGCTCCTCGATGTAGTCGATATGCTCGCGGCGGCGAATGAACGTCGCCAGCGGAAACTTGCCCTGCGACAGCAATTCATAAAAACGCGATGGCGGGATGAGGGCGGGCACGCCCTCCACCCCGAAGCCTGTGGTCTCGTTGAGTCGCCGATTGACGTCGCGAAGCTGCGGAACCTTGTCGGGCTTCAGCCCGAGCGTTTTCACGCCGTCCAGATATTCCCGGCAGGCCCTGTCGGCCAAAAGCGTCATCTGCCGCCTGTAGAGTTCGCTCCAGATTTGGTCTTCCTCGGCGGTGTAGTGATAGACGCCGTCCGCATCCGGCAGGTTCGCCGTATAGGTGCTTTCCTTGGTCATGACCGGCCTCCCGTGATCAGTCCAATGAGCCGGGGCGCTCCAGCCTCCGGCTGTCAGATCACCATTATATCCCGGGAAAAGCGGGTAAACATTTCAGGATTGCCGGATTAGGATCTGAAAATGGGAGAATATTCCAGGAGGAGAAGCCAGAATGAAAGAAAACCTGCAAGCTGCCCGCAGGCTTCTGCAACTCGTGCAGACCGGAGATGGGTTGTCGCTCTCCGAACTGGCGGAGAAAGCCGGCATGTCGCAAAGCACCGCCTGGCGCAAGATTCAGGAACTGGAGGCCGAAGGCGTCATCCGGAAGAGGGTTGCTCTTCTCGATCCGGCAAAGCTCGACCTCAAGCTCTGCATCATCGCTCATGTGACCCTGGAGGATCATCACGAGGAGGCGATCGAAGCTTTTGCAGGCGTCGTGCGGGACCGACCGGAGATCATGGAGTGCTACGCGCTGTCCGGAACGTTCGACTACATGCTGAAGATCAGGGCACGCGACGTCGAAGCCTATGAGGCTTTCATGACCCGCCACCTGATGCGCAATCCGCATGTGCGCAACGTGGTTTCCAGCTTCGTCCTGCGCGAACTGAAGTCGACGACCGAACTGCCGATCTGAGAAATGCCTGCAAGCGCCGCAAAAGAAAAGGCCGGGAAAACCCGGCCTTCGCAAATCGGTGTTTTCGGCAAGCGATCAGCGCTTGGAGAACTGGAAGGAGCGGCGGGCCTTCGCCTTGCCGTACTTCTTTCGCTCGACAACGCGGCTGTCGCGGGTCAGGAAGCCACCCTTCTTGAGAACCGAACGCAGGCCCGGCTCGAAATAGGTCAGCGCCTTGGAAAGGCCGTGGCGCACCGCGCCGGCCTGGCCGGAAAGGCCGCCACCTGCAACGGTCGCAACGATGTCGAACTGGCCGCCACGGTTCGCAGCGACGATCGGCTGCTGCAGGATCATCTGCAGGACCGGGCGTGCGAAATAGGCGGAGAAATCCTTGCCGTTGACGGTGATCTTGCCGGTGCCGGCCTTGACCCAGACGCGGGCGACGGCGTTCTTGCGCTTGCCGGTCGCGTAGGAACGGCCAAGGTTGTCAACCTTGCGGACGTAAACCGGGGCCTGGTTTTCGGCCGCCGGAGCGAGATCCTTCAGAGAGGAGAGATCGGCCATGTTCAGGCGCTCCTTACATTCTTCTTGTTCAGCGAAGCCACGTCGAGAGCGACCGGCTGCTGGGCTTCATGGGGATGGTTGGAACCGGCATAAACGCGCAGGTTCTTCATCTGGCGACGGCCGAGAGGGCCACGCGGGATCATGCGCTCGACGGCCTTTTCGATGACGCGCTCCGGAAAGCGGCCTTCGATGATCTGGCGCGCGGTGCGCTCCTTGATGCCGCCCGGATATCCGGTGTGCCAGTAATACTTCTTGTCGGAATACTTCTTGCCGGTAAGGGCAACCTTTTCCGCATTGATGACGATGACGTTGTCGCCGTCATCGACATGAGGGGTGTAGGTGGCCTTGTGCTTGCCGCGGAGCCGGTTTGCAACGATGGTGGCGAGGCGACCGACAACGAGGCCTTCGGCATCGATGATCACCCACTTCTTCTCCACCTCGGCGGGCTTCTGAACGAAGGTTGACATGGTTTTCTCTTTCATTTGGGACCCGTGGCATTCGAAACCGGATGCAAGGGCGTTTCTTGTTGCTTGGATTGTCGGCCGAAATTCCCGAAAAAAGGCGCGAAGGACCGACAAAAAGAATGCGGGCCATGAAGGTCCGCAATCTGTGGCGGCTTATACCGATGCGGATGCGAAGCGTCAAGATGACGGATTTGCAAGATTGAAAAATAGATACAACAAAATCAAAGGCTTACATGTGTGGTTTTATGATACCACAATTTATCGCGGCGGAATCGAATAGGTGGCAGTCGCATGGGCGACCGGCTCTCCGCCGCTTTGCTGGGTCAGCAGGCAGTCGATCACCGCGAGCCGCTTGCCGAGCTTGAGAAGCCTGCAGTCGCAGAAGAGCGGAGCGAGCTGCGGCTTGCGCAGGAAATTGATGTTGAGGCTGGTGGTGACGGCGAGCGCCACTGGCCCGATATGGGCAAGGATGACGGCATAAGCCGCGACATCCGCCAGCATGACCATCGAGGGACCGGAAATCGTATTGCCGGGGCGCAGGTGCCGGTCGCTCGGATCGAAGCGCATGGCAAGTTCACCCGGTCGGACATCCGTCACGGCAAGTGCTCGTCCATCCACGTGGATTTGCGGAAATTCACGATCCAGGAAGGCATGGATCTCCTCTACTGTCATGATAGGCCGCATTCTCTTCCTTTCGAGATGCTTGGAAGGGTTTTCTTTATGAATACAGACAGGTTTTCGCCGCCCCGCTTTCGGGCGATGTAATTGGGCGCGCGGCCCCATTGGTGGGGCGGGATGAATGGTTGTGTATACAACCTATGGGGTCATTTATGTGGCCGCCGTCTACAAAGCCTCCAGAGTCGGATGGGAAGAGAGCGATATAGCAGCCGCGGTTTGATCAAAAAATCCCTTGTGGTTTCAACATGACACAGTGATGGATACTTGGTTTTGTCACTATTGATGAGAATGCGAATTATCACGGATCATGAATAGTAGGCTCCCCTAATTCAACTGTAGATGATGCTAATATGCGTTGTACGTAAGCGGAAAATAGCAAGAACGTTCCCAGAACAGCCTCCGCGGCTGCCGGGCAGGAATCTGCACGTCAGAATCCGAGACAGCCCGGCTGCAGCGGAAAGCAGTCTTCCCGATCAGGTCTGGGTTTGCAGGCGCGAACGGGGCAGCGGGGTGTGTCTGCGGCCGGCACCGTTGCGCGATCCGCAAATTCCCGGCCATCGCAGAAGCTGCTGTCGACGACATGGCGGTCGTAGAGTGTCATGCCGCGCACGTTTCTGGATGGATAGCGCAGGATGACCGCGCCTTCGCGTCTGATCACGCGCTGCACGGCGGCACAGGACATGCCGGTGGAATTATAGCGGGAAATGGCAAAGGCCGGTTCGACCGGCAGGAGGGCGCCGCCGCAGGCGATGACGGTAAGGCTTGCGAGAAATTTTTTCATGACCTGCATCCCTTTTATCGAGACACGGACTTACATAGAGCGGGAGGATTGTGCCGCCAGAGGCATCATCAGGGAGTCTGCCGTCCATGAATCATGATCATTACGACAACGCCTATATCGCCGATATCCTGAGGACCGTGAAGACCATCGCGCTTCTCGGGGCGTCTCCCAATCCGGATAGGCCGAGCAATCGTGTCATGGGTTTTCTGCTGTCGAAGGGGTATACGGTCTTTCCGGTCAATCCGGGTCAGGCGGGCAAGCAGATCCAGGGGCAGACCGTCTACAGGACGCTCTCCGACGTGCCGCAGCCGGTCGATATGGTCGATGTCTTCCGCGCCGCCGAATACCTGGATGGCGTGGTCGATGAAGCACTCGCCCTTGAGACCTTGCCCAAGGTGATCTGGGGGCAGCTCAGCGTCCGCGACGACAGGGCGGCAGCCAGGGCGGAAGCTGCCGGCATCAAGGTTGTCATGGACCGTTGCCCGGCAATCGAATATCCCCGGCTTGTCGCCTGATGTCTTCAGTCGGCGAGCAGTTCCGGCCGGGCCCGCATCTCGTTGAGCAGCTCGGCATTGGCGCAGTAATCCGCAAAGTCTGCGACGGCGGCGCCATCGGCGAGTTCCCGGCGGCAGCGGGCCTTTTCCTGACATTTGGAACAGGTGATGTGCATGTCGCGGAATTCCAGCGGCTCGGCGAGCTTGACCTCTTCCGGATCGATGTTCAGCAGGCGCATCAGTGAGGCCATTTCGTCGGCGGCGTGAGGTCCGCGCCTGATCAGCGAAATGAACTCATCCCTGGACATGGCGTTGTCATGCGCGAGGATCTTGACGGTCTCGTCATCGAGGCTCGCGAGGACCTTTGCCTCCTCGATGGAGTCCCAGGTTGTGGAACACCAGCGGGCGATCCGGGAAACGAAGTTTTCATGTGTGGTGGAGGCTTGATTATTCATGGCATACTCCTCTTCGCACCTGGAGCATACGTGCGGAGAAGCGGAGATCGTTGATCAAGATCAACCAGGCCGCATTTCCCAGGTGTGATAAAAGGTTGAAAAAAGCACTTGGGCAATAAGGGAGAGAGACCATGCCGACGATCAATCCGGGCTTTTCAACTCTGGCGGTGCATGCAGGCGCCCAGCCCGATCCCGCCACGGGTGCCCGGGCGACGCCCATCTACCAGACGACGTCTTTCGTCTTCAATGACGCGGACCATGCGGCGGCCCTCTTTGGCCTGCAGCAGTTCGGCAATATCTACACCCGCATCATGAATCCGACCCAGGCGGTGCTGGAAGAGCGGGTGGCGGCGCTGGAGGGTGGCACGGCTGCGCTTGCGGTCGCCTCCGGCCATGCGGCCCAGATGCTGACCTTCCACACGATCATGCAGCCCGGCGATAATTTCGTCTCGGCGCGAAGACTCTACGGCGGTTCGATCAACCAGTTCGGTCATGCCTTCAAAAGTTTCGACTGGCAGGTCCGCTGGGCCGATACGGACGAGCCGGAGAGTTTCGACAAGCAGATTGATGACCGCACCCGCGCCATCTTCATCGAAAGCCTTGCCAATCCCGGCGGCACCTTCGTGGATATCGCGGCGATCGCCGACGTGGCGCAGCGGCGCGGTATTCCGCTGATCGTCGACAATACGATGGCAACCCCCTATCTCGTCAGGCCGCTGGAGCACGGCGCCGACATTGTCGTCCATTCGCTGACGAAATTCCTGGGCGGGCATGGCAATTCGATGGGCGGCATCATCGTCGATGGCGGCACGTTCGACTGGTCGAAATCCGGCAATTACCCGATGCTCTCGCAGCCCCGGCCGGAATATGCCGGCATCGTGCTGCACCAGACCTTCGGCAATATCGGCTTTGCGATCGCCGCCCGCGTGCTGGGCTTGCGCGACCTCGGCCCGGCGATCTCGCCTTTCAACGCCTTCATGATCCTGACCGGCATCGAGACGCTTCCCCTCAGAATGCAGAGGCATTGCGATAACGCACTCGCCGCGGCGCAATGGCTGAAGAAGCATCCGAAAATCGCCTGGGTGAACTATGCCGGTCTCGAGGACGATCCGAACCACGCCTTGCAGCAACAGTATTCGCCGAAAGGCGCGGGTGCCGTCTTCACTTTCGGCGTCAAGGGCGGTTATGAGGCCGGCAAAGCTCTGGTCGAAGGTCTGAAGCTCTTCTCGCACCTCGCCAACATCGGCGACACCCGCTCGCTGGTCATCCATCCGGCTTCCACGACACATCGGCAGTTGACCGAAGAGCAGCAGATCGCCGCCGGCGCCGGTCCCGACGTGGTGCGGCTGTCGATCGGCATCGAGGATGCCGCCGACATCATCGCCGATCTCGACCAGGCACTCTCGAAGGTCTGAGGAGACCGGCCAGGAAGATGTGGTTTCGGCGTCAGGCGCCGAAACCACCGTCGATCGTGTGCATCGCTCCGGTGATGAAGCCCGCTTCCGGACCTGCGAGGTAAGCGGCGAGACCGGCGATTTCCTCCGGACGGCCATGGCGCTTGATGGCCATGAAGCCGTGCATGAACTCGCTCATCGGGCCGTCTTCCGGGTTCATGTCGGTGGAGGTCGGGCCGGGCTGAATGACATTGACCGTGATGTCGCGATCGCCGAAGTCGCGCGCCAGACCGCGCGCCATGCCCTGCACGGCGGACTTGGTCAGTGCATAGGCCGCGCCGCCTGCAAACGGCATGCGGTCACCGTTGACGGATCCGATGATGATGATCCGTCCGCCTTCCGGCATGCTGCGGGCTGCTTCGACGGAGGCGTGATAGGGCGCTCGCACGTTAACATCGATCATCCGGTCGATGGCATCGGCTTCGATTTCCAGAGGATTGCCCAGGGCCAGCGTGCCGGCGCTGACGATGAGGATGTCCAGCGGGCTGGAGGCCTTTACGCTTTCGATGACGGCGGTGCGGTCGGCGGCATCGGATTTCATGGTCTTCGAGCCGGTTTCCCGTGCCAGCTCTTCAGCCGCGTCCTTCGAACCCGCATACGTGAATGTCACGTCGGCGCCGTCCTGGGCGAAACGACGGACGAGTGCGGCGCCGATGCCGCGGCTGCCGCCGAGGATCAGAACTTTCTTTCCATGGAAGTCGGTCATTGTCATGTCTCCTGTGCAGCACTTGTCACTGGGGTTGAGATTTAATGTAATGAACGCTACATAAATCCCGTGATGGTCGACGTCAAGGATTTTTGTAGTGTGCGATACAGAAAAGAAGGGAGCGCGTGGACGCCCCCGTGCTTTCGACAGGGATGAGGCGCTCGCCAAGGCACAGGCGTTGTTTCATCTGAAAGGGTATGATGCGCTGAGCGTTGCCGATCTGACGGCGGCAATCGGCATCAAGCCGCCGAGTTTTTATGCGGCTTTCGGCAGCAAGGCGGCGCTTTATGCCGAGGCATTGCGGCTCTACGAAAAGAACGAGGGGTTGGATGTCGCCAGCGCGCTGGCCGAGGGCGTGCCACTTTCGGATGGTATTGCAGACATCCTGCGGCAGGCGGCAGATGCCTATGTCAGCGGTGACGCCAGGGGATGCATGGTGATCGAGGGCGCTCGCGGCACCATCGATCCCGATGCCGGCGCCGAAGCGCGCGCCCGCATGGAGGCAAGCCGGCGTTTCATCCGGGATCGGATTGCTGCACGCGGCAGTTTGCAGGCCGACCTTCTGGCGGATTACATCATGACGGCCTTTGCGGGCCTGTCGGCGAGCGCCCGCAATGGCATGCTGGCGGAACGGCTTCGGGTCATCGCTGCGATGGCGGCCGATGGTGCCGCGCAACATATCGACAAGGAGTGACCATGGGCACCTGGACTGTATTCGATCTCGCCGGCATCGAACCGGAAGAGGGCGCTCCGGCGCCCGACCGGCTGATCTCCGGAAATCCGACCTTCCGCACCTGGAATGTCGAGGAGGCGGAAGGCGGGCTCTACGCCGGCATCTGGGAGGCGACGCCGGGGAAGTGGCGGATCGCCTACGACGAGTGGGAATATTTCCACATCCTCTCCGGCCATTCGATCGTGACCGAGGAGGGCGGCAGGCCCGTTCATCTCAAGGCCGGAGATAGGATGATCTTGAGACCCGGCTTCAAGGGAACCTGGGAAGTCGTTGAAACGACTCGCAAGGATTACGTGATCCGGATCTGAAATCAGTCCTTCTTGTTGCCATTGAACGCTTCGGCGAACTCCTGCGACGAGATGAAGGCGAGCGTACGCCGCATCTCCTCCGACTTTTCCTTTCCGAAAGCCTTGTCGAAGCGGTCCTGAGCGATCTGCCAGCGTGCGGTCAGCTCTTTCTGCTTTGCAATTCCGGTCTCCGTCAGTCTCACGCGTTTTACCCGCCGATCCTTGGCGTCGGGCACCAGTTCCACCAGCCCGTCGCGAATCAGCGGCTTCAACGTGTGGCCGAGCGCGGAAAGGTCCATGACCATTGCCTCTGCCAGGCTTTTGAGGGGCGGTTCTCCTGAGCGTGCGATCTGCGACAGAAGCGAGAATTGCGTGCCCTTGAGACCGGTGTCACCCATCGCATCCTCATAAAGCTGACCGAGCTGCCGCGAAGCGCGGCGCACTGCGCTGTTGCTGCAGTAAAGCCAGATGCCGTCTTCCCCCATTTTTTTGTCGTTCACCATGTCCTTACCTGCTTTTCCGTGGGGAGGATGCCCGCTTTTGGCTGGCGCTTCCACTCCCGATAAAAATTTATGCTCTCCTCTTGCGATTTCGAAACCCCGTCTTCACATATAGTGGCATATACCAGTAAATTCCAATCAAAGGAGATGAACCAATGACGACATCATCGAAACTCGGAACTGCCCTCGTGACCGGCGCTTCGTCCGGAATCGGCGCGACCTATGCCGACCGCCTGGCCAGGCGCGGTTACGATCTCATTCTTGTTGCCCGCGATGAGGACAGGCTGAAAGCGCTCGCCGAGCGCCTGACGCAGGGCCATGGCGTAACGGCAGAGGTGCTGCGCGCCGACCTGACGCAGCGGGCCGACGTTCTTGCCGTTGAAAAGCGTCTGCGCGAGGACGGTTCAATCACGCTTTTCGTCAACAATGCCGGCATCGGGCCGAAGGGATCGCTACTCCAGAGCGACGCCGATTATCTTGACCAGATGGTCGATCTCAACGTCACTGCCGCGAACCGGCTTGCAGTAGCAGCCGCCCAGGCTTTCGTGGGGCGAGGCGAGGGGGCGATCATCAATACCGCCTCGGTCGTCGCGCTGTGGCCCCAGGCCTTCAGCGGCACCTACAGCGCCAGCAAGGCTTTCGTTCTTGTCCTGACGGAATCTCTGGCGAGCGAACTTGCCGGAACCGGCGTCCGCATCCAGGCGGTCCTGCCGGGGCTGACCCGGACGGAGATCTTCGACCGTGTCGGCGGTTCATTCGACAACATGGACCCGAACATGGTGATGGATGTCACCGATCTCGTCGATGCGGCACTCGCGGGTTTCGACCAGGGCGAACTGATCACCATCCCATCGCTCGCAGACAAGACGCTCTATGAGGCGTTCGAGAATGCTCGCAGTGAATTGCGGCCCCATCTGTCGCTGAACAGGCCGGCCGCGCGCTTCGGGGTTTCCTCTTCGCAAGCCGCTTGATCGGCTTCACCAGGAAAGATCGAGCCTCTCCAATCCGTGGAAGTGATAGACGTCTTTGACGACGGGCGTCTTGGCGATCCTCATTCCGGGCAGGCGACGGAAGAGGATCGGCAGCACGGTATTGAGTTCGAGCCTGGCAAGCGGCGCGCCGATGCAGAAATGGATGCCGGCGCCGAAGGAAAGGTTCGGCGCCTCCTGCCGGTCCGGCTTGAAGGTCCGCGGATCGGAGAATTTCTTCGGGTCCAGGTTGGCGGCGGCGAGGATGAGGCTCACCTTGTCGCCGCGCTTGAACGTCAAATCGTCGATCTCGGCATCTTCCAACGCCCATCGTTGGAAGATGTGCACCGGAGCGCAGATGCGCAGCGTCTCTTCTACGGTTCGTTCCGTCGCTGCATCGTCGCGGAAGAGTTCCGATGGCGGCAGCCCGCCGTCCAGTATGACCCTCACCGAATTGCCGATCTGGTGCACGGTCGCCTCATGTCCGGCGTTGAGCAGCACGATCGTCGTGGAAACCAGCTCGTCGTCGGTGAGGTATTGGCCCTTATGCTCCGTATGGATCATGTGGGTGAGCAGATCCTCACGTGGCGACCTGCGCCGCTCGGCGATCAAGTCCTTGACGTAGTCCGCGAATTTCTTCGCGGCGCGGTCGGCCGCATCTTCGTCCTCTGCTGTTCGCTTGAACATGTACATGCCCACATAGGCATGCGACCAGGCGAGCAATTGCGGCCCCATCTCGTCAGGAATGCCGATCATCCGGGCGATCATCGTCACCGGGATGATATCGGCAAAGGAGGAGAGCAGTTCTGTTCCGCCGTCCTTCTCGAAACCATCAATCAGCTTTTCAGCAAGCTCGGCGATCTCGGGCCTCAGCCTTTCGATATGCCGGGAGACGAAGGCGCGGTTGACGAGCGTCCTGAGTCGCGTGTGCTCCGGTGGTTCGAGTTCCAGCAACGAATAGCGCTCGGCAAGATCGAAGTTCTCAAGATGCGGCTGAGGAGCGGGGAGACCGAGCTCCTCCCGGCTGGCGATGTGCAGGATCTGCCGGCCGAACCGCCGGTCGCGCAAGAGCGCGTTCACATGGTCGTAACCGGTGAAGAACCATTGCCGCTGCTCTTCCCAATAAAAGGTCGGGCAGTGTTCGTGGAGAAGCGCGTAGACGCGGTTCGGATCGCTATAGAAGGCAGGATTGCGCCCGTCGAGAAAGACGCGGCGGGTTTCGGAATCGATGCGGAGAAAATCGGGCAGGTTGCTCATGCCCGATGCCTAGCGCAATCCCTTGAAACGCGGAAGCCCTGTCTATTCGCCGACCGCGACACCCTCGCGGCGCGGATCGGCGCTGCCGACAAGGCCGTTCGCGGTGATCTCGATCGCATGCAGGCCGGAGTTCATCTCGCCAACCTTCACCTCATAACCCAGTGCCCTCAAGGGCTCCGCCAGCTTTTCCGCGTCCGTGCCGGCCTCGATGTCATAGGTTCCGAAGCGGTTGATCAAATGCGGCTGGGCGACGATCTGTTCGACCGGCATGCCCCAATCGATATAGGCGATCAGCGCCTGCGCCACGTAACCGATGATCTGGCTGCCGCCGGGCGAGCCGATGGCGAGAAGCGGCTTGCCATCCTTCATGACGATGGTGGGCGACATGGAAGAGCGGGGCCGTTTTCCGGGCTCGACGCGGTTGGCGACGGGCAGGCTTCCGTCATGGGTCTTGAAGGAAAAGTCGGTAAGCTCGTTGTTGAGCAGGAAACCGTTGGTCATGAGCCGCGAGCCGAAACCGCTTTCGATCGTCGTGGTCATCGACACGACATTGCCCTGTCTGTCGACGATGACGAAATGGCTGGTGGAGGGGAGTTCGATCGCTTCGCCGTTCCCGAAAAGCAGGGCGTGGTCCCATTCCGGCTCGCCGGCCTTCACGGCGTCGGCGGCAAGCGCTTTCTCGCCGTCGAGCAATGCGGCCCGCGTGCCGAGATAGTCCTTCTTGATGAGACCCTTGATCGGCGAGGGGACGAAATCCTGATCGGCGAGATAGCGCTCGCGGTCGGCGAAGGCGAGGCGCTGCGCATCACCGATGATCCGCCAGCTCTCGGCGCTTTGCGGCCCGAGGCCTTTGATGTCGAAATTCTCGATCGTGCCGAGAATCTGGCCGACCGCGACCGCGCCGGACGACGGCGGCCCCATGCCGCAGACATCGAGCGCGCGATAGTTGAAGCAGACCGGCTCGCGTTCCTTGATCCGATAGTTGGCGAGGTCGGCAAGCGACAGCACGCCCGGATTCCCGGCTGCTTCCCGTACGGTTTTGACAATGGCTTCGGCGATCGGCCCGTTATAGAAGGCGTCGGCACCGCCGGTGGCGATCGCCTTCAGCGTTTCCGCGTAGGCGGGGTTCTTGAGGATGGCCCCGACCTTCAATGGCGCACCGGAAGCGTCGTAGAAATAGCCGCGCGGACCTTCGTATTTCTTCAGCCGGTCGCCTTCGGCGGCAACCAGGGAGGCCAGGCGCGGAGAGACTTCGAAACCATTTGTGGCGAGAGTTTCGGCCGCTTCGAACAGGCTGGTCCATTCCGTCTTGCCGTAGCGCTTATGGACCTCGTGCAGCAGCCGCACGGTGCCGGGCGTGCCGACCGACCGGCCGCCGACCACCGCGTCCATGAATTTCAGCGGCTGGCCCTGCGCATCGAGGAACAGTTTCGGCGTTGCCTCCATCGGTGCGGTTTCCCGGCCGTCGAAGGTCGTAAGCTTGTTGGCGGCTGCGTCGTAGTAGACGAGGAAAGAGCCGCCGCCGAGGCCGGAGCTCTGTGGTTCGACAAGACCGAGCACGGTCTGGACGGCCACCATGGCGTCGATCGCATTGCCGCCCTTGGCGATCACATCCCGTCCTGCTTCTGCCGCCAGCGGATTGGCGGCCGCGACCATGAAATTCTTCGCTTCGACGCGCTTTGCCGCCGTCATCCCGGTCGCGCGTTCCGGTGCGATGGTATCGGATGCCTGTTGAGCCTCGATCACACCTGCCGAAAGCAGAAGCGAAAGCGCAAGGCTCATGAAAAAAGTTGCTCGCATATGGCATTCCCTCCGCCATTGATCCCTAACGGAGAATGTGGACTTTACCGGAGGAAGGACAAGAGGGTCAGCGTTTGCCGAGCGCTGTGAGGCGTTTCAGGGCCGCCACCTGTCGGTTGGCGCGGATATCGGTCGGTGCTTCGTCTTCGCCCTGCCGGTCGGCGGCGGGGATGATGGAGGCTTCGGCACCTGTATCGATCGCCGTGCGGTCGCGGCCGCTTTCCTTGGCGGTATAGAGCGCCCGGTCGGCGGCGCTGAGCAGCTGGTCGAGATCGGCTTCGCCAGCCGTCGCAAGCGCGATGCCGGCGCTCACCGTGACCTTGATCCGATGCTCGCCGGCAGCGATGACCTGACGCTTTAGGGTGAGGCGGATCGCCTCCGCTATGCTGGCGGCCTCGATCATATCGCCGACGCGCACGATCGAAGCGAATTCTTCGCCGCCCATGCGGCCGAAGAAGCCGCGGCCGCGCAGTGAGGTCTGGCCGACCTGCGAGAACGCCACCAAAACCGCATCGCCGGCCTGGTGTCCGCAGCGGTCGTTGATCTGCTTGAAGCCGTCGAGGTCGAAATGCAGGAATGCGATCAGCGGCTTCTCCGCTTTCTGGACGATGCGCAGGCCATGGAATTCATCGATGAGGCCACGACGGTTGAGCACGCCGGTCAACGGATCGGTCACGGCGAGCGTTTTCAGTTTCTCCTCCGATCGTTCGGTCAGCAGTTTCGCGCCGCTCATGATACCGGCGACGAAGCAGAAGGCGGCGGGAAAGAAAAGCCACATGGCATTCGGCGCGGTGGCAAACGAGGTCGGGCGATTGACGACGGCAAGGACGGCGCTGGCGCCGTTCGCCAGGAATTGGACACTGATGAAGCTGGCCATGAAGCGGCGTGTGGACCGGGATGGCCCGTTGTTCCTGACAAGGGTGCCGATCATGATGGCATAACCGACCATGGCCGCGGCGTTGTAGAGCACCACCCGGTTCGCAAAGTTCTCCCGGATCGGGTCCAGCAACATGCCGGCGATCCAGATAAGTGCCGGAATGGCAACAAAACCCTGGACCGGCTCGCGATCGAATTGCAGGAGGCCGGCGATCCACAGGGCGATGGCCACGAATATGACCGTATTGGCGATCTGGATGGAAAGGAAGTCGGGAATGTCGCCGCGCAAGGCAACGAGCGCGACGCCCAGACTATGCAGCGCGAAGCCGCAGCCCCAGGTCAGATAGAAGTCGTCCCGCTCGTGAAACCAGCGCGAAAACAAGAGGACGGCGAGCGTCATCGCCTCCACCGACCAGATCAGCAGGCCCGTCAAAATGTCCACTCGCCCCTCCGCGCCCGACTTTGGGCAGGAGCAACATGGCTGAGACTCTTTAAAACGAGGTTGCCGGGATGACAGAATCCGGGACCTGCCGCGAAGCGGAACAAGCAATGCCCGAATGTGTTCACACACACTTTACCGTGATCGGGCAAAAACTTGTGCATGCGAGCGGAAACGAATCCCGGCCGGCTGCAATCTCGGAGGAATCATACTAGCGCTCGATCCCACGCATCCCGCGGCAGTTAAGGATATCAGGTGCTCCGTCTTGAAGTACCGGGCGTTGACACTCTATGTAGGGAATGACCTATTCCATTTGATTCCGGAGCGCCTCTCTGCCTTCGGCAAGTGCTTGACAAAGGACGGACATGAGAAATCCAATTGATACCGCAATGGCCTTGGTGCCGATGGTCGTAGAGCAGACCAATCGCGGTGAGCGCTCTTATGACATCTTTTCGCGCCTCCTGAAGGAGCGGATCATCTTCCTGACCGGTCCGGTGGAGGACCAGATGGCGTCGCTCGTCTGCGCCCAGCTTCTCTTCCTCGAAGCGGAAAACCCGAAGAAGGAAGTCGCCCTTTACATCAATTCGCCCGGCGGCGTCGTGACTGCCGGCATGGCGATCTACGATACGATGCAGTTCATCAAGCCCGCTGTCTCGACGCTCTGCATCGGTCAGGCGGCGTCCATGGGCTCGCTTCTGCTTGCGGCCGGCGAGAAAGGTATGCGCTTTGCGACGCCGAACTCCCGCATCATGGTGCACCAGCCATCGGGCGGGTTCCAGGGACAGGCCTCCGACATCGAACGCCACGCCCGTGACATATTGAAGATGAAAAGACGTTTGAACGAGGTCTACGTGAAGCATACCGGCCGCACGTACGAAGAAGTCGAAAAGACGCTCGACCGTGACCACTTCATGGATGCCGACGAGGCCCGGGAATGGGGCGTCGTCGACAAGATCCTGACTTCGCGTCAGGAAATCGAAGGCGGCTCGGGAGATTGAGTGGAAGCGTGAACCTGTGTGTCTCACCCCGTTGTGAGCAAAAAAGGGTTTCAAGTCGCACGGAAAGCGCTATTAGTACCTATTAATGCTGTGTTGAACTTTTATGACATAGCATGCGTTTCCTGAGGGTTTCGTTGCCGCCGATCTGCATGATGTGCCCGGATCGGTAGAGTACCCTTAAGGGCAGGCAGGCACGTGAAGCCCGTCAGATGGGTTTGGCGGGCTTGTAGAGTGGACCGCGCCCGTTCTGACTTGAGCGCGGAGTGCTGGAAGGAAAGTGATATGAGCAAAGTCAGCGGCAGCAACGGCGGCGACTCCAAGAATACTCTGTATTGCTCTTTCTGCGGAAAGAGCCAGCACGAAGTCCGGAAGCTGATCGCCGGACCGACGGTGTTCATCTGCGATGAATGCGTCGAACTGTGCATGGACATCATCCGCGAAGAGAACAAGACCTCGATGGTCAAGTCCCGCGACGGGGTTCCGACACCGCAGGACATCATCAAGGTTCTCGACGAATACGTCATCGGCCAGAAGCAGGCCAAGCGCATCCTGTCGGTTGCGGTGCATAACCACTACAAGCGCCTGGCGCATGCCTCCAAGGGTGGCGATGTGGAGCTCGCGAAGTCGAACATTATGCTGGTCGGCCCGACCGGCTGCGGCAAGACCTATCTTGCCCAGACGCTCGCCCGCATCATCGACGTGCCCTTCACCATGGCGGATGCCACGACGCTCACCGAAGCCGGCTATGTCGGCGAGGACGTCGAGAACATCATCCTGAAGCTCCTGCAGGCGGCTGACTACAATGTCGAACGCGCCCAGCGTGGCATCGTCTACATCGACGAAGTGGACAAGATTTCCCGCAAGTCCGACAACCCGTCGATCACCCGCGACGTGTCGGGCGAGGGCGTCCAGCAGGCGCTGCTGAAGATCATGGAAGGGACGGTCGCCTCGGTCCCGCCCCAGGGCGGCCGCAAGCATCCGCAGCAGGAATTCCTGCAGGTCGACACGACGAACATCCTGTTCATATGCGGCGGCGCGTTTGCCGGTCTCGACAAGATCATCTCCGCCCGCGGCGAGAAGACGTCGATCGGCTTTGCCGCCACGGTGCGCGCCCAGGACGAGCGCCGGGTCGGCGAGGTGTTGCGTGAACTGGAGCCGGAAGACCTGGTCAAGTTCGGCCTGATCCCGGAATTCATCGGCCGTCTGCCGGTCCTGGCGACGCTCGAAGACCTGGACGAGGATGCGCTGATCCAGATCCTTTCGGAACCGAAGAACGCTCTCGTCAAACAGTACCAGCGGCTTTTCGAGATGGAGGACGTGGAACTGACCTTCCACGAGGATGCACTGCGCGAGATCGCCAAGAGGGCGATCGTCCGCAAGACCGGCGCACGTGGCTTGCGCTCCATCATGGAGAAGATCCTGCTCGATACGATGTTCGAGCTTCCGGCGCTGGAAGGCGTGCGCGAAGTGGTGATCTCCGAAGACGTGGTAAAAGGCACGGCTCGCCCGCTCTACATCTATGCCGACCGGCAGGAAGAAAAGGCCAACGTCTCGGCCTGAGCTACGCAAGCTGGATGATCATCTTGGAGAGGCCCTGACAGGGGCCTCTTTTCGTGTCGATGTACACACTTGCTTTTTTTAATTATTCCACCATTTTCGCATTGCGAAGAGTTGCGCCGGGTGCATCTTGCATTAGAAAATGCGCAGGAAGATCAACAGTAACTCTATAGCGGCTTGGCCTGCTTCGGTTATAGTTGCTGACGGTCGGTGACCGCGTGCTGTGTTCTTGGCGTCCCGTATAAGCGTTTCGAGTGCGCGCTTTGTAATGCTACTGTCACAATGCTGATGCGGCGGCAGCACTGCAAGGCTTGAAATCAAATTTCGGAAACGCCACTTTGGGCGGGAGTGAAGTGCCTGGGTGATTGCCCTGTGATCTGCCCAGGCGACGTATCCCGGAAACGGGACGATGGAAAGGAATTGAAATGACGAATTCAACGTCTGCGGCACCTGGCGGCGAAACCTATCCGGTGCTGCCTCTGCGCGACATTGTGGTCTTTCCGCATATGATCGTGCCTCTGTTCGTCGGACGGGAGAAATCCATTCGCGCGCTCGAAGAAGTGATGGGATCCGACAAGCAGATCATGCTCGTCACCCAGATCAATGCCGGCGACGATGATCCCGAACCCTCGGCAATCTACAAGGTCGGCACCGTTGCCAACGTGCTGCAGCTCCTGAAGCTTCCCGATGGCACCGTGAAGGTGCTCGTCGAAGGCCGCGCGCGCGCCCAGATCGATGGCTATACGGACCGCGAAGAGTTTTACGAGGCGACGGCGAACGTTCTCGACGAGCCCGAAGAGGACGCCGTCGAGGTCGAGGCGCTGTCCCGTTCGGTGGTTTCCGAGTTCGAGAACTACGTGAAGCTGAACAAGAAGATCTCGCCGGAAGTCGTCGGCGCCGCAAGCCAGATCGAGGATTATTCGAAGCTGGCAGACACGGTCGCCTCGCACCTGTCGATCAAGATCACCGAGAAGCAGGAAATGCTGGAGACCGTCAGCGTCAAGCTGCGTCTCGAAAAGGCGCTCGGCTTCATGGAAGGCGAGATTTCCGTCCTGCAGGTGGAAAAGCGCATCCGCTCGCGCGTCAAGCGCCAGATGGAGAAGACCCAGCGCGAATACTACCTCAATGAGCAGATGAAGGCGATCCAGAAGGAACTCGGCGACGGCGAGGAAGGCCGCGACGAGATGGCCGAACTCGAGGAGCGCATCTCCAAGACGAAGCTTTCGAAGGAAGCCCGCGAGAAGGCCGATGCGGAGTTGAAGAAGCTTCGGCAGATGAGCCCGATGTCGGCGGAAGCCACCGTCGTGCGCAACTATCTCGACTGGCTGCTTGGCATTCCGTGGGGCAAGCGGTCGAAGATCAAGGCCGACCTCAACAACGCCGAAAAGATCCTCGAAGCCGATCACTTCGGCCTCGACAAGGTCAAGGAACGCATCATCGAGTATCTGGCCGTCCAGGCGCGCGCAACCAAGATCAAGGGCCCCATCCTGTGCCTCGTCGGCCCCCCGGGCGTCGGCAAGACCTCGCTTGCCCAGTCGATCGCCAAGGCGACCGGCCGCGAATATGTCCGCATGGCGCTCGGCGGCGTCCGTGACGAAGCCGAAATCCGCGGTCACCGCCGCACCTATATCGGCTCGATGCCCGGCAAGGTCATCCAGTCGATGAAGAAGGCGAAGAAGTCCAACCCGCTCTTCCTGCTCGACGAGATCGACAAGATGGGCATGGACTTCCGCGGCGACCCGTCTTCGGCGCTGCTCGAAGTGCTGGACCCGGCACAGAACTCGACCTTCATGGACCATTACCTGGAAGTCGAATACGACCTGTCCGACGTGATGTTCATCACCACGGCAAACACGCTGAACATCCCGGCACCGCTGATGGACCGTATGGAAATCATCCGCATCGCCGGTTACACCGAGGACGAGAAGCGTGAGATCGCCAAGCGTCACCTTCTGCCGAAGGCAATCAAGGAGCATGCGCTGCAGCCGAACGAATTCTCGGTGAGCGACGATGCCCTGATGGCGATCATCCAGCAGTACACCCGTGAAGCGGGCGTCCGTAACTTCGAACGTGAACTGATGAAGCTCGCACGCAAGGCGGTGACCGAGATCATCAAGGGCAAGACGAAGTCGGTCGAGGTCACGGCTGCCAACATCAATGACTATCTCGGCGTTCCGCGCTTCCGCCACGGCGAGGCCGAACGTGAGGATCAGGTTGGTGTCGTCACCGGTCTCGCCTGGACGGAAGTCGGCGGCGAACTCCTGACGATCGAAGGCGTCATGATGCCGGGCAAGGGCCGCATGACGGTCACCGGCAACCTGAAGGAAGTCATGAAGGAGTCCATCTCGGCGGCGGCATCCTATGTCCGTTCGCGCGCTGTGGATTTCGGCATCGAACCTCCGCGCTTCGACAAGTCGGATATCCACGTCCACGTTCCGGAAGGGGCGACCCCGAAGGACGGCCCGTCGGCGGGTGTCGCCATGGCCACCGCGATCGTCTCGGTCATGACCGGCATTCCGGTCAACAAGGACGTCGCCATGACCGGCGAGATCACGCTTCGCGGCCGTGTTCTGCCGATCGGCGGTCTCAAGGAGAAGCTCCTTGCGGCGCTGCGCGGCGGCATCAAGAAGGTTCTGATCCCGGAGGAAAACGCCAAGGACCTGGCGGAGATTCCGGACAATGTGAAGAACAACATGGAGATCATTCCTGTCTCGCGTATGGGTGAAGTGATCCGCCAGGCGCTTGTCCGCCAGCCCGAGCCGATCGAATGGGACGGCACGGTGGAAACGCCGGTGATTGCGACCGTCGAAGGGGTCGACGACGTCGGAACTGCGGTCGCCCACTGATCGATCGTCTTTTGGTCATGCCAAATTGGCACTATCCACGGAAAAAGCCGGTTTCAAGCCGGCTTTTTTTGTGAAAACTGCCGCATACCCCTTGTTTTTCAGGCGATTGCGGAGCTTTTGGGTTGCCAAGGCCTGACACCGAACTATTGTCGGCGCCGAAATACATGAGTCGTTCCAAAACCGCTGAAAGGGGTGGAAACATGAACAAGAACGAATTGGTATCCGCAGTGGCCGAAAAAGCCGGTCTCTCCAAGGCTGATGCCGCATCTGCTGTTGATGCCGTTTTTGAGACCGTACAGGCTGAGCTGAAGAAGGGTGGTGACATTCGTCTCGCCGGCTTCGGCAGCTTCTCCGTTTCCCGTCGCGAGGCATCCAAGGGCCGCAACCCGTCGACCGGCGCCGAAGTCGACATTCCGGCACGCAACGTGCCGAAGTTCTCGGCCGGCAAGGGCCTGAAGGACGCTGTCAACAGCTAACGCGCTGCCTCCGGGCAACCCTGTAGCAGTCTCAATAACGGAAAGGCCTGGGTTTCCCGGGCCTTTTTCGTTTTCTCAGAACATCGTAGGTTGGGCAGCTCCAACGTGTGAAAACCGTCATCCCTCTGTCATGCGCATGCTCCAATAACCAGCGACGGTTTTATGGACAGGAGGGCTCCTATGACATTCCGTATTCACGCCGCGCTGACAGCGGTGCTTCTCGCCTCGGTCGCAGCGCCTGCCAGCGCAGAGCAGGTCTTCAACCGCATCGCATCCTTCCCCGTTGCCAGCAATCTTCCTGCGGACAAGGACAAGCTGACGACCACGTCGGCGGAAATCATCACCGCCAGCGAAGACGGCAATACGCTGATCTATTCCGACAGCCCGCTTGGCGCGATCGGTTTCATCGACATCACCGATCCCAAGGCTCCGAAGGCGCTCGGCGCGCTGTCCCTAGACGGCGAGCCTACATCCGTAGCCGCAGTCGGCTCCAAGGTTCTCGCCGCCGTCAATACGTCGGAAAGCTACGTGAAGCCGTCCGGCAAGCTGAATGTCGTGGATATCGCGTCGAAGAAGATCGAAGCAACCTGCGACCTCGGCGGCCAGCCGGATTCGATCGCTATTTCGAAGGACAAGACCTTTGCTGCGATCGCCATCGAAAACGAGCGCGACGAGGACGTGAACGACGGCGCCATTCCGCAGATGCCGGTCGGTGATCTGGTCATCGTGTCGCTGAAGGATGGTGCCGCCGACTGCGCCTCCATCAAGCATGTCTCGCTGACCGGCCTTGCGGAGATCGCGCCGGAAGATCCGGAACCGGAATTCGTTGCCATCAACGATGCCGGCGAGATAGCCGTCACGCTGCAGGAGAACAACCACATCGCCATCATCGATGGCAAGACAGCGACCGTCGTCGGCCATTTCTCCGCTGGCAAGACCGATCTGGAAGGCATCGACAACAAGACTGACGGCCAGCTTTCCTTCACCGGCAAGGCGGAGGGCGTATTGCGCGAACCGGATGCCATCAAGTGGCTGGACAACAACCGCCTCGTTATCGCCAATGAAGGCGACTGGAAGGGTGGTTCGCGCAGCTTCACGATCTTCGATCGTACTGGCAAGGTTCTCTACGAGTCCGGCGCGTCGCTGGAACGCGAAATCGCCCGCATTGGACATTTCCCGGACAAGCGTGCGAAGTCGAAGGGCGTTGAACTGGAAGGCATGGAGTTCGCTTCCTTCAATGGCCAGAACTACATCTTCATTCTTTCCGAACGCGCTTCCGTCGTGGCCGTCTACAAGGATACCGGCGCCGAACCGCAACTTGCCCAGCTTCTGCCGTCGGGCATTTCGCCGGAAGGTGCTGTCGCCATTCCTGGCCGTAACCTGTTTGCCACCGCCAACGAAGTCGATCTTGGCGAAGACGGCGGTGCACGCTCGCATGTGATGATTTACGAGCTTGCCGAAGGCCAGCCGAGCTATCCAACGCTCGTTTCCAAGGATGTCGACGGCAACGTGCTCGGCTGGGGCGCTCTGTCCGGTCTCGTCGGCGATGCTGAAAAGGACGGCATCCTCCATGCCGTCAGTGATTCCTTCTATGGCATGCAGCCGTCGATCTTCACCATCGACACGACCAGGACGCCGGCTGAGATCACCAATGTCCTGCGCGTGACCCGCGGAGGGCAGCCGGCCCAGAAGCTCGACATCGAAGGTATCGCGCTCGATGGCAAGGGCGGCTTCTGGCTTGCGTCGGAGGGTGATGCCTCCAAGCTGGTCGGGCACGGCCTCTACAACGTCAGCGCCAAGGGCGAGATCAAGACCGAGATCGGCCTGCCGGCGGATCTGCTTTCCAACGAGAGCCGTTACGGCTTCGAAGGCATCACCACCGTTGGCTCCGGCGACGACCTGACGCTCTGGATGGCAATCCAGCGCGAATGGAAGGACGACCCGAAGGGCACCGTGAAGCTCGTCTCCTATAAGCCGAAGAGCAAGGAATGGGGTGCCGTCCGCTATCCACTGGAGAAGGCAGATGCCGGTTGGGTCGGTCTGTCGGAAATCACCGCGCATGGCGATTACGTCTACATCATCGAGCGCGACAACCAGATCGGCGACAATGCCAGGCTGAAGAAGCTCTATCGCGTCGCAATCGCCGACCTCAAGCCGGGCAAGATCGGCAGCGAACTGCCGCTGGTGAAAAAGGAAGAAGTCCACGACTTCATCCCGGACCTGAAGGTGACCAACGGCTATGTCCTCGACAAGCTCGAAGGCTTTACCTTCGACAAGTCTGGCAAGGCCTTTGCCGTCACCGACAACGACGGCATCGACGATAGCTCCGGCGAAACGCTGTTCTTTCCGGTCGAGCTGAAGGCCACCAACTGAGCATCCATGGATGCCAGAATAAGGAAAGGCCGGGTTTCGCCCGGCCTTTTTGTGTAAGGAGATGCGATGGATATTGGCATAGAGCTGGCACCCGCGGCGCAAAAGCCTCTGCTGAGAGATCTTCTTTCCCAATATCTCGCAGAGTTCGAAAGATATGGCGGCTCCGGCGCTGATTACCCGTATTTCGATGCCTATTGGCAGGAGATCGAAAGCCGCTGGCCCTATCTCATACGACGGGACAGCGAATGCATCGGCTTCGCCTTCGTCAATACTTGGTCCCCGTCGGGCCGAAGCACGGATTTTTCGATAGCTGAATTCTATATCGTTCCGGACGCGCGACGGCATGGCGCTGGACGCGACGCCGCCACCGCCGTCCTGCGCGCCCATCCTGGCCGCTGGGAATTGAGCGTCATGGCGTTGAACACGCCGGCCCAAGCCTTCTGGCCGCGGGCGATCGATGCTGCCGGGGGAGGGGACTTGGAGCGGGTGAAATCGGATAGCGAGACTATTTACCGGTTTAGGATCGGCTGACGGAAGAAAAGCCAAGTACCGTCGGCAGGGGAATGAGGGGCGCCGCCGATCATCCGATCCCTCACCAGCGCTGATGCACATGCGGGGCAACCAGCCGCGCATAGATTTCCTTCGTTGCCGTCATAACGTCGGCAGAAAGTGCGGCAAGTTCGGCCGCCGCAGCATTGTCCTTCGCCTGCGCCTCGTTGCGCGCGCCGGGGATGACGACGGTGACCGCCTCGTTCATCAGGATCCATTTCAGTGCGAAGGCGGCCATGGAGGCGCCGGCCGGCACCAGCTTGCGCACCTCGTCGACGGCTTGAAGGCCCACCTCGAAGGGTACGCCCGCAAAGGTCTCGCCGACATCGAAGGCCTCGCCATGCCGGTTGAAGTTGCGGTGGTCGTCCTTGGCGAAGGCCGTTTCACGGGTGATCTTGCCGGACAGCAGGCCGCTGGCGAGCGGCACGCGGACGATAACCGCCACGTTTTTCCGCTTGGCCTCCTTGAAGAACAAGTCGGCCGGTCGCTGGCGGAAGATGTTATAGATGATCTGGATGCTGACGACGTCGGGATATTCGATCGCCTTCAAGGCCTCCTCGACCTTTTCGACACTGACTCCGTAGTTCCTGATCTTGCCGGCGCGGCGAAGATCGTCGAGCGCGCCGAAGACGTCCGGGCGGTAAAGGACCTCGGTTGGCGGGCAATGGAGCTGCACGAGGTCAAGGCTGTCGACTTCGAGGTTCTTGAGGCTGCGGTCGATAAAGGCTTCGAGATTGGCTCTGGTGTAACCGTCGGCGACATGCGGGTTCAGCCGCCGGCCCGCCTTGGTCGCGACCATCGGGCGCGCGCCGCCACGCGACTTTAGAACGCTCGCGATGATCTTTTCCGAACGGCCGTCGCCATAGACGTCTGCGGTGTCGATGAAGGTGACGCCGGAATCGAGCGCGGCTTCCAGCGCCGCCCGGCCATCCGCCTCGCTGACATCGTCCCAGGAGCCGCCGATCTGCCAGGCGCCGAAGCCGACCTCGCTGACGGTGAAGGATGTGCGTCCGAACGCGTGCTGTCTCATGATGTCCTCCGATATATCCACAGGCCGCTCAAGCCGGAGCTTCCGTCGCGCCCGGCATTTGCCTAAAACACATGCTCAAGCTGGCAATCAAAACAAGCGATTCGATGACCTTCCGTTTTATCCATGCCGCCGACCTGCATCTCGGCAGTCCCTTCCAGGGGCTGGCGATGAAGGACGCGGCGATCGCGGAACTCTTCATTGAGGCGAGCCGCAAGGCTTTTTCGGCACTGGTGGATCAGGCGGTCGAACGCCGGGTGGATTTCTTCATCGTTGCGGGTGATGTCTATGACGGCGACTGGAAGGACAACAAGATCGGCTTGTTCTTCAACCGCGAAGTGGCACGGCTGGAGCGCGCCGGCATCCCAGTCTTCCTCCTGAAGGGCAATCACGACGCCGAAAGTGTGATCACGAAGACGATCACGCTGCCGAAGAATGTCAGCGAATTTCCGGTCAACAAGCCCGGCACGTTCAAGCTGGAACACTTGAAGGTGGCGCTGCACGGCCAGGGTTTTGCCGAACGCTCGGCAACCGAAAACCTGGCGCTTGCCTATCCCAAACCGGAGCCCGGCTGGTTCAACGTCGGCGTGCTGCATACCTCACTGACCGGCCGCGAGCCGCATGCGCCCTATGCGCCGTGCTCGGTCGAAGATCTGCGCTCGCGCGGCTACGACTATTGGGCGCTCGGCCATGTTCATGATTTCGAGATCGTCGCGAAAGACCCCTTGGTGGTTTTCCCGGGCAACCTGCAGGGCCGTTCGATCCGCGAGCAGGGGGCGAAGGGCGCCGTGCTGGTCACGGTCGAGGACGGTCGCGTCACCCATGAGCGGATCATCACCGACAGCGCCCGTTTCGGCGAGCTTGCCGCGACGGTCGAACCGGACGACGATATCCCGGCCATTCTCCGGCGACTGGAAAATGCACTGGAATCCGTTGCCGAGAAGATGGAAGGACGGCCGCTGGCGCTCCGTATCCGATTGACCGGCAGGAGCCGTTTCCGCAACGAGCTGACGGCGCGCGCCGACGATTTCCGCGACGAAGTGCAGGCCGCCTGCCATCGCTGCCACGAGGACATCTGGCTGGAGAAGCTGGACGTGCGGCTGGAGCCGGAGACAGCCGGTGCCACGGTACCGGTGGACATGCTCGGCTTGGCAGGCCTCATCCCCATGGGGACATTCCCGCCGGAACTATTGGCCGACGCCGACGCCAGGATCGCTGAGATCACCGCGCGTCTGCCGGGTGGCATCGGCGCCGGCGATCTTGCCCTCGGTGACGACGCGGAAACGCTGCTGGCCGAAGCCCGCGATCTTTTGCTCGCGCGTGCGGCGAGGGCTGGCTGACAGATGCGTTTCAACCGTCTCGACATTATGCGTTACGGCGCGCTGACCGACCGGGCTCTCACCTTCCGGCCCGATGCGAAGCTGCATGTGATCTACGGTCCCAACGAGGCCGGGAAGTCCTCGGCTCTTTCGGCGATTTCCGATCTGCTCTTCGGTTTCCCGAGCGCCGCCGAAATGAGTTTCCTGCACGATCCGACTTCGCTGAGGGTCGGCGCCGAGATCGTCGCGCGCGAAGGGCAGACGCTCGCTTTTCGCCGCCGGCGCGGCCGCAAGAATACGCTGCTTTCTTCGACAGAGGCCGAAGAGGCGCTGCCCGAAGATGCGTTGGCGCCATTCCTCGGCACCTTGTCCCGCGAGGTCTTCGAACGTGCCTTCGGGCTCGATTCCCTGTCGCTGCGGGCTGGTGGGGAAACCATGCTGAAAAGTGGTGGTGAGATCGGCAGTCTATTGTTTTCCGCCGCGTCCGGTCTGACCGGGCTTTCTGGCCTGCGGAGGCAATTGGAAGCGGAGGCCGATGGCATCTATGCGCAACGCCGTTCGAAGGATCGTCTCTTCTATCAGGTAATCGATGCCCATGATGAAGCCCGCAGAGCCGAACGCGACAGTGAGCTGAAATCCGGCGACTGGAAGAAGCTCTTGGCCGAACAGGCCGGGATCGAGGCGGATCTGGCCGCGGTCCAGGCCGAACGGCAGGAGACCAGGCACTCGCTCGACCGGTTGCGCAGGCTTCTGGCGCTGGAGCCGTTGCTCCGTGAGATCGACCGGGAACAACAGCTTCTTGCCCAATACGAAGCGCTTGCCGCGCTGCCGGCCGGTTTCGAGGAGCGGCTTGAGAAGGCGCTGGAAGCCGGTAGGAAGAACGGTGAGGCCCGTGGCGCGGCCGAAGCGGACGTGGCGCGGCTCAGGGAGGAGATCGAGACCGTTCATGTGGACGAGGCGCTGATCGCGGCGGCACCCAGGATCCTTTCAACCCATGCGGAAAAGGGCGCATATCTGAAAGCGCGGGAGGATATTGCCCGGGTGCGCGGCGAGGTCGATGACTTCGACCTTCGCCTTTTTCAGGCCGCTCGCCGGCTTGGTTATGCAAGCGCCCAGGAACTCGAGCGTGCCCAGCCGGCCGATGCCGATCTGGCGCGGCTGAAGAAACTGGTGGAGGAGGGGGGCGAATTCGACCGTAGCCTGAAGCAGCTCCGCCAGCGCATCGAAGAAGAACGCGACGCGCTGCGGCGGCTGGAGGCGACCGGGGCCGATGGTCGCCTCATCGATCCGAAGCCGTGGACGGAACAGCTTGCGGCGCTAAGGCCCGACATCAATGCGATGACGGAGCTCGAAAACCTGCAGGTAAGGGTGGCCAGGGCCGAGGCGAATTTCAACGCCGCCGCCGACCGTCTCGACCCGCCCGTACGCGACATCCAAAAGCTCTGGACCGTGCCGCTGCCGGATATCGCGACACTGGTGAGCCATCGCCGCCTGATCGAGGAAGCCAGGGCAGAAAGCACCAAGGCGCAACAGATGCGAACGGCGTTGCGCGATGAGGCGAAAGCGGTCGCCGGGCAGCTTGCGGGACTGGAAGGACAGGGCAAGATCGTTTCCCGCGAAGATATCGCAGTCGTTCGGGCGCGACGCGACGAGCTCGTCGAAATGTTGGGTACAAGACCCTCCGCGGACACGCTCGAAGAGCTGAAAACGGCAATCGACCAATCCGACCGGCTTGCCGATGCGGCACTTGCCGATGCCGAGCGTGTCTCCCGCCATGCACAGCTTACCCTGCGGCAGCGGGAACTGGAGCAAAGCGTTGCAGCAGCCGACGCCGCGGCAAAAGAGGCCGAGATCGCAGCCTCCGATGCGGTGACCGAATTCGAAGACCTTTTCCATGCGGCGCCCGTTTCGCCGTCGACGCCGGAACGGATGATCGAATGGCGCCGCGCTGTGGACGGGCTTTCCCATTTGGCGGAAGCGCTGGACGAGGCGAGGGACGGGCTTGAGGCGCTTCGCCTCAAGGAAGAGAAGCTGAAGCCTGTGCTTCTGGCCCTGGCCGATGGTATCGGCCTGGACTCTGCGGCCTTGCCGTCGCCCGCTCTTGCACGGGCACTCGATCGCCGGATCAGTGATATCGCCGATCGCTGGACGGAAAGCCGCTCTCTGGAGGGCAAGCGCCATTCCGCCGAGGAGGCATTGCAGCGGCTGGAGCAGCGGGAAACTGAATTGCGCCGCGAGATCGATCGCTGGCGTGCCGACTTCGCCAATGCGGCGGCGCTGGCTGGCCTGCCGGAAGACGCGACCGTCGATATGGCGCTCGCCGCGCTCGATGTCTGGCGCACGGTGCCCGATCTCTTCTCCGAGCGGGAAAACCGCAACCGCCGGGTGCGCGGCATGGCGCGCGATATGGAGGCGTTCGAGGAGGAAGTCCGGACGTTCTGCACGGAGATCGCGCCGGATCTTGCCTCTGTCCCGGCCGATGTCGCGGCAGGCCTGCTGAACGAGCGGGCCGTGGCCGCGAAGACTGCCGAAAACCAGCGGGCCACGCTGACGGCGGCGCTGGAACGTGCCGAATTATCGCTGGCGCGGCACGCTGCAGAAGGGACGGCACTTGAGGCGGAGCTCGCAGAGCTTGCCGAATCGGTTTCGAAAGCCCCTTCCGATCTCGACGCCGTGCTCGAAGATCTAAGGCAGCGCGCCCGGATTGAAGCCAGCCTTCGCCAGTGCCGCGTGCGCTTTGCCGAGCAGGCGGATGGCTTGGATGAAGAGGGAGTGCGTGCGGCGCTTGACGGCTTCGATCGGGTGGCCGCCGGGCTGGAGATCGAACGGCTGGAGGCTGAGGATGGTCGGCAGGTCGACAGGATTTCGGCGCTGCGGACCGCCGAAGCGGATAATCTCCGCCGCCGGCGGGAACTGGAGACGAGCATTGGCGCGGAACGCGCGGTGTTTCAGAAGCACGCGGCCGAGGCCGAAGCGAAAGAACTCGCGCGACGATGGGTGGTGTTGAAGCTTGCTTCGAGCCTCCTCGCAAACTCGATGGAAGCTTATCGCGAACGCCAGGCCGATCCGGTTATGAAGCGGGCAGGACAGGTCTTTTCCGATCTCACAAGCGGCCGTTTTTCACGTCTTGTCCAGCTTTACGACGATGAGGACGAGCTGCAGCTCGCCGTCGAACGGCGCACCGGGGAACAGGTGAAGCTCGAGGGCTTGAGCGAAGGCACCGGTGATCAGCTGTATCTCGCGCTGCGGCTCGCCTTCCTGGAGGACTATTGCAGTCGCAACGAACCCGCACCGCTCGTCCTCGACGATATCTTCCAGACCTTTGACGACGAGCGCACCGCGGCTGGCCTGCGTACGCTCGCAGCGGCAGGCAAGACATTCCAGACGATCCTTTTCACCCACCAGATGAGCTTGGTCGAAACTGCCCGCCGCGAAATTGGCGGTGAGCTCGATCTCATCCAGCTGGAAAGAGGCTAGGCGGCGAAGACGCAGGTGGGGGCTGGCGAGGGGCGGCCTGGAGGGAGAGGCAACCGACGGTCATGCCATAGATCGGCCTGCCTGCCCTGTCCGGCGGCGGTAATGCGGGGTCGCCACAGGTGATCGTCTGCGGCAGAGGCAGGATGACGAGATTGTACCGCCGCTTGTCGATGATTTCCTGCCTGAACGCCATCCAATAGTTTTCCGAGGTCGATGTGAACTCGGTGCGGGCGGTAAGCTTTTGCGCGAGATAGGCGCGGGTCTCCGGCGCCATCGGCAGGTCGAAGCGCTGCATCGCGGCGATCGCCTCGTTGAGGACAACGGTTTCCGTCAGCGGATTTGTCAGGCTGAACTTGAGCCGGAAATTGCGAAAGGTATCCGGCAAGCCGCCTCTCGCCTGGATGAAGAAGGAGGCCGGTTCGGACGAGTTATCGAATTCCTCGAAAATCAGGCACTCCCAGTCGTCGTCCGAGGTGGTGAATGTTGGCTGTGTACCCTTTTGGGTTCGCAGGAGATTGCAGCGTTCTTCGGCGGAAAAGGCTGCTGCTTTTTCGAATAGCGCCATGCGTTCCAGACCTGCTCTGAGAAGCCAGGGCGGAAAGCGACTGGCGGGCGGCTGCCGGCGTTGCCTGTCGATGCGCAGTGCCGGCGGCGCGGCAAGGAGATAGTCCTCAAGGCCGACCTGCCGGACGAGGCGCTCGAAATTGCGGCCGTTGTTGACGGCAAGCACGGTCGCTGCAAGGGCTATAAGCATGCCGGCAAGGAAGAGGCTGAAGGCGAAGGCTGCCATGCGCTGCCTGCGGCGCCGGGCGGCTGGCGTCAGGATTTTTGCCTGGTCCTCTTCCGGCATGGGCTCCATTTCCGATCGAGGAATCTCCGGCGGGTGGCCCCGCGCATAACATATTACCGGACAACCGGAAACTGCTCCGTGTTGGTCCGGTTAAGGCAGGGTTACTCTGGATCGCGACCGAAAGATGGTGGTGGATACCGGCGGCGAGCTTTCGCCGGGCGGTGGGACACGAGCCCGGAATACACAGCGCTCTATGAGCTGCTGGATGGGATATCGGACGCCGGCCCTGTTAACCAAATTCATTAGAAGGCATTTAACTCAACTTGTTTAGGTTCGCTCGTGAATATTAGGGTGCCGCGGACTATGGCCTTAAAAGCGCACAGGAATTTTATTTTCGACGGCACGGTGTGATCCGGCTTGTTGTCGAGAGCCTGGTGTGCTTTTGAAAGGCGGTCGGAATCCCCGAAGTGTCCGCGTTGCCCTTCGGGCACGTGGGCCTGACTTGGAGTATCGAATTTGGTTCGAATGACTGCGATCATGATCTGTGCGGTTTTGGCGGGTTGCCAGGCCGTACCTGGCGAAGGGCCTTTGACGGCGGATATCAAGAAGGATGCAGGTCAATCACCCACCCAGATCGGACGGATCGATGCGGCAGTATTCGACATCGTCAATGTCGACAACCGAACGGCAAAGCTTGTGTCCGACTATGTCGCCACGGCTCTCAATCGCCGGTTCGGATTTGGCGGCGGCGCCGGCCGCGCGGTCATCGGCGTGGGGGACCAGCTGAAGATCAGCATCTTCGAAGCGGGGGCCGATGGCCTGTTTTCCACAACCGAATCGAAACAGACCAGTCTTGATGTCGTCGTGCAGCAGGATGGCACGGCGGCCATCCCCTATGTCGGTTCCATCCGTTTTGCAGGCAAGACGCTTGAGGAGGCTCGGCAGGAGATTCTCTCATCATTGAGGAGCCGAGCCGTCGAGCCGGACGTCATTGTTTCCAGCGTCAACACGGCATCGCGCAAGGTCACTGTTTCGGGTGCTGTGGGGAGTTCCGCGCAAGTGCCGCTTGGCCTGGTCGGAGAAAAGATCACCGACGTGATTGCCAAGGCCGGCGGTCCGAGCGGCCAGCCCTACGAGACCTATGTCACGCTTGTCCGCGGCAAAAAGACGGGCACGGCGCTTCTGTCGTCGGTCATCGACAATCCGAGCGAGAACATCTATGTCCAGCCCGGAGATCAGATTTTCGTAGCCCGCGATCCGCGGACCTTTACTCTGCTCGGTGCTGTCAGGGCGAACGCCCGCATCAATTTCGGCGCCAGCGACCTCAACCTGCTTGAAGCCGTGGCGCTTGGCGGCGGCGGCAATGATGCAGCGGTTGACGCCAAGGGCTATTTCCTTTTCCGTTATGAGGAAGCGGATATCGTGATGAGCCTGCTCGGCAGACAACGTTTCAACGAATTGCTCAGCAAGGGGATGAAGCCTGACAGGCTTGGCCGTTATCCGATCGTTTATAGTTTCGACATGACCCATCCGGATAGCCTGCTCGTCGGGCAGACCTTCCCGGTTAAGAACCGTGACGTGATCTATGCTTCCCGCCATACTTCCGTCGACCTGCGGAAATTCCTGGCGCTCATCGGCGCACCGATCGGTATTGCATCGCAAGGGGCAGGAGTCGCCTACAATCTCGAGCGGATCAGTGACTAGGCTGTCCACAGCCTAGAGTGAGTGGAATAATTTTTCGGATCCATCCAGTCACGGACAGGATTCGTCGAGCTTTTGATGCAGGATGTGAATTTTTGTTGTGCGAATGGCGTATGAACAGGCGAAGCCCGTTTTATGCGAAAGGTTGAATATATGCAGTTTTTTTCGTGACAACCCTTAATAAGTGTGTTGTTAGAGTCATCTGGCGAGATGGCGCGACTGCTTTGCCACGGTAAATGTGACGAACACCGAGTGACCATGACGATCGAAATCATCGGCAGGGCCTGCGTTGCCCCAGGCGCAAATTCTGTACAGGAGCTACAGAAGGTTCTGAGTGAGGGGCGCTGCACAATCACTCGGATTCCCGATGATCGTTGGGAATGTGCCCGCTACTGGCACCCGGCCCAGGGCGTTCTCGGAAAGACCTATACCTTTGCCGCCGGCGTTCTCGACGATATCTACGCCTTCGATCCGGCAGTTTTTGGTCTGTCGCAACGCGAAGCGATGCAGATGGACCCGCAGCAGCGTGTTCTTCTCAACCTGGTCTGGCAGGCGCTGGAAGACGCGAACCTGCCCTGGAGCAAGCTCTCGGAAGAGCGTGTCGGCGTCTATATCGGGGCTTCCAGCCTGGAAGCCGGCAACCTGATCTCGGAAGATCCTGCCTCCGGCAGTCCGTATTTCATGACCGGCAATACGCTGTCGATCGTCTCCAACCGCATCTCGCATGTCTTCGGTCTCAAGGGGCCGAGCATGACGATCGACACGGCCTGTTCCTCCTCGCTCGTTGCTCTCGATCAGGCCGCCGCTGCCCTTGAAAAGGGGGAGATCGATACGGCCATCGTCGGCGGCGTCAATCTGCTCGTCCACCCGCTGTCCTTCGTGGGCTTTGCCCAGGCGCGCATGCTGTCGCCGGAAGGGCTCTGCCGTGCCTACGACACCAATGGTCATGGTTATGTACGGTCGGAAGGTGGTGTCGCGATCGTACTGCGCCGGTCCGACAGGGCGCGGCGTGAACAGGATCGCAGTTATGCGCGTCTGCATGCGGTTGCCGTCAATTCCTCCGGCCGCACGAACTTTATCAGCCTGCCGTCCCGTGAAGCCCAGGCAGCGCTCCTGCATTCGATCTACGAGAACAATGCGATCGATGTGAACCGTCTCGCCTTTATCGAAGGCCATGGCACGGGCACGCGTGTTGGCGACCCGGCTGAAGTCTGGGCGATCGGTACGGTGATCGGGCAAAACCGCCGTGCACCGGTTCCGATCGGGTCGATCAAAACGAATATCGGCCATACCGAGCCGGCATCCGGCCTGTTCGGCCTTCTGAAGGCGATGATCGCGCTTGAGGAAAATTTCCTGCCGGCCTCGCTGCATATCGAAAAGGTCAACGAGGACATCGATTTCGATAGCCTGAACGTGCGGGTCAACACGTCAGCGGTGAAACTGCTGCCGGCCAAGGAGGCCCGCTTCGCCGGTGTCAATTCGTTCGGTTTCGGCGGAACAAATGCGCATGTCGTGATCAGCGATCCGGAGCGGCCGGCGCCTCTCGATTCGCCGAAAACGGAAGGCTCTTTGTTTGTCGCGAGCGCCCACACCGTTTCGGCGCTGTCGAGGCTCCTCGAAGACTACAAGACGTGTCTTTCCATGTCCAAGCCCGAGCAGGCGCGCCGCATCATCAGCGCCACGGCCGCCAACAGGGAGATCCTGCGCCATCGCTTCGCCGTCGAGGCCAGGGACAGCGAAGGCGTGCTGACGGCGATCGAGGCTCACCTTGCTGGCGAGGCCTCACAGGGTGAGCGCGGCGAGGCGCCGGCCCAGAGCGCGAAAATCGCCTTCGTCTTTTCCGGCAATGGTGCTCAATGGGCGGGGATGGGCGTCGAGGCTTACCGGGAAAGCCGGCATTTCCGGCAGTGTTTCCAATCCTTCAGCGCTCTCTTCGAATATCACCTCGGGGAAAAGCTCACCGACCTCCTCGATGCGTCGGATCTTGCGCTTCGACTTGGCGATACCAAGATCGCCCAGCCCATGCTGTTCGCGGTCCAGGCCGCGCTCTCGGATTGCCTGGTCGCGCTCGGCGTTCGACCGGACGCGGTTTTCGGTCACTCTGTGGGCGAGATTGCAGCTGCTTATGCGGCCAAGGCCCTGACCGCTGCCGAGGCGGTCGCGATCGTTGCCAAGCGCTCCAAGTATCAGGATATTTTCGCCGGCCAGGGCAAGATGGCGGCGGTCGTCCTGAACGAGGAGGCCGCACGCGCCTTTGCGAAATCGCAGGGCCTCGACAATATTTGCATTGCGGCGATCAATGCGCCGAATTCGGTAACGATTTCCGGTCCGACCGAAGAGATCCATGCATTCCGCGATGCGGCCCGCAAGGCGCAGATCGTCGCCCACGTCCTCGACATCAACTATCCGTTCCATCATCCGATCATCGATGAGGCCAGGGACGCTTTCCTCGCCGACCTGCCGCAGATCGAGCCGGAAACGGGGACCTGCGCCTATATCTCGACTGTGACCGGTGAAATTCAGGATGGTCGCGGGCTGGATGCCGAATACTGGTGGCACAATGTCCGCGAACCGGTTCTGTTCAAGGCGGCCGCCCAGGTGGCGATGGAGATGGGCTGCAACCTCTTCATCGAGATTTCGCCGCGCCCGATCCTGTCGAACTATCTGAGCGATATCGCCAAGCATCAGTCCGTCCAGGCCGTCGTCACCGCGACGCTGCAGCGCGAGGCGCCGATGCCGGGCCGGGACCCGGTCGCGCAATCCTTCGCGCGCGCGGTCGCCCACGGTGCTTCGCCGCTCCTGTCACGCCACAGCGGCAAGCGCAACGCCTCCGTCGATCTGCCGAGCCTGCCGTTCGAGCCAATCGAGCTGAAAAGCCCGCCGACAACCGACGAAATCGACGTTTTCGGGCGCAACAACAGAAAACCCTACACGCTGCTCGGCTGGCGGAGCGACCCCAATGCTCCGCATTGGAAGAATCATATCGATGCGCGGCTTTTCCCGGACCTTGCCGAGCATGTGGTGGATTCGCGCGCCATCCTGCCGGGCAGCGGTTTTATCGAGATCGCCGTCACGGCGGCACAGCGCTATCACGGCACAGACGAAGTCGAAATCTCCAATCTGGAGATCGTCCGGCCGCTGGAACTGCGACAGGACCGGGTGGCCGAACTGTCGACCATGTTGTCGCCGGAGACCGGTTATATCGAGATCCGTTCGCGCGAGCGGTTGAGCAGTGACGATTGGACGGTGCATGCGGTCGCACGCACGCGCCGCCCCGTCGACGGCGAGAACGGCGTGCCGATGGAACTGCCGCAAGGCGGACAGGGTACGGTCGTGACCTCCGGCGAAGCCTATGAGACGGCTGAGCGTTTCGGTCTCCAGTATGGCCCTCGCTTCCAGCTTCTCTCCAGGGCGACGGCCTATGGCCGCACCTTTGTCGAGGTGGACCTGAAGCCGGCGGAGGCGCCGGCCCACCCCTTCGTCGAATACAATCTGAACCCGTTCTCGGTCGATGCCGCTTTCCATGGCCTGGTTGCTCTATTCGATCAGCTTTCCGGCAATGAGGCGGGCGCGCCCTACATTCCGGTGCGCTTCGGCTCGATCTGTGTTGTCGGCAAGGGCAGTCCGATCACCAGGGCAATGATCGAGATCGAGCGGTTCAGCGGATTTTCCCTCAAGGTCCGGTTCTGGATGTTCGACGCGGAAGGAAACGTCGTCGCAACCTTCGACGATTGCCGTTTCCGCCGCACGTCGCTCCGCCGTCATCACACCTTGGCCTCTGTCGCGTTTCACTATGAGTCCGTTCCGTCGACGCTGTTCGCATCGGAAAGCGGAGACCGGCCCGGCCTCGCCACCGTGTTCGGGTCGGCACGGGGCCAGTCGTCCAACAATGCGACGCTGCTTCTGGATGCGGCCATTTACCGGGCCTGTCACGAGATCGCGGCCATGCTCGCGGACAACAGAGGCGTTATTTCCACTCGCCGTCTGCCGGGAGATGCGGAGTTCCGCTCCTTCCTGACCAATTGCCTGTTCGTTCTGGAAGACGCGGGCATTGCCACGGCGGATGAAGGCGAATGGCATATCCCGCGGGAATTCACCCTGCCGCCGGTGAGCGAGATCCTGCAGGAGATCTATCGCGAAGATGCCGGCCGCGTCGCGGAAGCGGTGCTTGTCAACAACGCCTATCGGGATGCGCTCGCACGTCTCTCCATCGCCTCTCTGCGCGGTAGCGATGAAAGCGTCGCAAAGGCAGAGACGACCAGCGAGGCGATGCTCGACCACGTGCTGGTGCATTCGCCGCTCGCTGAACGACGCCTTTCCGCCGTGGTCGAAGCGGTTGAAGCGGCTCTTGCCGAACGGAATGACGCGGTTCGCTCCATCCTGGAAGCCGGAACGACCTCCGTGGCGTTCAGTCGCCGCCTGGCGGCGATTGCTGCGGAAAAGGGGGCGATGCTGATCATCGCCGAGCCTCGCGAAGGCGTGCGCCGGACCCTCGAAATCGCCTTCGAACATGACGTGCATGTCGTTCTTCCCGAGATCGAGAAGCTTGGCGAACAGCCGGCTGTCGACCTGGTGATTGCTGCGGGCACAGAGAGCCAGAGGCTTCTGGCGAGCGATGAGGAAATCCGTGCGGCGATCCGGCTGGCGTCCGCGAAAGGCGCTGGCTTGTTGTTTGCCGACCATGCGCCGTCCGCCTTCAACGACTTCGCATTCGGCCAATCGGAAGGCTGGTTCGAAAGCAGCCAGTCTTCGGAATTCCCGATCGGCCGGCTTGGGGCTTCGCGTCAGGTGGAAGACCTGATCGCCACCCTCGGCTTCGAAAGGCCGCATGCAGAGGAACGGGCCTACCCGGAAGGCGCGCTTATCCTGGCGACGGCGACATCGGCAGCATTGCCGCGGGAAGATGTCGCAAACGAAGCCGCCACTCCGATCCTCATGCTTTCCGAAGCCGATCGCAGGATCGCCGCCGCCGACGCGATCGAGGCCGTCGATATCGACGCCGACGAGGCCGCGCTTGCCGATGCCTTCGCGCGCCTGGAAGGCCAGACGCTCCGGCTGGTCTATGTTGCGGAGCGCACGGGGCCTCGCGACGCCTCGGCGCTTGCGCAGGACCGCTTGCGCAGGCTGGGTCTTCTGGCGGAAACGCTGTCGACATATCCCCGCAATATCGGGACGGCGGCTGTCAGGCCGACGCTTCTGATCGTCGCACCGGGCGGTTCGCCGCTTGCCGGCGACAGGACGGACGGGGCCAATGCCGGCTTGTGGACGTTCGCCCGCGTTCTGCAGAACGAATACGACGCCTTCGATGTCCACCTGCTGGACACCGAAACCGACGAGATCACCGCATCGTCACTTCCCGCTGAGATATTTGCTGCATCCACGACCAATCGCGAATGGATGATGGTGGATGACCGCGTTCGGGAAGTCCGCGCCGCTGCCGGCCCGTTCCCGTCTTCCGACGTCATGCGTTCCGATTATCCGGCGGCGACCATCCGTCAGTTCGTTGGGGGCCGCGTCGACAGCATCGCCTGGGAGGCATGCGATCTTCCGGTACCGGACAAGCACGAGGTGGTGATTGCGGTCGAGGCGACCGGCCTCAACTTCCGCGACGTGATGTGGGCCATGGGCCTCCTGCCGGAAGAGGCGCTGGAAGACGGCTTCGCCGGCGCGACGATCGGCATGGAACTGGCCGGACGCGTCGTTGAAGTGGGCTCGGCGGTGACCGATCTTGCCCCGGGCGACCGGGTCATGGGGATTGCGCCGGCTGCCTTCTCGACCCATGTCCGGGTCCGCCGCGACGGTGTCACGAAATTCCCGGACCGGATGGGCTTCTGCGCCGCTGCAACAGTGCCGGTCACCTTCCTGACGGCCTATTACGCCATGGTCCATCTCGGCCATATCGAGAGGGGTGAGACGATCCTCATTCATGGCGCCGCCGGCGGCGTTGGCCTTGCGGCGCTGCAGATCGCCAAGCTGAAGGGGGCGACCGTCATCGCCACTGCCGGCACCGTCGAGAAACGCCGATTCCTCGAAGCGCTGGGCGCCGATCATATCTTCGATTCGCGATCGCTCGACTTCGTTTCCCGCGTGCGCGGCGTCACCAATGGCGAGGGCGTTGACCTGGTGCTCAACTCGCTCTTTTCGGAGGCCATGGAACGCAGCATCGAACTGGTGAAGCCGTTCGGTCGCTTCCTCGAACTCGGCAAGCGCGACTATTATTCCGACCGCAAGATCGGGCTCAGACCCTTCCGCCGCAATATCAGCTATTTCGGCATCGATGCGGACCAGCTTCTGGTCAATTTGCCGAAGGTCACCGGCAAGATTTTTGCCGAGATCGGGCGCCTGTTTGCCGACGGCAAGCTGACGCCGCTGCCCTATCGCGCTTTCGCCCATGACGAGATCGGCAGCGCCTTCCGCCTGATGCAGAATGCCGGTCATATCGGCAAGATCGTGGTCCGGCCGCCGGCAATCGGCAGGGACAAGGTTCTCGCCGCGCCGGGCAAGCCGCTGCGCTTCTCGGGCGACGGCGTCTTCCTCGTCGCCGGCGGCATCGGTGGGTTCGGCCTCGTGGCTGCGGATTGGCTGGTCGCAAAGGGTGCGCTCCGTATCGCGCTCTGCTCGCGCCGCGGGGTCGCGGACGCCGAGACGCAGGCGGCAATCGCCGCATGGCAGAAGAAGGGCGTCAATGCGACCGTGCACGCCTGCGACATTACCGACGAGGCCGCGACTGCTTCGCTTCTGGAACTCCTGCGGTCCGAAGGTCCCGTGAAGGGCATCGTCCACGCCGCGATGGTGCTCGACGACGCGCTTCTCGCCAACCTGACGCCCGAGCGCAACAAGCCGGTCGTGGATGTGAAGGTGAGGGGAGCCGAGGTGCTGCACCGCCTGACCGCCGGGGACGATCTCGAACTCTTCCTGCTCTTCTCGTCCGCTACCACGATGATCGGCAATCCGGGCCAGGCGAACTATGTCATCGCCAATGGTTACCTCGAAGGCCTGGCCCGCGCGCGCCGTGCCGCCGGCTTTCCGGCGTTGGCGGTCGGCTTCGGTGCGATCGCCGACACGGGCTTCCTTGCCCGCAACGCCGAAGTCAACGAGATACTTGCCAAGCGCATCGGCAAGACGGCGATGAAGGCGCGCGAAGCATTGGAACAGGTCGAGCGTTACATGGTCGCCGATACCGGCAGCATCGATGCGGCCGCTGTGATGATCGCGGAAGTCGATTGGAGCGCTGTTCGCATGCTGCCGATCGCCAGGGGCGCGATCTTCGAGACGATCATCCGCCAGGCCGGCAGCAACAGCGCCGTGGCCGACGGTGATACGATCGATCTGGAGGAAATGATCCACGGCAAATCGGCTGAGGAGGCGCAGCAGATCCTTCACAATCTGGTGGCCGCCGAGATCGCCGCGATCCTGCGCGTGGCGGAAGATACCATCACGCCGGAAAAGGTCCTGAAGGAGATCGGTCTCGACAGCCTGATGGCGATGGAACTCGGCATGGGCTTCCAACAGAAGACAGGATTCGATATTCCTTTAAGCGGCGTCGGCGACGATACGACCGTCGGCGATGTCGTCACGCGCCTGCGTGAGCGCGTGTCGAAGCACAACGATGAGACCGAGGATTCGGCCCCCGCCCAGAGCGAGGTGGTCGACAGGCTTGTGAAGAGCCATTCGGTTTCCCGAGAGCAGAAAGCAGCGACGCAGTGAAGAACGAAGGTCCGGACGACGAAATTTCCTCAGGGCTCGGCGTTGAGGGAAAACGCGGTCTGTTGGACAAGATGCGTCAGGCAAGCGAATCGTCCGGGCGCAACCGGGCCGCGCGGCTCAGCCGGCAGTCTCAGCCTCCGGTACGCCAGGCCCTGCGTTTCGATGAATTGCCGGAATATCAGCGTGTCCAGCTTCAGCGCATGGCCGGCGACCTGACGGGGGTTGCCAATCCCTTCTACCGCTCCCACGACGGGGCGGCCGGTGCGACGACGGCCATGGGCGGGCGGCAGTTCATCAACTTCGCCTCCTATGACTATCTCGCGACCAATACCGATCCACAAACGAAGGAGAGGGCGAAGGCGGCGATCGACCGGTTCGGCATTTCCGCTTCGGCGAGCCGGCTCGTCGCCGGTGAACGGCCGGTTCATACCGAACTCGAACAGGACCTGGCTTCGGTCTACGGCGTCGATGCCGCCGTCTGCTTCGTCAGCGGATATCTTACCAATGTTGCTGCGATAAGCTGTCTCATGGGACCGCAGGATCTCGTCATCCATGACGAGTTCATCCACAACAGCGCGCTTGCGGGCATCAAGCAGTCCGGGGCGACCCGGCGGCTTTTCCGGCATAACGATATCGCCAATCTGGAATCAGTCTTGCGGACGCTGTCTGCCGATTTCCGGCGGATATTGGTGATCGTCGAAGGCGTCTACTCCATGGACGGCGATATCGCCGACCTGCCGGCGCTTCTGGAACTGCGCTCTCGCTACGGCTTCTGGCTGATGCTGGACGAGGCCCATGCGCTCGGCGTGCTGGGCAAGAGCGGTCGCGGCACGTTCGAGCATTTCGGCGTCGACCCGAGCGATGTCGACATCTGGATGGGAACGCTTTCCAAGACGACCTCGAGCTGCGGCGGTTATATCGCCGGCTCCCAGGCTCTTGTCGATATCCTGAAGGCGGAGGCCGGTGGGTTCGTCTACAGCGTCGGCCTGGCGCCCGTCCTGGCGGCCGCGGCGCGTTCGGGCCTCGATATACTGCGCAGCGAGCCGGAGCGGACCGAAAGGCTGCACCGCAACGGCGCGCTCTTCCTCGAATGCGCCAGGGCGGCGGGCCTCGACACGGGCCTGAGCGTCGGCTTTTCCGTTGTGCCGGTGATCGTGGGCGATTCGCTGCGCGCCGTGCAGCTTTCCAACGATCTGCTGGATGAGGGAATCAACGTCCTGCCGATCATCCATCCGGCGGTGCCGGAAGGTATGGCGAGGCTGCGTTTTTTCATCACCTGCAACCATACGGAAGAGCAGATCCGTCATTCCGTGGAGGTCACGGCCCGCAAGCTCAAAGATTTACAGGATCGCAATTTCGGCCTAGCCTCACTGGACATGGACAAGGTGATGCAGCTTGCGCCGTTGCTGCAGGCGGCCGGCAAATCCTGAACCTAACGCCAATTCCGGACGAGCGGGATCAAATGCATGTCATCGTCACCGGCGGATCGAGTGGGATCGGTCTGGAGGTCGCAAGGCTTTATGCGGCCCGCGGTGCGCGGCTGACGCTTATCGCCCGCGATCCTGCAAAGCTGGAGGAGGCCCGCCGGGACCTTCTCCTGCCGGGAGACGTGCAGGCGGATATCCGTGTCGTCGCGACCGACGTCGGTTGCGATGCCGCACTTTCCGCCGCGATTGCAGCGGCGGAGACCGATTTCGGACCCTGCGACATCCTGGTCGCGGCAGCGGGTGTCGTTGAACCTGAGGTCTTCGAAAAGCTCTCGGGCAGCACCTTCGCCGAACAGGTGACGACCAATCTCCTCGGTGTGGCCAATGCCGTCCGGGCCGTCTATCCGGGCATGAAGGCGTGCGGCCGCGGCCGCATCATGATCGTGTCCTCCGGCGCGGGTCTCATCGGCATCTACGGCTACACGGCCTATTGCGCCTCCAAATCGGCGCTGACGGGTTTTGCCGAGGCGCTTGCCATGGAAGCCTCCGGATCGGGCGTCGGTATCGCGATCTGCTTTCCCCCCGATACGTTCACGCCGCAGCTCGAACGGGAACTGGAAAAACGTCCGCCTGAGGCGCAGGCCCTCATAGGCAAGGCTTCGCCCTGGCCCGCAAAGGACGTCGCGAGGCGCATCGTGCGAGCGATCGACCGGGGAACGCCGAGGCTTTACTTCGGCTTTTCGATCACCGGTCTCGGCCTCTTCGGCTCGCTCGTCAAGCCGCTTGTGACGTGGTGGTATCGGCGAAAACCGGCATAGGGCCCGCCATTGCTCAGAGCACCGTGGCGCGCCCTTCGTCTATTTTCAGGATGGTGAGCTTGCCGGTGTAATAGGCGCCGGTGTCGATGCCGATCCGCCCCGGCCCGAGATCGAGATCAGGTTTTGGTGTGTGACCATGGATGACGAGAAGCGGAAGCCGAGGCCCTTCTGTGAGGAACGGTTCACGGATCCAGAGCATATCCTCGTCATGCTGTTCGTGGAGCGGGATGCCGGGCCTTATTCCGGCGTGAACGAAAAGCAGTTCGCCGATTCCCAGGCAGACCGGCAGGTCGGCTAGAAATTGCCTATGCGATGCCGGAACTGCTTCCACCAAGTGGTCGCTCAGTTTCGCGCTGCGGCCTCGTGCGCGGGCAGTCAGGTGATGAAGATCGATCCCATAGGAGATCAGGGTCTGTTCTCCCCCCAGCCTCAGCCATTCCGAATAGAGCTCCGGCTCCTTGAGGAATTTGGCGAAGATGTCGTCGTGATTGCCACATAGCGGGAGCCTTTTCAGGCCGAGTTCGCTGGGCCTGATGAGATGTTCAAGGACATGGCGCGAGCTTGGCCCCCGATCGACATAATCGCCAAGCAGGATGACGAGCCCGGTGCGTTTCGTTGCCTTCATATCCGCTGCGATCCGCGTTTCGGCCGCCTTCAGCTCGTCGACGCAGCCGTGAACGTCGCCGATGACATAGATCGGATAGCTGGGCGAAGTCGAACCGAGGTCGATCCGGCGGCGTTTGGGGGAGCTGGGGCTCTCAGCGCCGCGCCTCGAAAACCAGTCAATGAATTTGCGCATGCGCGCTGCCGCCGAGCCTCTAAAAGAAATGAATCCGACAATGGGAATAGCTGCCTAAAGGAGTCTTAACATTAATGTTGGTGACAGCGTCAATCATGCCGTGAAGCGAGGATGCGCCCGAGCCTTGGAGCAATCGCAAACGGCCCCGGAGTTCACCATTCCACGCGGTCACAGGCGCAGGGCATCGAACTGGCCCGCGACTTCGTAAATGCCGGTTTCAACCCATTGGTAGATGACATGAGACATTCTTCGCGCCGGAGCGAAACGTTGCCAATATGCAACGGCACTTGCATATTGAAGGAAGCGACATTTGCCCGCCTATTGGCTGGCTGAGCGGACAACCTGCTGATTTTGCACAAAAAGATGACTATTAAAATCATCTTTCTTGCGTTAGCTTTGATTCATTCCAAATCATTGACATTGAATTACTTTTTGAGGGGAACTAAGCGCAGTTCCAATCAATTTTTTCGTGCCGCCTTGGGGTTTGAGGTTTGGATATCAGTCTTGTCGAGCAGTTGCAGCAGACTGAGGAGGGTAGGTTGCGGCGGTTCTTTCTACGGCGCCTGCGCAACAGGGAGGATGCAGCGGATGCGACACAGGAGACGTTTCTGCGGCTGCTAACGGCAGCGCCAAAGGAGGACCTGCGCAATCCGCATGCCTACCTCTTCCAGGTGGCGAAGTCCGTCGCCCACGGTGTCACCGCGCGGTTGATGCGCGACAGTGCGCTATTCAGCGAAGACTTAGACCAGACACAAGTTGCCGATGATGCGCCAAGCCCCGAGCGGGTGGTCGCTGCGCGCCAGCAACTGGCCTTATTGATCGAGACGATCCTGGCGCTGCCGCCGAAGTGCCGCGTCGTTTTCGTGCTGAGCCGACTGGAGGGGCTCTCCAATGGCGAGATCGCCGAAAAGCTCGGCGTCTCCCGAAACATGGTCGAAAAACATATCATCCGCGCGCTGATGGCGTGCCGTCAGGCCCGTCAGGCAGCTCTGCCGGCTTGCCAGAAGGGCGTGCATGGCTGATATGTCGGACGAGGAACGGGAGAAGACTATTGCCGAAGAGGCGGCTGGCTGGGTCGCCCGGTTGAGTTCGCGCGACGCGACGGACGAAGATCGCCGGCGTTTCGCGCACTGGAAGGCGAAAGATCTGGCTCATGCAGCCGCCTTCAAAGAAATGAGCATCCTCTGGCGCGATCTCGCTCAGGTGCCGAAATCCGTCGCTCCCCATCGCGGCAGGCGCGTTGCGGGCGCGGGCGTCGCCGGGCTCCTTTTTTTGGGCTGTCTTGGCTACATGGCCGATGAAACCGGTGTCATCGACCGGTATCGTTCCGACTTCCATACTCCGGTGGGTATGATCGGGCGGTTCGCTCTTGACGACGGATCGATTGTCACCCTCAATACCGATAGCGCCATCCAGGTGAAATATGACCAGGCGCGGCGGCAAATCATTCTCCTGCGAGGCGAGGCCTTTTTCGATGTGGCGCCGAATCCGGCGCGGCCCTTCGTCGTTAGTGGTGAGCGAACCGAGGCGATCGCGCTTGGCACTCACTATGCAGTCAAGGTCGGCAGGCATGACGAAGTAATGGTCGAAGAGGGGCATGTGGCGGTCACTTTCGGATCGCAGCGCGCAGTGCTGGAGGCGGGCGGCATGGCCGAGCTCGACGACCATGGCCGCCTGAGGACGCGCACCGGCGATGTCGCCGGCCTGACGAGCTGGCGCAGCGGAAAGCTCGTCTTCTCCGGGCAGCCGCTCGGCGAGGTGCTGGCCGAACTCGACCGTTATCACCGTGGCCGCATCGTCGTGCTCGATGACCGGGCGTCGGGACTTAGGGTCAGCGGCGTGTTCGGCGCGGGCAATATCGACCAGGTCCTTCGGGTACTGGAGCAGAGCCTGCCGATCCGTATCACGCGGCTTGCGGGCTGGGTCACGCTCGTGCGTTCGCGCTGACTAGAGCGCCTGTCAGAAAAAATCTGAGTAGAAAAATCATTTTTTTGAGAATCGACCTCAGGAGGCGAGGCCTTCCTTTGCTCGTAGGCATCAGGACCGCGGTGAGAGCGGATGTTGCTTTGAGTGCAGGGGGTGGAAATGAGTTTAGTCAAAATTGGTCCGGCTGGGTCGATATTGTGGCGGCCTGTCACGGTTGCGCTTGCCGGTGTATCCTTGCTTGGCGGCATACTGCCAGCAGTCGCGCAACAGGCTGTGCCGCCAAGCATGCCGTCGCAGGCGATGGCCGTCTCCATTCCCGCCGGGTCACTAGAGACAGCACTTCTCGCCCTCGGGCGTCAGACCGACCTGCGCCTTATCTATCGCAGCGAGATCACGGCGGGAAAGGTGACGGGCGGCGCCACCGGATCGCTGGCTCCTGCCGCAGCACTGGCGAAACTGCTTTCCGGCACCGGCGTCTCGTACCGGTTCAGCAGCGGCAACACCGTTACACTGGCCGCGGGCGCGGGTGCGGCGGCGCCCGGCGGCGGCGATACGACGCTCGCACCGATCGTGCTTCACAATGGGGGTGATAATCCCGCCGACAAGCCCTATGAAACGGCCGGTTCGACCAGCTATATCTCGTCCGAGCAGATCGCGCGTTTTCGCGGTTCCACCTCCGGCGATATCTTCAAGAACACACCAGGCGTCATTTCCGCCAACAACCACAATGGCGGCGCAGTCAACGTCAATATCCGCGGCCTGCAGGGGCAGAACCGCGTCCGTGTTGCGATCGACGGCACGCAGCAGACGACCACGACCTGGCGCGGTTACGCCGGTGTCGACGACCGCACCTACATCGATCCGGACCTGATCGGCGGCGTTGCCATTTCCAAGGGGCCTTCGGGCGGGGCAGCCGGTGCCGGGGTCAACGGCGGCGTTGTCGGCATTCGCACGCTGAGCGCCACCGACATTGTCGAGGACGGCAAACGGTACGGCGGCCGCATCCGGATCGGCGCGCAGGACAACACGACCTCCGATTTCACCATCAACTCCATGATGCAGCAGACGGAGCCCGCTGATTTCTTCGATTTCAAGAACGGTTCGGGCAGCGTGGCGCTCGCCACCGTGCAGGACAATTTCGATTTCATCATCGCCGCCGCACGCCGCTACCGCGGCAACTATTTCGCCGGTTCCGACGGTCCCACGACCTACCATTTCAATGGTCGCGACTATCCGCTCTCCTATACGAAGCCGGGCGAGGAGGTGTTCAATACGTCGGCCGAATCGACGTCCTTCCTGGCCAAGGGCACGCTGCGTCTCGACGACGACCAGAGCCTCGAACTCGGCTATGTGCGCTATGAGAGCACGTTCGGCGAGGCGCTGCCATCGCTGCTCTTCACTCAGGATCAGACCTTCCGACAGGCAGCCCTTTCCGATGTGGTCACCGACACCTTCACCGCCCGCTACCGCTACAATCCGAACGACATGGTCGACCTCAAGGTCAATGCCTGGATGAGCATCGTCGACCAGACCAACATCTCGACCGGCCTCGCATTCTACCTGCCGCCGTGGATCACGCCGGAGACCCGCCCACCGGGCGACGATCCGCGCTATGCCATGACGCATACCTATGGTGGCGACATTTCCAACGCGAGCACGTTCGATACCGCCCATGGCAAGTTCAACGTCAATTATGGTGTCTCCTACCTGGTAGAAGATATCGATTCGCGGCCTTACCGCAGCCGCGGCTACGCGACCGACATCGGCGTGCTGATGAACCCGAGCGTCGGCAGTCGCGCGATCGCCAGCGCCTTTACGCAAGGTGAGTGGCAGGTAACGGATTGGCTGAAGTTCAATGCCGGTCTGCGTTACGACCATTACCGGCTGGAAGACGACGGCGTCACCTCGCGAACGGGCGTGCGCGAGCGAGACGGCGGTCGCCTCAATCCCGCCATCAGCGTGGTCATCGAGCCCATCGACGGGTTTGAGCTCTACGCGCTTTATGCGGAAGGCATGCGCCCGCCGACCATGCGTGAGACGATGGGCAATGACGGTAATGTCATCGAGAACCCCTATCTGAAGCCGGAGATCGCCAAGAACTGGGAGATCGGGATCAACTATAGCCGGGACGGGATTTTCACGGCTGACGATTCGGCACGGATCAAGCTTGCCTATTTCGATAATAACTACTTCGACTACATCTCACGCGTGTCGTCGAATGCGGGTCCCGGCCAGCCGGTCTTTACCTTCGACAACCTCAAGAAAGCGCGCTTCTCCGGCATCGAGGCATCCGTGTCCTATGACGTCGGATTCCTGTTCGTCGAGGGAATGCTCACTTACTATTCCGACTACGCGTTCTGCCGCACGTCCTCCACTTGCGCCGACACGACGGTCGACATGGACTATGCGGCGAACCACATGCCGCCCGAGATCATGAAGCGGCTGACGATCGGCACACGGCTCTTCGATGACAAGTTGACAGCCGGCATCCGCGCCACCCAGGCCGGGGATCGTCTCTCGCCGGTCACGCCGGGCGCGCGCATGTATACGGGCATGTGGGTGCCCTATACGGTCGTCGATGCCTTCGCGACCTATAAGATCACCGACAACCTCACCTTCGATCTCCAGGCCGAGAATCTGACGGACCGTTATTACATCGACGCTCTCGACGGCTGGAACCCCGCGCCGGGTCGGACGATCCGGGCCATGCTGACCGCCAAGTTCTGACAATCCAGACACAAGGAAAACCATGCAGATCGAACTTGAAACCCCTGCAACCCCGAGTCGGGCCCAGCGCCTCAAGGCCCTTACTGCCGCCACGCATGAGCGCCTCGACAAGCGCATCATAGCGGCGAACCCATTTGAAGACCGTGAGCGCTATGCGCTGTTCCTGGACGTCCAGCATCATTTCCACGCAGATGTCGATCCGCACTACAACGACCCGCGGCTCAACCGACTGCTACCGGATCTTGCCAGCCGTGCGCGGCTTTCGCTTCTCCGCCAGGATATCGCCGATATCCGTGGCACGATGCCGGCGGTTTCGCGCGTCACGGCTCCGCTTCAGACGGTATCAGCTGCGCTTGGCTGGCTCTACGTTGCCGAGGGCTCCAACCTCGGCGCGGCTTTCCTTCTGAAGGAGGCGGCAAGGCTCGACCTGTCGGTGGAATTCGGCGCCCGTCACCTCGCGCCGCATCCGAGCGGGCGTGGTCTGCATTGGCGTACCTTTGTTTCGGCCCTCAACGCGCTCGATCTTTCCGATGCTGATGAAATGGAAATGGCCGAGGCCGCTAAAGCGGCTTTCCGCCGCGTGCATGTGCTGGTGGAGCAGATTTTGAGTGATCCAATCCGGTCGCTGAGGCACTGAATGGCCGGTGGCGAATTCGCATTGATTCGACAAAATTTTCTCGGAGGCGCGTCTTCCAGGGTTTGTTGGCTTTTTGCAGCACAGTCATGGAGTGATGCGGCATGGGCAAGTGAAATCAGGCCCCGGCTTGGTTTTTACCGGATTAGCACGAAAACTGACGTCACTGCCCTTGAAACGTCGACTAGCGACGGGGCATCGGCCGAAAAGGCTGAAGCTGCACTCACTCCCGATCCGTCATATCGCTTACGTCGCGTGCGGTTCGCCGGGCATGTTGCAGGCGGGTAGTTTCAGTTTGTGCCATCGTAAACTCCCTCAAATTTCGGCAAATCCGAAGTAACAATACGCTGTTGAATCGCAAAACCGGTTTTTGATGCACCTCTATGACGTCGAATATCTGGGGAAAATACAATCCTCGTGCAGAACGGAGAGACTCCTCGACCATCCGCAGGCTCAGAGGGAAGGGTAAATAGATCCGCATTGCGTGCGATGATCGCAGCAGGAAAGCGATGGCGACGATACGGCGGATCAGGGTTCGTCATGGCCCGTCATCTCATATCGATGCGGGTATTTCGCTAAGTCGAGGTCTACGCGGCAGCCGGCATCAAGCGCATAGGTACTCACGCATTTGCCGGTCGCCAACCCGCGGCGTGAGTCTCCGATGGCGTGCAATACCCTTGTTCCGCACGCCATGGATCGAAATGGAACCGCTCAGAATGTTGCTGCCATGGCGAGTGATAGAAGCGTTCGCCGTTCTCGCTGGCTACTTTGCCCTTGACGATGCACTGGGACCTGGCTGCAAGACCGCTGCCGTATACTATCACCGAGAGTAGAATGGCGAGCAATCCGAAAAGGATGAGTCTCAAACTGCGCTGAAACTCTGATGAGGTATCTTGCGAAAAGTTCGGTCGCATAGCTTCTCCGAGGCCACCCTCCACGAGCGTTCCTATGATCCAATGTCCATCAAAGGAATACGCCTGGCATCCACCGCGGGGAAAAGTTGAGCTGCGGTAGAGTGACCGTGGGCAGCGGCGATCTTCAATCCATTCCCAAACGCGGGGCTGGCGAATGCCCCGGGGCCCGGCTAGACAGGAAGGGGCAACAACACCATCTCACGTCCCCTCAAGGCGCGCGCCTTGAGGATGAACTCGCCGGCCTCTGGTGGTCCCTTGCTTGTAAAACGTTGAAACCCTAACGGCCGTTCGACGCTCCTCAACCGAAGCTACGTCTGATAGTCTTCCATTCATGCCAGTTTCGTCCGACTTTGTCCGTGAACTCTTTGCTGCGGCTAACCAGATCCATCTGGTGTCTCGGTTGGAAGCCCAGCGTCTCATTGAACGGGCAGCAACAACCATTGACGATCAGCGCGAACGGTTGGCTATCTCCACCAATGTCGTGCCGTTGACGCACGACCTTACGGCTGATCTCCCGAAACTCCTCGCCAACCTTGACAGGATTCCGCCGGAGCTGCTTGCTGTCGTGCTCATTCGGTGCGCTGATGAGATTGCCCGGCTGGAGAGATTGGCCCAGTGAATCTACTCGCCGCGGTAGAAATTTATCCACAGCTCGCTTAATTTGCGCTCTGAACTGGACGAAGCCCACGGCCGTGACAGTTCCACTGCCGCAGGCCGCCCCCCGAGCGGTTACCCCCACTGCGGCGAGGGCTCGGCAGGCTCTTTCAATGCCGCTTGTCGAGCCCTTCGTGCCGCCCCATTCTGCACCTTTTCCTATCATTGGTAAGTTTGGCCCGGCGTCTTGGATGATCGCTCGATCGCCCCCAAGTCTATATCCATGTCGGCCGTGAGCTCCCTGGTGATCGCTTCGAGCGTCACGGAAAGCCCTGCCTCCACCTCGATTGATTTGAGACCCTTTGCGGTCTCTCGCGCGTAAATCACCAGCCTCGCCAAAGCGACGAGTTCTGCTTTCCTGTCAACGCCTTCGAAATCCAGACATTCCATGCATCACACCTCGACTGAGGCCCCAGCATAAAACGATTTGGGGGCGATGGGCGTGACATCAGCGTGACACAACGCATGGCTGATGACGTCAGCCATCACTCCAAAGAGATGTTTGGTTGAAGACGAACGACGGAGGTGGCGAACGTCCATCACTCCGACGCAGAGCTTCAATCAAGGCTATGGCGTCTGCCTTCTTCTGATCGACATAGTTATTGTTCAGAATTCGCAACAATTCTTCGGTGCGAGTGCTGCGGATTTGCGGGCAGTTTCTCACGATCGTGTTCCAACTGCGGACCTTGAAGAACAAGGAACGGGCGATTTCTTTGAGCCACCGCGCCTCCCGATCCGAAACAAGACCGTCCGCGCAACATCGGGCGAGGGTCGCGTCCACGTTGACCATGGGAATGGTGATGGCAACATATCCAAGCTCTTCCGGTCCATGCAGCAGCGCGACATCCGCATCGTCGACCAGAGTTTCAGCGGCGTAGGCTTTGAAGATTTCTCCAATGCCGGTCATTCCGAAGGTGTGGCACTCAGCGGCCCGCAAGGCGCCCATGCTTGCTGCCCCAAAGATCGCCACACCTTTCGAGAGGCCATAAAGGATTTCCTTGTGCCAGACGGGGGCAACATATTCGAAAGCGCCATCGATCAATCCGATGGCTCGTGCACCCTCATCGACAGCCAGCCGGACATCGCCCTGCGTCGCGGGTGGTCTTATGATCATATCCTCCGCAACGAAACGCCTTGCGTCCGGAAGGCTTGGGCCGACGAAGATGACTTTCATGATGTAAACGACGCTGCCATCGCCCTGTTGCCAAATCTTTGTCGTCGCTCTCCCTGCGGATTTTCCAGTCCAGGCACCAGAACCTTGACGACCGCAAACGGCAATGCCGGTGCGCTCAACTGTACGGCGACCGCTTGGGTTACACCCGCCCCCTTCAAACTCGTCAGGATCCCTGGAAGCGTCTGCGGGCCGGGCGAGGGCAGACGGCCTATAGGATCGGCATCGAATAGCCTGTGCAACCGCTCCGGCAGCGATCGTCGATATGTCTCATGAAACACATCATCGCGCGCGCCGCTGATATAGGTGACACGAGATTGCGCGGCTTCCGTCAAGGCCCGAATGGCTGCCCGCTCGGGAGATGGATGGGCACCGCAGCCGAAAGTCACGTCAATATAACGCGGCGCCGGGGACGCGAGCGCGGTTTTGGCCGCAAGAAAGGCACCGATGCACGGTATGCCAACATCGCTTGTCATGTCGAACATGCGCAGCATGACACCTGCATCTTCGATCCTTGTGGCAAGGGAGCTTACATTCTCGTCGTCAAATGCGTCAGGTGCCAGACATCTTAAGTGCTGCTTCGGTTCAGGAAGAACCTGCCACAAGACATGGGCATCGCGTTCGATACGCTCAAGAAGACCGTGAAGAATCGCCTCGTCACGGGTATTGCCCGATGCAAGGCCATCCGAAGACTGCCAGTAGCGGCAGTTCGACAGCGTCCGGTCAAGCGACACGGCTTCCACCGGGACGAAGACCCGGCCATGGCTCAGTAGATCCTCTCCCGGAGCAAATGTCATGTTGTCGGTCTGATGGGGAAGGGGCCGGCCTTTGGCGATCAGCGGAACGAGGAGATCTACCCGCTCGCCGGCATCCGATAGAGCTGACGCGCATGTATCGTTGCGGGCCAGGAACGGATCGCACGCGACAGCCCGTTCGATCGCCTCCATGACCGCCGATGTTCTCGCGTCGGCATCGGTAAGCCCTTTGCCTTGGGCAACAACGATCGACTTGGCGTTCGGCGTGTAGGCACACCAGACCGGAATGCCGATATGATCAAGTCCGGTCTGCCGGCCTATGCGGGTGATTCCCAGCGTCTTCAGAAAAGGACGCACCCGCTCATAGGTCTCGTCGGGAGGGTAGGCGCGCTCCATTGCTGACGCACCTGCCACCTAGCCGTCGAAGACGCCGGAGAAAGCCTGTTCGGAAGAGGAGACCGCAACGGCCAGATTGACGTCCTTGACGATCGTCGCTCCGACATTTCGAAGATCGTTTGCCGAGGCCAGCGGTCCGGAAGCCGGCGGCTGCATAGGCTGAACGGTTCCCGCGTCGATGTCCGCGACATAGAGCTGATCGTCTCCGGGCAGTCCGATTATCACCACTCTTGCCATCTCTTACCCCCTTAGGTTTGGTATTAAAGTTAAAATCCAGCTTTAAGTAAGCCCTCGCGATAAAGGTCCTTTTGCCATTGCTCCTTCACCGGAAGCACGGAAAGCCATGTGTGGAGATCGAACTGAGGATTGAGCGCCTGAGCCTTGCGCCGATGGATACGCGCTTTTGCGGCATCACCCGCCATCGCGTAACTTGCCGCAAGCAATCGGCGGGCCGACGAGGAGTCGCCCATTCGATCAATATAGCTGATCGCCTGACGAAATTCGCCCAGGAAATAGCTGGCGCCGGCCGCAATCCAGAAGTAGTCGTCAGGGCAGATGGGATTGAGACGGATAGCCTTGCCGATCTTGGCCAAACCGTCGGCGGGCTTCGATGCATGAACCAGGGCATCGGCGTACCCGCAGATTGCGTCGGCGAGATGCGGGCTCAGTCCTTCCGCCCGATCGAATGCCTCCAGACTGCCGTCGACATCGCCAAGGTAGAGCTTTGATAGCCCAAGTTCTCGATGCGCCGATGCCAATTCCGGCTGAAGTGCGATTGCCTTTTGGGCGACCTCTTCTGCTTTAACCAGCAGTTCTCTCTCCCCTTGAGCCGTCAACACCCATTCCCAGGAATAGGTACGCGACAGGCCCGCCAAAGCTGGCGCGAAATCCGCGCGCGCTTTCAGCGTTCCCCTGAAGGCATTTCTGGCCCGGCGCAGGTCGGGGAGTGTGAACCTGTTGAGATGCTGTGCGCCTGCAAGATAGGAACGGTAGACGTCGGGGTGAGCGCGGAAGTCGGCGAGCACCGGTTCGGTGCGCTGAAGATGATTGCTGATTGCATTGACGATCATCTGCGCAATTTGCTTGCGATGTGAAGCAAGTGAGCCGGGTTTGAGGCGAAAACGCTCTGCCCACAATACACTGTCGGATGGCAGGAAGATCATCTGTAGAAAGAGACCCTCGCCACTGATGCTCGTATCGATCACATAGGAGATGGAATGTCTCTCCAACTGCGTGATCTTGTCCGCATCCTGCCGAATGCGGGCAGCCGTATAAGGGGCAACGACCGCGACCGTCCTTAAGGCGCACAGGCTTATCGTGATGTCTTCCATCAGTGCCCGGGCGGGATAAGCGGAGTTTTCCTGAGCTTCCTGGGGAGGAAGCAAAACCAGCCGGGGAAGTTCTATCAGTGTCGAAGGGGCGACGGCAACTTCTGCGGACAACTGGAATTCGGTCTGGCGTGTAGCGCGTGTCAAGGATCCGGTTCGCTCATCGTGACGATGCGCCCGAAGCAGCACCTCGCGAACAGCGGTATCATCCGGATAGCGCTCAAGTAGTTGTTTGGCACTATCCTTGACGCTGGCCCAATGCGACCGGAATGCCGCCGCGGCTTGCGCATCGAAGAACGCCACCCTGAAGTGCTCCCACTGGGCCGACTGTTGCTTCCCAACCCATGACTTTAGTCCGACGGGTAAGTTCGCCTCGTCTAGAAATTGATGCCTCATCAATTTCGATATCACGGTTAATCGCCGCAGCGGTTCAAGATCAGCGGAAAAGACGGAAAAGTCCGGGTCAATGGCTTCTGCCGACAGGCGTACAGTCGATGCCGTGAAATCCAGAGGAATGGGCCAGCCCTCCGCGGCGCATTTGCGGACACGCTCGATCATCTTGCGGAGGTTGATCTTCGCGGCACCCTGGTCGCCTGCCCAAAGCAGTCTCGCGAGATGATCACGAGGCAGTTCGAACTCACGGCTGGCCAGCATATAGACAACGGCAAACAACGCCTTTTGCGGTAGCGGGACTGTCCCTCGTTCGTCGTCGGCAAGCCAAAGGCCGCCAAAAGTTACAAGCCGGAGCACCGGAACGATCCGTCAACGCGTCGCGTCTGAATCCGCGCGGTCGCGATCCAGTTCTTGGGGGCGCCCCAACGATTTGACCAGCTGAACAATGTTCTGGCGCAGCTTCGCACTTGCCACCCTTTGAAAGGCGATATTGAGCTCCATCCCCTCGCGGCTCATCAGGAACGCGGTCACCGCGTCTTCCTCTTGCATCACGGGTTTCCCGTCGACCAGCGGCGAACCATTCGGGGCGTCCGCGAAGAAATAGCTGACGGGCACATCCAATAAGGTTGCAATGTTCTGGAGGCGACTGGCGCCGACCCGATTGCTTCCCTTTTCGTATTTCTGCACCTGCTGAAAAGTGATCCCCAGTCCATCGGCCAGTCTCTCTTGAGAGATCTTCAGCATCGTGCGCCTGAGCCGGATCCGTGATCCAACATGAATGTCAATGGGATTTGGTTTTTTCTGATCCATCACTGCAGCCCTCCGTCGCGATCACAAGAGTGATACAAACGTCACCTTCATGCAACTATTACTGGAGGTTCCATGGCTTGTGCCTGGCGCCTGAGCAACTGGAATAGCCGGTCTCGTGAGCTTCCGGGGACGTCGAGCGTGCTTGAGGGCAATATCTCCTGGCGATAAAGGCAAATATATCAATGTTTTGAATAAAGCCGCCCTGATTTTCTCGCGGCCGGAACTCCCCCTCAGTCATTTCGGTCATACCCTCCCAGAGTGTTTAAATCCTCCGTTGGAGACCGGTTTGATGACGAAGATGGATTGGTTGATGTTGGCGGTCGTAGCGATCCCCGTGATGCCCGCAATTTTAAAGGAAATTCGGCTTTGGTGGGAGGCAAGGCGGAGGAGCCGGCGGGGTGGCTCGCAGAGGCGCTTCGATCAACCATGACGCGTATTTTGGTGCATCTCTTGCGGTGGACGCTTCCACTTCTGGCTGAATTATGCTTTATCCCCCCGCGGGTAGAATGGGGGACTACATGAAAATCTATATTATGCCGCTGGCGGTTGTGCTGGCGGTTTCTGGCTGCGCAAAAAGGCCTGACGCAATCGTGCCGGCCGACATTCCGATGGCGGCATATACCAATTTGTCATGCGAACAGCTTGGTCAGGAGATGATCAAGGAGCAAACGGCTCTGACAAGTGTATCCAAACAACAGCACGACGCCGCGACAGGCGATGCCTTTGGCGTTTTCCTCCTCGGCGTCCCGATGTCCTCGACGTTCGGCGGTGACAAGGAAGGGCAAGTGGCGGTTGCCAAGGGGAAAGTCCAGGCAATTCAGTCCGCGATGATGAGCAAGGGATGCAGTTCATCGCCGGTGCCGGTGAAGCCGGGTGCGGCGGCGAAGAAGGCAGCAACTTAATGCGCCGCCGCAGATAAGTCACGATTAACCTGGCTGTCTTTCAAGGCTGTCGGGGTTTCGTTCTCACCTCCAGCACGATCGGCGAACGCGACGCAATCTCTTTCACCTTGATACTTTGGGTGGGCTGCTCAGGGAAGATAGTGAATATGCGGCCGTGCGTGATGCGGTGAGGTCTCGACACGCGCATCTACCGCGAAAACGTCCCTTAAGACCGTCTCGGTCATGACTTTGTCGGGTGTGCCCGACGCAACGATCCTGCCGCGCTGCATGACGATCAATTCGTCGCAGAACATCGCTGCGTGATTGAGGTCGTGCAGAGCGATGATGCTGGTAATTGGTAGATCGGCGACAAGCCGCATGAGGCTGATCTGGTGTTGGATGTCGAGATGATTGGTCGGTTCATCGAGGATCAGCTCTTTTGGCGACTGTGCAAGAGCTCTGGCAATATGAGCGCGCTGCTTCTCGCCGCCGGACAGGCTCTGCCAGGGGGCATTTCGTTTATCGATCATACCGGCGCATTCAAGCGCTTGCTCGACAGCCTGGTCGTCAGCGAGTGTCCAGCCGGAAAACATCGAGCGGTGCGGAAAGCGTCCGAGTTTGACTACGTCAACGACCCTGAGGTTCGCGTTGGTCGTCGCATGCTGTTCGACGAAGGCGACGCGTTGCGCGATCGTGCGACGACCGATGCTGCCTATATCCTTCCCGTCGAGCGTGATCTCGCCGGAGTGCGGCCGCTTCAGGCCGGCGAGAAGCCGCAGGAGCGAGGTTTTACCGGACCCGTTCGGGCCAAGCAGGCCGAGCATCCTTCCCGGCCGTGCTTCGAAGGAAACGCGATCGAGAATAATCTTCTTGCCTATCTTCCACACGAGGTCTTGGGTCCTGATGCTCATGATGCGCGCTGGAACCGGTACAGAATGACGGAAAAGAAGGGAACGCCTACGAGTGCGGTGACGACGCCGACCGGCAGGATCTGCTGAGGGACGAGTGCGCGCGAGGTTATGTCGGCGAGCACCATGAAGATAGCCCCCACGACGGCGCAGGCCGGAAGCAGCCGGCTATGGAGAGGCCCGACGACGAAGCGTGCCGCATGTGGCACCACCAATCCCACAAAACCGATCGAGCCGACCATGCTGACGATCGTCGCCGTCATCATCGCGGTCAGGGCGAAGAGCACAATGCGCGCCCGCCCGACATCGACGCCAAGTGAAGCGGCAGCCTCGTCGCCGAAGGCGAAGGCATCCAGAACCCGGGCATAGGCAAGGCAAGCGACAAGCCCGAGGCCGACGATGACCGAGACCAGCATGAATTCCGGCCACCGCACGCCACCGAAGCTGCCAAGCAACCAGAACATCACGTCGCGAGCCTGCTGAGCATTGCCAGACGTCGTCACGACATAGGACGTAGCGGCGTTGAACAACTGCGATGCGGCAACGCCGGCAAGGATTGTCCGGTCGGCGCCCCCGCGGGTTCCATTCGACAGGAGGGCCACGAAGAAGAAGGCGGCAAACGCCCCAGCAAAGGCCCCCGCCGACAACGAGACGGCCGCCGAGCCAACGCCAAGGATGACGATAGCGACGGCCCCGGTCGATGCGCCGGCGGAAATGCCCAGCACATAGGGTTCTGCGAGCGGATTGCGCAGCAGCGACTGCATGATCGCGCCAGAAAGCGCCAAGCCCGCGCCACAGAAGGCGGCAACGAGTGCGCGGCTGAGGCGATAATCCCAGATCACGGTCTCATGGATGCGGTTCAGTTCCACCGCCGTCCATCCCAGCCTGTTGGTGACGGCGGCGAACGTCGTGGCTAGTGGGATCGGCAGGTCGCCAATCCCGACACTGACACCTACGACAAATCCGATCGCCGCAAGGGAGGCCAGCAGGAGGGCACCAAAGACGGCAGCCTGCGGGAGAGGGCGGTGAGAGGCAGTCACTTGAGCAGACCGAGGGCCTTCAGCTGTTCGGCCACCTGCTCCGCACCGTATATCGTGCGGATCGTGGGGTTCATAGCCTGACCGTCCATGACGACGATCGCATTGTTCCGGACGGCCGGCATCTGGCTGACCGCGGGATCGCTGTTCAGGAACTTGATCTTGGCTTCTGGCTTGTCGAGTTCCCAGCGGTTGCGGTCGAGACTGGCGATGACGATGACGTCGGGATTGGCTGCAATGATGCTTTCCCAGCCAAGCGTCGGCCATTCGGCTTCCGCCATGATCGCATTCTTGCCGCCGAGAAGATCGGCGATGAAGCCCGATGCGGCATTCTTGCCGCCGAGATACGCGTCGGCTGTCGGTGACGGGCTGGAGAACCAGAAGACGTAGGAGAGTTTCTTCCCGTCCTTCGAGACGCCAGCGCGCAAGGTCGCCTCGCGCTTCTTGAAGTCGGCGATCAGATCCTGGCCGCGATCGGCGACATCGAAGATCTGCGACAGCTCGTCGATCTCCTTATAGAGCAGGTCCATGCTCCATAGCTGATCACGGCTGCCATATTGATCTTTTGCCTTTTCGGTGCTGAGGCAGGTACTGGGCGAGATGTAGCTGGGCACACCGACCTTGTCGAAGTCCTCGCGCTTTGCGACCTTGCTGGTCGGGCCGAGCAGGCTAGGGAGGGCTGCGGCGACGAAATCCGGGTTCTCGGCCAGAATCGCTTCGAAAGTCGGGAATTCGACAGTCAGGAGCTTGACCTTCGCATTGGCTGCGGCCAGTTGCGGAAGAACCTTGCTCGGCCAGAATGCCGTGCCAGCCATTTTGTCTTCCAGGCCGAGCAGCAGCATAATCTCGGCGCTGTTCTGGCCAAGTCCAATCGCCCGCTGCGGCGCCTTGTTGATCGTAACCTGGGCACCGCAATTGTCGAGCACCAGGGGATATTTCGTCGGCGTTGCTGAAGCTTCGGTTAAGGCAAAACCGAGCACGGCTGCGAGGCCAGCGGCAAGAAGAGGTCTGAACGCAGACACTTTCATGTTCCTATCAGTGGAGTTTTTAGTTGTGGTGCTGCGCCTATAACGTGAACGACCTGCTTGAACAAGACTGTTGAAGTCAAGTATTTGTTCCGCGACCTCCACTCCGTCGCACTTGCCGATGGTGTTCAGGATTGCTCTTAAAGGGGATACTGAGGGTATGAATGGTATGCTGGTATGTGGCGGCCATCAAGACTCTGACGATCACACCGCATGCAGCCCTTCGCCGTCGTCAACGGTTCCAACCGGTACGCTTCTCTAATGCTTCCAAGTGGTAGCTATTCGATGATTGCGCCAGTTGCAAAGTCTCTTCGGCGTCGAATCATGTCCGCGGCAGAATTTTATTGGCGCTGATGACAGTCCGTTGATGTCGCTGACATTTCCATACGTCCATCTAGGAAAATTCCGCAGATATTGTCGAGTTTGTCGCGGTAGATCTGCGTGAGATAGCCGCAACGAAACACGCCATCGCGAGCAAGGTTGTTGCCGCGAAAAACGGGATCTGTGGCGATATCCGGTGAAGGCCCGCGCCGGCGATTGGCCCGATTGCCTGTCCGAGGCCCTGTGCCAGGACGTTGACGCCAGCAACCTTGCCTTGGGCGCCGCGTCCGGTCTGCAAGCTAAGCGAAGCGAGATTGCCGGTCAACATCAGGCCCAGACCAATGCCGAGCAGGATCAACGTGGCGAAAATCCCTGAATACGTTGTCACAAACGTGCAGATCAACATGGCAATGGCCGCCGTGATCGCTCCGACCCCCAGCAATCGAGTGGCCTTCCAACGGAAGACGCGAACCGCGCATGCCTGCACCACGATCATGGCAAGCGCCGTCGCCATCAGCGCTGCGCCTCCGCGGGCGATCGACTCCTCAACCGTGAAGCCTAGCGAATCCTGCAAGCGGAGCGCCGTCACCTGTTGCAGGATGCTGTAGGCAGAAATCGACGCCAGCGTGATCGCCAGGAACGGCCATATCTGGCCAAGCGGCAGGCGGGCATCTGAAATCGTCATTGACGCCGTGCGGACAGGTTCCTTGGCCAGGAGCATGCTCAACAGTGCAATGGCGGCCAGCATCGCGATGACGGCGAAAGCCAGGGCCGGATTGCCTGCTGCAACTCGCCAGGCGAGCGCTGCCCCGGCGATAGCGCCAACGCCAATAGCTGCTCCGAGGGTGCCCATGCCACCTGCACGTTGCGCTGGAGTGGTAATGTCGGCCATGTAGGCTTGCGCTGCGGGCAAGATGCCGCTGGTGACCAAGGTTTGAGTTGCGCGGACGAGGGCTATCAATATAAGCGCCACGAAAACGCTCAAAACACCTGACAGTCGAAAATAGACGATTACTCCAAATCCCATGGAGCCCAACGTCGCGCCAGCAAGAGCCGTCAACAGAACTGGACGGCGCCCGACACGTTCACTGAGGTAGCCCCATGCAGGTGCTGATACCATTATCAGCAAAGCAGACAGGCTGAGTATGCCACCGATATGGAGGTCCGCGAAGCCCAGACGCCGGCCCAGCGGAGGAAGGACGACAAGAAGGAAGGATTGCCCGGTGGTAAAGACCGCCAAGCTTAGAAAGAGTGCCGCTTGTGTCCTGAATGTCTGAGATTCAACGTTCAAAGTTTCCCCCAGCGAGCGTTATTCCATGGTCTATTATTCAGAACCGTCGCCTTCCGAGAACTGTCGCAGCGCCTGCGGATTGACGACGGTGATGGATCGGTAGGTGTAGTCGACCCAACCAGCGGCAACGAAACGCTGCATTGCGATGTTGACCTGCTGCCGTGAAGCATTCGCCATGACGCCAAGATCGCTCTGAGACAGGCCGATAGGCATGTCGCCGAGCCAGCCAGCCCGTTGAAGCACCGATGCGATCCTGCGCCCCACATCGCGCTTTTGCAAATCGTGGACGATGCGGAGCAGAACATCAACGGTGAATACAGTGTTCATTCCAATCGCACGCGATACGCCAGGATCGCGTGCCGCCATCTGCTCAAGGGCGTCGAGTGGCACATGCATCATCCAAGCGCCACCAAGGGCCTTCAACTCGACCCTGCGTGGCTGGCCGGTCAAGAAGGGGCCTTCACCTGTCCACGCACCCGGCATCCCGAGATGGATCAGCCGGGGGGTCGCGTCAGGTGGCGCTGAATTGATGGTAAGGGAGCCGGCGACTAGCCCATACATGCCACCGACCGGATCGCCGTATCGGTATATGATCTGGTTGGCAGTGAACTTTTGCAAATGCGCGTTACGCAGCAGCTCCGTCCTAAAGGTCTCGCTCATGCTCGCGAGCCAGGCGCCTTGGGCCATGACTTCTTCCGCCTTCTTTCGCGTCAGATCCAGCATGATTTCCTCCACATTGCCAAGATCCGGACAGAATAGATGTCACCGATCAGCTACAAAGCACTCGAACATACGCGCTTGCATCACGGTCGCAAAATAAAGCAGCCGGGGAATGCCGGTGATGATATACTTGTCCGAATTTTCTAAGAATGTCCGAATCCGGACAATTTGATGTCGGCGAATATGCAATCTGGGCCCGTCGATGATGAATTGTCATGGTGTGGCGCAAGCATTGATTTGTAGAGAAGAAATCGAAGCCCGCTTAGATCGCGACACACCATTACAGTCAGGAAATAGCGCGGACCTCCTTTGAGCTTCGCGAGATCTTCCTACCAATTCTCGCCGACCAAAATATGCCAAAGAACTTTTGGGGCGGAAGATGAATTCTGGAATGTCGGGACATTCACCCTTCGTGAATCGCAAGTACAGCGGCGGTGAACTCGCGTTTATTTCCCTTTTTTTTCTATTCGTCAGCTTCCCTTGCGGCAATGCCGCGGCGCAGGCAACTGCGGACGACCGTTCGCAGAAACTGGCCAATCCACCTGCAAATCTGACCCGCGTTCCGCTCCAAAACAACGTCGATTTCGGCGCAGGCGTCAACGGCCACGGTTTTGCTTATACGTTGAATATCCAGCCGGTCATGCCGCTCGAGCTGACTGAAGACTGGAACCTGATTACGCGCACCATAATTCCCATCGGCTACCGCGATTATCTGCCCGGCGCAGATGTCTCGGGTCTGGGTGACGTCAATGCGAGCTTCTTCTTTTCGCCCAAGGGTCCAGGACCCGGCGGACTGATCTGGGGTGCTGGCCCCGTTGCTTTACTGCCGACAGCCACGGACGACTTCCTCGGAGCAGGAATATTTGGCCTTGGATCGACAGCCGTCGGTCTTGTTCAGCAGGGGCCTTGGACGGTCGGAGCACTGGCCAACCATATCTGGTCGATCGCAGGACCGAATGATCGGCCCGACGTCAGCGTCAATCTCCTGCCGCCCTTCGCATCTCATAATTTCGGCGGTGGAAGGTCGGTCTCCCTCAGCGTCGACGCCAACCATGACGGGAACAACGAACAACGGATTGTTCCGGTCAATTTCGGCGTCTCCCAGATTTTCACCTTGGGTTTTCAGGCCATGAGCTCCCAGATCGGAGGACGGTACTACGCCGGCGTACCGTCGGACAGCCCGGAATGGGGGCGGACCACGCTCGCATTCCTGTTCCCGAAATAAATGCGGGGCCGGATCGAGATTGATATTTGTTGGCAGAGGGACCAGTCAATGAAAGTCCATAGAATATTCACGGCGATGGTACTGATCAGTGCGTCCGCGGGTTCGGCCGCAAGTGCTGCGGACCTTCAGCAGCCGTTTATCATCCCCGAGGCTAAGCCGGCTGTAAGTGACGGCTGGACCTTTGCGGTGAGCCCTTATTTCTGGGGCGCCGGCATCTCTGGCGATGTCGGGCAGTTCGGTCTGCCGGCCGTTCATCTTGAATCCGATTTCGGCGACATTCTGAAGGATCTCGACTTCGGGTTCATGGCGGTTGGCGAAGCGCGTTACGATCGGTTCAGCATCTTCGGCGATGTCATCTACACCAAGGTATCGTCGGGGGCATCCACGCCGCTCGGCATCGTCGCAGAACGGGTCGACGCCACGTCGGAGACGTTCGCTGGACTTGTCGGTGCGGGTTATGCCGTCTTCCAGGATGGCCCCAGCAACATCGACGTCGTCGCCGGCGCGCGCGTCTGGCACGCGAGCACGGAGATCTCGTTTTCCGGCGGTCTTCTGGGCGGCGTTTCAGCCAAAGACAGCGCCACCTGGGTCGACGCGATGGCGGGTGTGCGCGGCCGGTACTTCCTGACGGACAATCTCTATCTCAGCGCCTGGGCATTGGTGGGGGCCGGGCAGGCAGACCTCGACTGGGATCTCGCTGCCGGCATCGGCTACCAGTTCAATGACAGGATCTCGGCCGTCGCCGGCTATCGCGCACTAGGCGTCGATTACAGCAACGACGGTTTTGTTTTCGACGTGGTGCAGCAAGGCCCGATTCTCGGCCTGGTCGTGCGCTTCTGACCGTTCGTCGATCAATCCGCTTCTTTACAGAACTAGCTTTGGAGGACTTCCATGTTTCTTGCAAGATTGAGCTTTTCGACAATTGCGGCGGCGGCACTGCTTCATGCGTTGCCGGCTGCAGCCGATCCAATCCTCGTCAACAGCGACAACTTCGTGCGCGCTGAGAGCGACCTCTACTTCTCCGGCATCGCTGCGAACGGAGGCTTCGCCAAGTTCGACCATACGCGGGAAATGGCGCCGCTTGACAAGCAGACGGTCATCCGCCTGAACCGCGACACACTTTATTCTTCCGCCGTGTTCGATCTGGATGCAGGACCGGTGACGATCAACGTGCCGGATACCGGAAGCCGGTTCGTGTCGCTTCTTATAATCGACCAGGACCACTATGCCCATGGCGTATATTACGGCGCTGGTTCGTACACCTTGACGCGCAAGGACATAGGGACCCGCTATGTCGTGGCTGCCTTCCGCTTTTTTGCTGACCCCAACAACTCGGAAGACATGAAGAAGGTTCATGCGCTTCAGGATGCGGTTACGGTCAAGCAGACGGCAGAGGGTCGTTTCGAGATTCCCGAGTGGGACGGCAAAAGCCGGGACAAGACCCGCCGCGCGCTCCTGGATCTCGGCGCGCTGCTCCCGGACACAGCGAAGATGTTCGGATCACGCGATGAGGTGGATCCGGTCCGGCATCTGATCGGAGCAGCGCTCGGATGGGGAGGAAACCCGGACAAGGAAGCGCTCTATCTCAACGTGACGCCGGAAAAGAACGATGGCAGGAGCATCTATCGGCTGACTGTCAAGGATGTTCCCGTAAAAGATTTCTGGTCGGTCACGGTCTACAACAAGGACGGCTTCTTCACGCCGAACGAGTTGAATGCCTACTCGCTGAACGACGTAACCGCGCAGAAGAGCACGGATGGCTCGATCACGATCCAGTTCGGAGGCTGCGACGGCAAGATCGCCAACTGTCTGCCGACGCCCGAGAGCTGGAACTACATGGTCCGCCTGTATCGGCCCGAGACGCAAATTCTCGACGGAAGCTGGAAATTCCCCGTTTTGGAGGAAGTGAAATGAAACGTCGCACTTTTTTGCAAGGCACCACCGCATTGATGGTGCTGCCGTCACTTCCGGCTTTCGCGCAGGATGACATCAGGGCGGTCGCCCGTGAAGCGTATATCTACACCTATCCGATGGTGAAGAACTACCTCACCATGTATCAATACGCGCTGGAACCGGGCGGTAGCCAATACAAGGGGCCACTCAACACTCTGGTCAGCATCGCCAGGGTCTACACGCCTGAAGATACGGCAATCATCACGCCGAATTCCGATACGCCCTATTCCTTCATCGTCTTCGATCTGAGGACTGAGCCCGTCGTGGTGACGATGCCGCCGATCGAGAAGGACCGCTACTATTCGCTGCAACTCATCGACCTCTACACCAATAATGTCGACTATCCGGGAACGCGGGTTGACGGCAATGGCGGCGGCGACTTTTTGATCGCCGGCCCCGGCTGGAAGGGCGACATGCCGAAGGGCATCAAGCGCGTGATCGAAATGCCGACGACGCTCGCCATGGGCATCGTCAGGACGCAGCTCTTCTCGCCCGACGATCTTGAGAGGGTAAAGGAGGTTCAGGCCGGCTATAAGGCGCAGCCGCTTTCCGTCTATGCCGGCACGCCGGCCCCCACCGCCCCGCCGCCGGTCGACTGGATGCCTGTCTCGGACGAGTTGATGGTCACGAACTACTGGCCGCTTGCTGCCTTCCTGCTCCAGTTCGCTCCCCCTTATCCGGGCGATGATGCACAGCGGGAAAACCTCGCCAAGCTCGGTATCCAGGAAAGAGTAACTTGGCCGGGAACGGCTCTTTCATCCGATATCGTGGCGTTGATGAAAGAGGTGGTGGTTGCCACGGAAAAGGAAATCCGTGACGAGGCTGCCAGGCTGACGGATTCGTCTAAGATATTCGGGACGCCCGAGTTCATGAAAGGCCAATACATGACTCGCGCCGCAGCGGCGCAGGGCGGCATCTATGGCAACTCCGTGCAGGAGGCACTCTACGTCATCTACGCTTTCGATGGGAATCGTCAGCTATTGGACGGCAGGAGGGGAAAATATACGCTAACCTTCTCCGTCGACATGCTACCTCCCGTCGACGCTTTCTGGTCAATCACAATGTATGACAAGCCCAAGCAGCTTTTGGTGCCTAATCCAATTGATCGTTACCTGATCAACTCGCCGATGCTTGCCGACCTCAAGAGAAACGACAAGGGCGATGTTGTCCTCTACCTGCAGCACGAAAGCCCGGGTGCGGAACTGGAAGCGAACTGGCTCCCCGCGCCGAGCGAAACTTTCTACGCGGTCATGAGGCTCTATCTGCCCAGGGCGGAGGCGCTGGACGGCCGTTGGAAGCCGCCGGCGGTCGAAACGCTTTAGTCGCAAGGCCCAAGACGCTCCCTTGACCAGCGGCCGGTTCCAGGCCTCCTTGAAGGCGTTGGGGTGGCCTTCGCTTCCACCCCAACCTGCCGTCCAAGGTTAGCATCAGTAGCGCTTTTAATTCGTGGTCCGCGGCGAGCTCGACGGTTCGAAGCACGCCGCGCGAACCTTCTTGCTCAAAACCTGGGTCACCGGATCGTGGGTGGCTCCTCGACGGAGTGGCCATGCACAAGGCGCTTTTCCTCGGTATCTTGCTTACTCTTTCAAGCTGCGGCCATCCCCCCGGTGTCATGCAACCCGTCACGCTGGCCGCAAATTCCCAGAAAACATCCCAGGTGGAGATGCTGGTCGCGACTAACCGTCAGCCTTCTGGTGACCCGGAGACACTGTTTAACGGCGAGCGCAGCCCGAAGCCGTATCTGACGGAGGTCGCCGTTTCCATCCCGCAGGAGAGAAAGCAGGGCGCTGTGCAGTGGCCTCGGCAACTGCCGCCGAACCCGGCCAGCGAATTCGCGGTTATGAAGGTCAAGCAGGTCGAGACCCTCTCCGAGGCAACTGCATGGTTTAGGCAGAACATGGCAGGCGGTCATGCTCTGGTCTTCGTTCACGGATATAACAATCGATATCAGGATTCTGTTTTCCGCTTGGCCCAAATTGTCCATGACAGCCGCATGCAGGCCACCCCGATCCTTTTCACCTGGCCATCGCGGGCTCAACTGATGGCGTATGAATATGACAAGGAGAGTGCCAACTACTCCCGCACGGCCTTGGAGCAATCACTGCAAGTTCTGGCATCGAACCCAGATGTCAAGGACATTACCATCCTTGCCCACTCGATGGGAACGTGGCTCACGATGGAAGCACTGCGTCAGATGGGCATCCGCAACGGTCGCGTGAACCCGAAAATTGCCAATGTCATCCTTGCGTCGCCCGATATCGACATACAGGTTTTTGCGAAGCAGTTCGTCGAGATGGGGCCACACACCGCGAAATTCACGATTTTCGTATCACAAGACGACAAAGCGCTCGCGGTTTCCAGCTTCCTTACCGGCAAGGTGCAGCGTCTTGGCGCGGTCAATCCGGCAGAAGAAGTCTACCGCTCGAAATTTGAGAAAGCAGGCATTACCGTCGTTGATTTGACGAAGCTCGATACCAGCGATCGCCTCAATCACGGGAAATTTGCGGAAAGTCCGCAAATCGTCCAGCTCATTGGCGAGCGGCTGATGAAGGGACAGACGCTGACGGATTCCAACGTGACCTTGGGAGATGGGGTGGCAGCGGTCATCGGAGGCACGGCACGCACGATCGGCGCCGTTGCGGCAACAACAATCTCCGCACCATTAAATGCCGTGGAGAAGCGGCAACAAGCTTCACCGCTGCCGGATATCGCTCAAACGCTCACTGAAGCGCCCGATTCCAAACCTCTCATCGATTGACTCCCCGCCATCAACGATATCTGCGTCGGGTTGATGAGCGGCACGGCTCACCGTCCATCGCCGGTCTGCGTGGAAAGTGGCTATTGCATTGGCCGAGAGGCTAAGTCTCCGACCTGTCGGGCCGCTGGTCATTCTGTTCAGCCGGGCGATAAGGCGAGCATCACGTTCGAAGCTGAAGGCGACGCCTTCTGTACGAGGGAAACTGCCGACTTCCATCTGCCCCGTGGCGATCCTGATCCTGCGTGTACCAATCGACGAGGGGGCGTGGAGCCACCTCTCTATTGACAGGTGGGATAGCAGGTTATTTTATTGCTCAGATGTCAGACCAATTTTCGCCTTATGAGTAAACTGTTGATCTCCGCGCTGCCGCCTGTCGATCGGGCCCGCCAAGTCGGCGAGGCGCTCGCCGATTACGTGGAGGGCGCTGATCTGAAGGCCGGCGACCGGTTGCCGGCCGAGCGGGAGCTGATGGCGGCGCTTGGTGTCGGACGCTCGACCATCCGCGAAGCGATGCGCCGGTTCCAGGCGCTTGGCGTCATCGAATCGCGAAAGGGAAGCGGCAATTATCTGCTGAAGCCTATCTCCAGGCGCACGATCCACATGCCGTTGTCGCTCGATACGGCCAATCTTCGCGATGCGCTGTTGCAGACACTGCAGGTGCGCAGGGGGCTTGAATGCGAGGCCGGCATGGTCGCGGCGCGCATGCGGACTTCTGCTGATCTTAAGATCATCGAAGCGCGTCTCGAGGAAATGGAGCGGGTCCATCACGCCAAAGGCGCTTCGGGGCCGGAGGATCTGGCGTTTCATCTGGCTGTCTACGATGCCACTCACAATCCGCTCTTCCGTCAGTTGCTCGAACAGATGCGCGAAACCTTCGAGCGTTTTTGGAGCCATCCGTTCGAACGTTTCGACTTCGCCCGCCGGTCCTTTCCTTACCACCGGACCCTGTTTAACGCGATTGCCGCGCAGGATCCGGAAGCGGCACGCAGCGAAACACTGAAAATCCTCAAGATCGTCGAAGAAGATATCAAGGAAATGTCCAAATGAATGACGGCTTGGAACAGTTCGAGTTCGCCTCGCTGATCACGGCCCACGACGACGGCAATTACGCCGAGGCGGTGGTTCCCCCGATCTTTCAGACGTCGCTCTTCACCTTCTCCGATTTCGACGACATGATCTCGGCCTATCGCGGCGAAAAAGTGCGGCCGATCTATACGCGCGGGCTCAATCCGACCGTGCGCGCATTCGAGGAGATGCTTGCAAAGCTCGAGGGTGCGGAAGATGCGCTCGGTTTTGCAAGCGGCATGGCGGCGATCTCGTCCGCTATAATCAGCTTCGTTGAGCCAGGCGACCGGATCGTTGCCGTCAAACACGTCTATCCCGATGCATTCCGGCTGTTCGGCACGATCCTCAAACGAATGAAGGTGGAGGTGACCTACGTCGACGGCCGTGATGAGGAAGCGGTTGCCAAGGCCCTGCCGGGCGCGAAGGTCTTTTACATGGAAAGCCCGACAAGCTGGGTGATGGAAGCTCACAATGTCGGTTCGCTTGCCGAGCTCGCAAGGAAGCACGGCGTGGTTTCGATGATCGACAACAGCTGGGCAAGTCCGTTCTTCCAGCGGCCGATCACGCTCGGCGTCGATCTCGTCATTCATTCGGCCTCGAAATATCTCGGCGGGCACAGCGATGTCGTCGCGGGCGTCGTCGCAGGCTCCAAGGAGATGATCGCAAGGCTAAAGGCCGAGGCCTATCCCTATCTGGGTGGCAAGCTTTCGCCCTTCGATGCGTGGCTCCTGATCCGCGGGCTTCGGACGCTGCCGCTTCGCATGAAGGCGCATGAGGCAGCTGCACTCACCATTGCCCGCCGTCTTCATGAACTCGACGTGGTGGCGCAGGTGTGTCATCCGGGTCTGGCGAACCGCCTTCCGGTAGGTCTCAACGGCACCTCGGGTCTGTTCTCGTTCATCTTCCGCGAGGGCGTCGATATCCGCGCCTTCGCCGACCATCTCAAGCTCTTCAAGCTCGGCGTCAGCTGGGGCGGCCACGAAAGCCTGATCGTCCCGGGCGAAGTGGTGCTGCAGCAGAAGGCCCAGCCGAATTCCGCGCATGCCTTCGGCATCCATGCGCGGTCCGTGCGCCTCCATGTCGGCCTCGAGGGAACAGAGGCCCTGTGGAGCGATCTTCAGGAGGCGATTGCCGTCGCCTCCTAAAGCATCAACCGATAACAACTGGGAGAACGACAATGAAAACACTCGTAACAACTGCGCTTTTCGCGACGTTGATGGCAGGCAGCGCGATGGCCGATACAACCCTTAAGTTGGTCGAGGTGATCACCAGCCCGGAACGCACCGAGACGCTGAAATCGATCGTCGGCAAGTTCGAGGCCGCCAATCCGGGCGCCAAGGTCGAGATCATCTCGCTGCCTTGGAACGAAGCCTTCCAGAAGTTCGCGACCATGGTATCGGCAGGCGACACGCCGGATGTGATGGAGATGCCGGATACGTGGCTGTCGCTTTACGCCAACAACGGCATGCTCGAAAGCCTCGAGCCCTATCTGGCAAAATGGGAGCACACCAAGGAGCTGACGCCGAGGGCGCTCGAACTCGGCCGCGATGTCAACAAGACTGCCTATATGCTGCCCTACGGCTTTTATCTGCGGGCCATGTTCTACAATAAGAAGCTGCTTTCCGATGCCGGTGTTACAACGCCGCCGAAGACGATGGACGAGTTCGCCAAGGCCTCCGAAGCGGTCTCCAAGCTGCCGGGCAAATACGGCTACTGCATGCGCGGCGGCCCGGGCGGCCTGAACGGCTGGATGATCTTCGCCGCCTCGATGGCCGGCGACAACACATACTTCAAAGAGGACGGTACCTCGACTATGAACAGCGAGGGCTGGACAAAGGGCATCGAGTGGATGGTCGATCTCTACAGACAAGGCTATGCGCCAAAGGACAGCGTCAACTGGGGCTTCAACGAAGTGGTCGCTGGCTTTTATTCCGGAACCTGCGCTTTCCTTGACCAGGATCCGGACGCGCTGATTGCGATTGCCGAGCGCATGAAGAAGGAGGATTTCGGGGTCATTCCGCTGCCGAAGGGGCCGGACGGCAAATCCTTTCCGACGATCGGCTATGCCGGCTGGTCGATGTTCTCGACGACCAAGAACAAGGATTTGTCCTGGAAGCTGATCGCAACGCTTGAAGGCAAGGAAGGCAATCTCGAATGGAACAAGAAGATCGGCGCCCTGCCGGCCTATACGTCCGCGGAAAAGGACCCATTTTACGCCGGTGATCAGTTCAAGGGCTGGTTCGAGGAACTCGCCGATCCGGACACGGTCCCGACCGTAATGCCGACCTATCTCGAGGAATTCGCCTTCTTCAAGGATTCGCTCGCAATCAAGACGTCCCAGCAGGCGCTTTTAGGCGACATCACCCCAAAACAGCTGGCCGATCAATGGGCAGAATATCTGACCAAGGCGCAGCAGAAGCACCTCAAGAAATGAGACGAACTGGAAGACCGGCAGCGTCAACGACGGCCGGTCTTCCGCCAGATCAAGACGGCGAAAAGCCGCGAAGGGGAAATCCTGTCCATGATGATTGCTGTCGGCACCAGGAACGGACATCCCGTCCGAAAGCCATGGTTGACGCGTTTGGCTGATGCCTCGGAGCCCTATCTCTACAGCGCGCCGTCGCTGATCCTCATCGTCGCGGTCATGCTGGTGCCGCTGGTCATCGGCATCTCCTACGCCTTCAGGGATATCCAGCTCCTCAACCCCTTCTCGGGAGGGTTCATCGGCATCGAGCATTTCCGCGCGCTTTCCCATGATGCGGCCTTTTACGGGGCATTGAAGAACACGCTTTGGTGGACGGGCGCTTCCGTCCTCCTGCAGTTTTTCTTCGGGCTCATCCTCGCCCTGCTATTGGACAAGCCGTTCTGGGGCAGGGGCCTCGTCCAGGCGCTGGTCTTCCTGCCCTGGGCGGTTCCCTCCTTCCTCGCCGGTCTCAACTGGGCCTGGCTCTTCAATCCGGTGATCGGACCGATACCGCACTGGCTTTTCGGGCTCGACGTGATGTCCCAGCCAGGCAACATCCTTTCTGATCCGCAATATGCGATGTGGGGGCCGATCGTTGCGAATGTCTGGTGGGGCATTCCATTTTTCGCCATCACCCTGCTTGCCGCGCTCCAAGCAATCCCACGCGATCTTTATGAAGCCGCATCGATCGACGGCGCCAACTGGTTCCAGCGGTTCTTTTCGATCACCCTGCCGTTCCTTGCACCGACGATCGCCATCACCGTATTGCTTCGCACGGTGTGGATCTCCAATTTTGCGGACCTGATCGTCGTGATGACCGGTGGTGGGCCCGCCGATCGGACCCAGATCGTCGCAAGCTATATCTTCACCCAGGCCTTCAAGGCGCTCGATTTCGGCTACGCATCGGCGATCGCGCTCGTGCTGCTCGTTCTTTTGCTCGCCTATTCGATGATCATCATCCTGCTGCGGCAGACTTTGCTGAACAAGGATTGAACCCATGAAGCAATCCCTTCTGCTGATCGTCGCGCATCGCCTCGCGATCCTCTGCTACATCGTCTTTGCGCTTTTCCCGCTGTTCTGGCTGCTGAAAGTATCGGTGACGCCGAACGATCTTCTCTATTCCGAGGGCGTGCGGATGTGGCCCTCGCGCGCGACATTCGACCATTATTCCTTTGTGCTGCGGCACAGTGCCTTTCCGACCTTCTTCAAGAACAGCCTGATCGTATCGGGATCGACTGCCGTGCTCGTGACGGTCTGCGCGTCGCTTTCGGGCTATGCGCTCTCCCGCTTCAGCTTTCGGGCGAAATACTGGATCGTCGCGCTGATGTTGCTGACCCAGATGTTTCCGCTGGTCATGCTGGTCGCGCCGATCTTCAAGATTCTGTCGCCGCTCGGCCTCACCAACAGCCTGACAGGACTGGTGGTGGTCTACACCGCGTTCAACGTGCCCTTTGCCACCTTCCTGATGCAGTCTTTCTTCGACGGCATCCCGAAGGAACTGGAGGAGGCGGCGATGATCGACGGGGCGACGAAGTTTACGGCCTTTCGGCAGATCATCCTGCCGCTTACGCTGCCCGGCATCGCCGCGACGCTCGGCTTCGTCTTCACTGCCGCCTGGAGCGAACTGCTTTTCGCGTTGATGCTGATCAACGGCAACAACGCGGCCACCTTCCCGGTCGGGCTCCTGACCTTCGTTTCGAAGTTCTCAGTCGACTTCGGTCAGATGATGGCTGCCGGCGTGCTGGCTCTCATCCCGGCCGGACTCTTCTTCCTTCTCATTCAGCGTTACCTCGTCCAGGGCCTGACGGCCGGCGCGGTCAAAGGGTAGTCAAATGGCATCCATTGAGATCGAAAAACTCGAAAAGTCCTACGGCCATGTCTCCGTGCTGCATGGCATCGACCTCGATATCCGCGACGGGGAGTTTGTCGTGCTGGTTGGCCCGTCGGGCTGCGGGAAGTCGACGCTGCTCAGAATGATCGCGGGGCTGGAGGACGTCAGCAGGGGCGAGATCCGCATTGCCGGCAACCGCGTCAACGACCTGCATCCGAAGGACAGGGACATTGCCATGGTGTTCCAGTCCTACGCGCTTTATCCGCATATGAATGTTGCGGGAAACATGAGCTACAGCCTGCGCCTGCGCAAGGCGACGAAGGAGAAGATCGGTGCGGCCGTTGCCGGCGCTGCCGCAAAGCTCGGCCTGGAGCCACTCCTCGAACGGCGGCCGAAAGCGCTCTCTGGCGGGCAGCGCCAGCGCGTCGCGATGGGTCGCGCTATCGTTCGCCAGCCGAAAGCCTTTCTGTTCGACGAGCCTTTGTCCAACCTCGATGCCCGGCTGCGCGAGCAGATGCGCGCCGAAATCAAGAAGATGCATGCCGACCTTAAGGCGACCTCGATCTATGTGACCCATGATCAGATCGAGGCGATGACGCTCGCGGACCGCATCGTGGCCATGCATGGCGGTGTGGTGCAGCAGGTAGGCAGCCCTCTGGAGCTTTACGATCGCCCCGCGAACCTTTTCGTCGCCGGTTTTATAGGCTCGCCTGGAATGAATTTTCTCGACGTAACCTATCGCGGCGGCGCGCTCAGACTGAAAGACGGAAGCCGCGTTGCCGACAGCCCGCCTGTCGCTGTTCAGGAAGGAAGTGACCTAACGCTTGGCATTCGACCCGAGCACCTGACGATCACGACCGATAGCGGTGGCATATCGGCCGAGGCCGAGCTGGTGGAGCCGACTGGCTTTGGCATCATCGTGCATCTGACGTTGCACGGAATGCCGGTGAAGGTGTTCACGCTGGACCGACAAGCATTGGCAATCGGCGGGGAAATCAAAGTGTCTTTCCCGGTCCAGCACATTCATCTGTTCAACGATCAAGGTAGCCGGATCGGATAGCTGTCCGAGCGATATTCCACGTCGAAAATCGACTGCCGGAAGGTCCGGCTGGCTACTCTAGGGGAATTCCGGCAGCCTCAGCCAACCAAAGGTACACTCCAAACCTGAGACGGGTAGCGATCCACCCACGCGCCCGCGGCCCCGGTCGGGTCATGCTACGCTGGCTTCATGCCTGGTGCGAACCCAATCCGGCAGCCAGTCGCCATGGGCGGCCAGAAGATCGTCGACCAGGGACCAGATCTGATCGAGATCGAGTTCGGCCGCTGTATGGGGATCCATCATCGCCGCATGATAGATATGCTCGCGGTTTTGCGTCATCAGCGCTTGCACCGTCAGTTCCTGCACGCTGATATTGGTGCGCATCAGCGCCGTTAGCTGCGGCGGCAGTTCACCGACATAGGTCGGCTGGATGCCGGAGGCGTCGACAAGACAGGGAACTTCCGCCGCGCAGTTTGCCGGTAGGGAGGTAATACAGCCGTTGTTGCGCACATTGCCGTAGATCACCGAGGGTTCGCCGGTCCAGACGGAGTTGATGATCGAGGAAGCATATTCTTTCGAAGGGTTGACCTCGATTTTATCGGCGCTTCGATAGGCCGCGGCCTGATCTTTCCAGCGCTCTATCTGCTCTATGCAGCGTTTCGGATATTCATCGAGCGGTATGCCGAACCTTTCAATGAGGTCGTCGCGTCCCTCCTTGATGAAATAGGGGGTGTATTCCGCGAAATGTTCCGAACTTTCCGTGACGAAATAGCCGAGCCGCGTCAGCATCTCGTAGCGAACCTTGTTCGGGCAGCGCGGGTTCCAGCCGGGCTTCGGCGCCCTGCCTTCGCGATAGGCTCGAAGTAGCTCGGGATAGAGGTTCTTGTAGGAACCGTCGGACTGCCGATGCTCGAACGTCAGGAAGAAGGCCATGTGGTTGATGCCGGCCGATCTATAGCGGATCTCTTCGTAGGGGATGTCGAGGTCATGCGCCAGCTCCATTGCGGTCCCCTGAACCGAATGGCACAGGCCGACCTGCTTGATGTCCGGATATTTTTCCGCGATCGCCCAGGTGTTGATCGCCATCGGGTTCACGTATTGCAGCATGATCGCGTTCGGGCAGACGACGCGCATGTCCTCGCAGATCCGCCACAGATGCGGCACGGTGCGAAGCCCGCGCATAATGCCACCCACACCAAGCGTATCGGCAATGGTCTGCCGCAGCCCATATTTCTTCGGCACTTCGAAATCGGTGACCGTGCAGGGTTCGTAACCGCCGATCTGGAATGCGACGACGACGAAATCGGCGCCGGCCAGCGCCGTCTTCTGGTTAGAATAGGTCTCTGCCGTCGCTTTGACACCCAGCGTCGAGATCAGCTTGTTGACGACAATTGCGCTCTCCTCGAGCCGCTGTGGATTGATATCCATGAGTGCGATGGTCGCGCCCGAGAGGGCGGGTCGCTGCAGAACGTCGCCGATGATGTTTTTCATGAAGACCGTCGAGCCGGCTCCGATGAAGGCGATCTTGGGATAAGCTGCCATGTATACCTCCGGTATCGGCATTTAGGCGACCTCGAAAGCGGCCCTGACGAGCCGTTTCGTATAGGCGGTCTTGGGATGGGTGAGAATGTCGTCGACAGGCCCTTCTTCGACGATCTTGCCCTGCTGCATGACGATCACACGATGGCAGAGGGCCCGCACGACCTTAAGATCGTGCGAGATGAAAACGTAGCTCAAGCCGCGTTCGTCCTGCAGCTTGCGCAACAGCTCGATGATTTGAGCCTGGACGGAAAGATCGAGCGCCGATGTCGGCTCGTCGAGCAGGATAAACTCGGGTTCCAGTGCAATCGCGCGGGCAATTGCAATGCGCTGGCGTTGCCCGCCGGAGAATTCATGGGGGAAGCGAGACAGAATATTTCCCGGCATGCCGGCGGCTGAAAGGGCCGCGTGTACACGTTCGAGGCGCTCAGCCTTGGTTGCTCCGAGCCCGTTGATAAACAGGCCCTCGTCGATGATCTGGCCGATCGTCATGCGTGGGTTGAGCGAGGCGAAGGGATCCTGAAAGACGATCTGCATGCGCGCGCGCAACGGCCGCATTTGCGCCCTGGAACGGTTTTGGATCGACATGCCGTCAAACGTGATCTTTCCGCCATCGGGCGTGTTGAGTCGCACCAGTGCCTGACCGAAGGTCGTCTTGCCTGAGCCGGATTCGCCGACGAGGCCGAGCGTTTCATGCCGCCTAAGCGTAAGGTCAAGGCTGTCGACGGCCACCAGTTCGCGAAGATCGGGTTTAAAGAAGCCTCCGTGACGCAGCATGAAGGACACGCGAACGCTTCTGGCCTCCAGTATGACATCCGAGCCCTTCGGCAGCGGATTGGCTTGTCCGCGGGGCTCCGAGGCAAGCAGTTGCTTCGTATAAGGATGCTGAGGATCGGCGAAGAGCTGCTCTGTCAGATTGTGTTCACGCATTTCGCCATGCTGCATCACATAGACGTAGTCGGAGAACTTGCGCACGATCGTCAAATCGTGAGTGATGAGGATGACCGCCATCTGCATCTTTTTCTGGAGATCGCGGATGAGATTGAGGATTTGCGCCTGCACTGTCACGTCGAGAGCAGTGGTCGGCTCGTCGGCAATCAGCACGTCCGGTTCGTTCGCAAGCGCCATGGCGATCCCTACGCGTTGCCGCTGACCGCCTGAAAGCTGATGAGGATATTGCTTCAGGCGCGCCTCTGGATCGGGGATCTGGACCTCATTCAGAAGCTCCAGCGCACGGGCTTCCGCCCGCTTCCGGCCGATTCTGCGGTGAACCCGGATTGCCTCCACGATCTGGCTGCCGATGGTATAGATCGGATTGAGTGAACTCATCGGTTCCTGAAAGATCATCGAGATGCGATTGCCGCGCAGCTTGCGGCGGGCCTTTTCGGAAAACTTCAGGACATCGTTGCCGTCATAGTTGACGATCGAGTTCGGTGAGACGAGAGCACGCTTGGACAAGAGGCCCATGACCGTGCGTGCGGTCACCGACTTGCCCGAGCCCGATTCCCCGACAATCGCGACCGTTTCGCCGCGGTAGAGCTGGAAGGAAATGTCGTTGACTGCCTGGATGGTGCCATGCTCGACCTTGAAGCTTACGGCGACATTGCGCGCGTCTATTACGGGAAGGCCGGTGTGGCGGCCATGATCGTGCCGGACCGGCGGGGCGAAAGTCGGGACGAGAGAAAGAGCCATCTTCATCACCTCAATAGGGATCGACCGCGTCGCGCAGGCCGTCGCCCAATGCGTTGAAGGCAAAGACGGTCACCAACACGAAAAAGACCGGCGAGAGAATCCAGGGATAGCTTCCAATCACGGAGTAATTGGCTGTGTCCTGCAGCATCAAGCCCCAGGAGATCAGCGGCGGCTTGACCGCGAAGCCGAGAAAACCGAGGAAGGATTCCAGAAGAACCACGCTTGGGATATGCAATGTCACGGCAACGATGACATGGCTCATAACGTTGGGAAGGATGTGCTGAAAGATGATGCGCCGGTCGGTAGCGCCGACTGCGATTGCCGCGCGCACGTAATCGATGCGGGCCAGCGCCATGGTCTTGCCCCGCACTTCGCGCGACATCTGTGCCCAGCCGAGGGCCGACATCACGATGATGACGAAGCCGAGGAAGACATTGGTTGGCGCGGTGATGGGAATGAGCGAAGTGAGAGCAAGGTAGAGCGGCAATTGGGGAAAGGCGAGAACCAGTTCAACGAAGCGTTGGATCCAGACATCGAAGCTGCCGCCGAAATAGCCGGAAATCAGGCCGACGCTCGTGCCGATGATGGTGACGATCGCAACGACTGTAAGCGCGATCATCAGCGAAATTCGCGAGCCGATAAGCGCCCGTGACAGGACATCGCGCCCGAACTTGTCGGTGCCAAGCAAATGCACCGGCTCCCCGTCCGTCGTGCCGAGGAAGTGCCGATCCGTAGGAATGATGCCGAAGAGCTTGTAATCCCAACCCTTTACGAAGAAGCCGAGATAATGCGGATTGTCGTAATCGGGCCCGACGATCGGCTGGAAGGTGATCGGATCGAGCTCGTCGGATTCGGCAAGCGCGTACACCCGGGGCGGAAAGGAAAGATTGCCGTCCTTGTCATGAAAGCTGATCATCTGCGGCGGTGCGAATCCGACATTGGTCGCCTTCGGGTCCATCGGCGCGAAGAAATCGGCGAAGACGGCCATCATGATCAACAGGGCGACGAGTATGAACCCCATCATACCTGTCCAGGATCGCTTCAGACGACGCCAGACGAGCGCAGTATAGCTTTCGTTGTGTTCCGGCGTATTTGGGGTGACTTCTTCCTGCGACGATGGCGGTGCGGAGATAAAGGCGAACATATCAGGCTCCCGCGAACTGACGGACCCGCGGATCCAGGAGGGCAAGCAGCATATCGGCGATGATGTTGCCGATGATGAGGGTGGCCGACAGCACCATCATAAAGGTCGCCGTGACATAGACATCGCCGATCGCCATGGAGCCAACAATGGCCGGGCCCACCGTTGGCAGCGCAAAAATGATCGCCGTCTCGATCTCCCCGGTCAGCATGTATGGAAGGACCACGCCCTGGTACATGACGAGTGGATGAAGCGCGTTGGGCACGGCGTGCTTCATGACCACGGCACCTGCGGACAAGCCTTTCGCCCGGGCCGTTTCGACATATTGGGCGTTCAGGGTATCGAGCAGATTCCCGCGCATGACGCGCATGTTGTAGGCCAGCCCGCCAAAGGTGGCGATCGCTACGACCGGCCAGACATGGCTGACGAGATCGACGAATTTCGCCAAGGACCATGGCGCCCCGCCATATTGCGGGGAAAAGAAACTGCCGATTTCGGAGACGTTGAACTGGAAGACAAGCAGATAGACGATGATCAGCGCCATCAAAAAGCGCGGCACCGTCATGCCAAGAAAAGCCACTCCAGACAGCAGGTTGTCGACCCAGGTATATTGCCGTGTCGCAGCCCAGATGCCGAAGCCGATGCCCAATAGCGACGCCAGCAGGTGGCAGACCAGCGCCAATGCGAGCGTGCGCGGCAACCGTTCGCCGACGACATCTGCGACAGGCTTGTTGTAATACATGCTGTGGCCAAAGTCGCCTTCAGTAACGATGCCTTTGATCCAATTGAGATACTGAATGATGATTGGTTTATCGAGGCCATGCTCGGCACGGTAGGCCTGGGCTTGCGCTTCGGCCTGCGCGTAAGAGGCGCCACTTTGATTTATGAGCTGGGAGCGGATGTAATCGGCATAGTCACCCGGCGGTGCCTGGATGATCGCAAATGTCACCACGCTCAGGATGAAGAGAACGGGGATGGCGGAGACTATACGCACCAGCAGGAATCGTAGCATGAGAGGGTCCGCTTCTCCTGGCAGCCGAATATCCGTGACTGCTTTGTTGGTTCCGCCGGCCGCGCGCCACGACGCGCGGCCGGATTTGCGTCACTGGAAGGAGGGGAGGCGTTAGTTCGTCGGGCCCTTGTCACCGGGTTTTCCAGGCAGCTGTTCGGGGAAAAGCTCGTATTTGCCTTGGCTCTCGGCCGCGACCCAGAGCCGTTCGCGAATGACGGAGTCTTCGGCCCAGTTGAACATGAAGATCGGCGTGCCTTGCGGCACGTTCGAGAAGCGCTTGTTGATGATCAGAGCGCCTGGATATTCCGTCAGGCCGACCGTATCGACATGCTGCGTCGCCGCCTTTTGATACTGCTTCATCAGGCTGACGCGCTCATCGTTGTTTTGGCTTGTCTGGAACTTGGCGATAAGGCTCACAAGCTCCTTTTCATAAGGCAGCAGATCGACGCTACCATCTTCGCCTGCGCGGTGATGCCAGCTCGTGCGCGGGCCGACAGGGGCGAGCTGTTCGGTGTTTTGAACAACCGAAGCGAGTTCCGGCGTGCTTCGTTGAATCAACCAGTCGAAACGTCCGCTATAATGCGCATCGTCGCGCTTGGGGCCGTCGAGGGCATTGAGGATGACCTTGATGCCGGCCTTTTCCATCTGACCGATCACGCCTTCTGCAAGGCTCTTATCAGTGGCATAGCCATTATTCACGAGAAGCACGATTTCGAGGTTCTTGCCGCCTGCCGTGCCGGACGGGAAGTTTAAGATCCCATCTCCGTCCGTATCCTTGAGCCCAACCTTGGCGAGCCGTGCCTTGGCGCCCTCGAGGTCATAAGGGTAATAGACGGTGGAGTTGCGGTCGTAGAAGCTGGTGCCGGAGGAAATGCCGCCCGGATAGATGGCAGTGAAAGGACCCTTAACGAGGGAATCACCGATCGCCTTGCGATCAATCGCCATGGTGATCGCCTTTCGGAAGTCCTCGTTGCGATTGAGTTCGCGGATTGCCTGTCCACGTGCATCCGGCCTTCCCCAGCCGTTGCCGGAGAGGTTCATACGCAGATTATAGCCGATCAGCCGTGGTCCGAAGGCGAGACGGGCGGGTGCAGTCTTCTCGGCCGCCCGTTTGAGCGAGGCGACGAAATTTTCTGGCTGTTCCAGATTGGAGAAGTCTGCGGAGCCGGCGACCGCCTGCACGTCGCGATCTGCCCACGTCGACAGCTTGTAGTGGAGTTCGTTTAGATAGGGCAGCTGATTTCCCTTTTCGTCCACCTTCCAATAATAGGGATTGCGCCGCATGACGATGATATCGTCGGGACGATATTCGACCGGTACCCATGCGCCCATCACCGGCATGTTCAAAAACTCGGGCGGGAAGGCGTTCTTGAACTGCTCGTAGGTATTCTTCGAATATTTCGGATGCTGCGGCTTGAGGATATGCGACGGCCCCGGGCAGAAGTTCGGATAGGCCATCGTGTAGAGATACTGTTTCGGAAAGGCCTCTTTGAAAGTCCATTCGACGGTATAGGCGTCGATTTTGCGGAGTGTTGTCCCTGTGCCGAATGCTTCCGGGGAGGCGCCTCCGCCAAGCGGCGAGACGTTCGGATCGATGACCTCATCCTCCCAATAGAACATGAGGTCATCAGCATCGAAGGGATCGCCATCCGACCATTTGGCGTTTTCAATCAGGTGCATGGTCAGCTTATGGCCATCAGCCGACCATTCCCAGCCTTTGGCGAGGTTTGGTAGGGGTTCGGTATCTTTCGCCTCGACCTGAAACAGGGGAGCCGTGCGGGTCAGGCACTCGGAGAGCCCGATATCGATCCCACCCCAGCCCTGGGTCTGGCCTGCGCCATAGTTCCATCCCTCGGGGCGTCCGCCGATGACGTGGCGCAGCGCATCGCCATAGACGCCGATGCCGTCGGGCATGTTATCCGTCTTGAAGACCAGCGGTTCCTTCGGCAAGCGATCCTTGACCGGCGGCAGCTTTCCGGCGGAGACGAATTTCGTCGTCACCCATTCTGGTTCGTGATACTCGGGGAGCGCCTTGAACTCCAAAATGGAGTCCCGTGACACATGCTTGATCTTGCCTTCTGCCGGAAATTGCGGCGGGACCGGCGGTGCCGTCGGTTCGGACGCATGCGCGCCCATCGCCACGGCTGAAACACCTAATGCCAAGCCGGCCAGACTGCCGATGTTTCGCAAACTGCTCATCGTCTCTCCCTCTTTTGCCGGAGCGCCGGTGGCTGCTCCATCTTCTCCGTACGATCGTGGCCAAGCCTCCACGTGATGGACTTCCTCCAAAAGCTCCATCTCAGCCCATGCCCACGTCGGCATTTCACACGGCCTGCTTCAGCATCTCCTTTTCTGTGCGCAGTTCATCGATGGAACGCACGCTGCGGCGAGCAGCACCCGCCCAGTCGCGGGTCCTCACGGTAGAGCGAGCAAGCCGTTCCTTGGCGGCAGGTACGGCATCGGCATATTGCGGCAGCCAACGGGCTTCAGCGACCACCATCTCGTCTACCATCTGCCACACCTCCTCCGGCGTGCAGACCGCGCCGACCAGCGGGTCATGCAGGACAGCGAGTTTCAAAAGTTCGATATCGCCGTTGATGGCCGCATGCACCGACATGCGTTGTACATTGATGGAAGACGTGCATGTTGCCGCGCAGGCTTCTGGCAGGGTGATCCCGGAGACCATGTTGATGCCGAAGCGATCGACGAAGCCTGGCGACTCGATAATCGCGTCGTCTGGTAAATTGGTGATCACGCCGTTGTTCTTGACGTTGAAATGGCCACGGTAGACCCGGCCGGTCTCCAGCGCCTCGATGATGTGGCTCGCGTGCTCATTGGAGCGTTTGGTCGGATCGATCGGCTTTTCGGCGGATGCGAGGAAGCTGGGAAACTCCGTTTCGAACCAGTTGCGGGTTTCGGTCGAATGGCGCAGATAGCCGCCGGTCTCTCCGTGGATCCAGTCGGACATGTCGATCCATCTGACGATCTCCTCGGGGCGCTTGCGATACCAGGGCAGGTATTCGGAAAGATGGCCATTGCTTTCCGTCGAGTAGATGCCGAAGCGCTTCAGCACGTCGATCCGGAGCTTCTCCTGCTGCGAATAGACGGGGTGCGCTTCGAAGGCGGAAATCAGTTCGTCTTTGCCGATTCTGCGGCCGTCGAGCCGCAGGTCGATGAACCATGTCTGGTGGTTGATGCCGGCGCAGACATAGTCGAGTTCCTTTACCGATTTCGCGCCCAGAACTTCGGCGATCTGTTCGGCACCGTGCTGAACTCCATGGCAAAGTCCGATGGTTTCGACCTTGCCATATTCGATCGCGGCCCAGGTATTCATCGCCATCGGATTGGCGTAGTTCAGGAATCTGGCCCCGTTTTCGGCGACGTCGCGAATGTCCTTGCAGAAATCCAGGATGACCGGAATATTGCGCTGGCCGTAAAGAATGCCGCCGGCGCAGATTGTATCGCCCACGCACTGGTCGACGCCGTATTTCAGGGGAATGCGAATGTCTTCCGCATAGGCTTCCAGGCCGCCCACCCGAACACAGCTGATGATATAGCGTGCGCCCTCCAAGGCCCGTCGCCGGTCCGTCGTTGCAGTGACTTTAGCCGGCAGCCGGTTGGACGCAACGACCTTGTCGAGGATAGCCTTGATCATCTCAAGATTGTGTTCGCTGATGTCGGTCAGGGCAAATTCGGCGTCCTGAAATTCCGGCACGCAGAGGATGTCCGTGAACAGCTTTTTGGTGAAGCCAACGCTGCCTGCTCCGATAATAGCGATTTTGAAACTCATGAGCTTCCACCTCGATTACGTCCCATGCCGGGAAGAGGTCAGATGAAGGAAGACAGGCTGCATGACAGCGAATGTCGTCCAAAAGTGCCGAATTTACGGGCATCTTTCCCCCAGGCCGTGTCGCGGCCCGTGACCTCTTCCTCTTCCCGACGCAAGATTATGCGGATAAAACAGGTGCCCACCAGAGAAGGATTATGCTTTCGAGGGTAATTTTGTGCTGTCGAATTTGATTGCCAATGGACAGACGATGCGAACGGTGTCGCTGCCGCGCGGGCGCCAACGCCTGCATGCCATGCCCACCAGCACCGGCTATGAGGTCAGGGAGAATGAAATCTATGACTGGGACGGGCGCAGGCGCGGCCAGACGCCCTTCACCGTACTCCAGCACACGATTCGCGGCACGGGCAGGCTGCGCTACCAGAGCAGGAGTTACAGGCTGCAGGATGGCGACACGCTTCTGGTGCTGGTCCCGCACAACCATCGATATTGGCTGGAGAAAGGCGACCGCTGGGAGTATTTCTGGATCTCGATGAATGGCGAAGAGGCGCTGCGCATCCACAAGATGGTTCTGGCCTTGGCCGGTCCGGTTCTGCGGCTTCAGCCGGCCACGATCGATCATCTTGCCGATTGCAGTCTTCGATTGATTGAGGGCGCAACTCCGACACCGGGAGCCGCATCCGCTATCGCTTACGAAGCGGCGATGGCCCTTTACGACGATGTTTTCGGCTCGCCCGCCTTTGTCGCTGAGCAAAGTTTCATGCAGCCGGTGATCGACTACATCAATGCCAATCTGGAAAAGCCTCTTCCGGTGAGTGATTTGGCTGCCATCGTCGGCCTAAGTCGCGCGCATTTTTCTCGCAGCTTTTCCGAAAGCGAGGGAGTGCCGCCGGCCGAATATGTCCTGCAGCAGCGCCTGCAGCGGGCCGCAAAACTGCTCACCAAGGGAGATTTCCTCCCGGTGAAGGAGGTCTCGATGATGTGCGGCTTTCAGGATGCCAACTACTTCGCCAAGGTGTTCCGTCGCGTCTATGCCATCACGCCAACGGAATTCAGGACCACCGGCATGTATGCCAGCGTTGGAAAGCTGAGGTGATGGAATTGGGCGACGATCCAGTCGGCACAATCAAACGGATGAGCCAACAGCGGAAAGCCTGCGAAGAAGACGAGGTTCGGCCCCGGATTAACAGGCCTTGTTCGGCCCGCAGTCCGCATGCGGACCCGTGAAGATGCCGCTTCCGCTTCGTGCCACCTGACGGCCCTGTTCGCCGCCGAGGACGAGCTTTCGGCTTCCCCCTCATTCCGGGGGAATGTTCAAAGTTCCCCGGAAAGACTGAGTGGGCTTGCCCCTTCGCGGTGGCAACCGCCGCCGCCAGAGCCAGAACGCCACGGTTGGACGACAGCATGCTGCCGTCGAAAGGTGCGGCGACCGGTTTGCCGTCGACAGATGACAAACCGCTCAACTGCAGGTTAAGATTGTTTATGGCCCACGTGGTCTCCGGGATCATTTCAATGGCTTGCGTCACATCCGCCAAGCCACTGCGAGTTTTTTAAGTTTGGTGGTGGACGAAATAACGTAAGCTTGATGCCACCTTTCAGTGTCAATGTGACATGAATTAATGGAAGTGATGCGTCGATAACCGATGCATTTCGGTAGAGGGACATGATGAGTGAAAATTCGAATGGCAACGGCAAGGTTGCATTAATTACCGGCGTCACCGGACAGGATGGGGCCTATCTTGCCGAACTGCTGCTAGACAAGGGCTATACCGTCCATGGCATCAAGCGGCGCTCCTCGAGTTTCAACACCAATCGCATCGAGCATCTTTATGAAGATCCGCATGTGGAAAATCCGCGCTTCATCCTGCATTTCGGCGATATGACGGACTCGACCAATCTCATCCGCATCGTGCAGGAAACCCAGCCGGATGAGATCTACAACCTTGCCGCCCAGAGCCATGTGCAGGTCTCCTTCGAGACGCCGGAATACACCGCCAATGCGGACGGTATCGGCACCCTCCGTTTGCTTGAGGCGATCCGCCTCCTGGGCCTGACCAAGAAGACCCGCTTTTATCAGGCTTCCACCTCGGAGCTCTACGGCAAGGTGCAGGAAGTGCCGCAAAGCGAGACGACGCCCTTTTATCCGCGTTCGCCCTATGCCGCCGCCAAGCTTTATGCCTACTGGATCGTCGTGAACTACCGCGAAGCCTACGGGATGCACGCTTCGAATGGCATCCTGTTCAACCACGAAAGCCCGATCCGCGGCGAAACTTTCGTCACCCGCAAGATCACCCGCGCGGCGGCCGCCATTCATCTCGGCCTTCAGGATCGGCTTTATCTCGGCAATCTGGATGCCAAGCGCGACTGGGGGCATGCGCGTGAATATGTGCGCGGCATGTGGCTGATGCTGCAGCAGGACGAGCCGGACGATTACGTTCTGGCGACTGGCGAAACGCATACGGTGCGGTCCTTCGTGGAGAAGGCCTTTGCGAAGGTCGGCATGCCGGTCGAGTGGCGCGGAGAGGGCGTCGATGAAAAGGGGTATGACGCGACATCCGGTCAATGCGTGATCGAGATCGATCCGCGCTATTTCCGTCCCACCGAGGTCGACCTTCTGATCGGCAATCCGGCCAGGGCGCATCAGAAGCTTGGCTGGAGGCATGAGACCAATCTCGACCAGCTGGTTGCCGAAATGGTGCGGGAGGACCTGAAGGTCATGGCGCGCAACGTGCCGTCTGCGGGGGGCAATAAGGGGCTTGCCCATGCCTGACGTGATCTATGGCCTTGCCGGAAAGAAAGTCTATGTCGCGGGTCATCGCGGCATGGTCGGCTCGGCGATCGCCCGCCGTCTGGCTTCCGAAGGCTGCACGATACTGACGGCCACGCGCGCTGAGGTCGACCTTACGAGGCAGGAAGAGGTGGAGGAGTGGATGAAGAAGAACCGCCCGGATGCGGTCTTCCTTGCTGCGGCAAAGGTCGGCGGCATCCTTGCCAACGATACCTATCCGGCCGATTTCCTCTACGACAACCTTATCCTCGAAGCGAACGTCATCCATGCGGCTCACCGGGTCGGCGTGGAGAAGCTGATGTTCCTCGGTTCATCCTGTATCTATCCGAAATTCGCCGACCAGCCGATTGTCGAGGAGGCATTGTTGACAGGCCCGCTGGAGCCCACCAATGAGTGGTATGCGATTGCCAAGATCGCCGGCATCAAGCTGTGCCAGGCCTATCGCAGGCAGCATGGTCGCGATTTCGTCTCGGCCATGCCGACGAACCTTTATGGTCCCGGCGATAATTTCGATCTGAAATCGAGCCACGTCATGCCGGCACTCATCCGCAAGGTCCACGAAGCGAAGGTTAACGGGTTTCCTGAGATTACCCTTTGGGGCACCGGCACGCCGCGCCGTGAATTCCTGCATGTGGACGATTGCGCAGACGCCTGCGTCTACCTGATGAAGAGCTATTCGGGCGACACGCACGTCAATGTGGGGTCTGGAGAGGACATCACCATCCTCGAACTGGCCGAACTCGTCTGCGAGATCGTCGGTTTCGAGGGGAAAATTGTCCACGATCTTTCCAAACCGGACGGTACGCCGCGCAAGCTGATGAGCGCCGAAAAGCTGCAGCGCCTGGGTTGGAAGCCGAGGATTGGGCTCAAGGACGGGGTTGCGGATGCCTACGGTGCGTTCCTGAAAGGCGCGTATCTGGTGCGTAAGCATGGAGATGCAGCGTAATGGCTGTGAGACTGCAAACAGAAACCGCCTCCAATTCGCCCGACAGCCCAGTTTAGGGTCGCCAAGCGAGTAGGTAAATGCAAAGGCGTTGGCGCGTGATGAGGGGCGCTTGTTTGTATATCCTTTCGCCTGATCTGTCGGGTCCAACAGGCGAGATGCCGCGGCTCCGAGCTCTGGCCGCGGGCCGGCGATAGTCGCTTGCTTCGTCATTGCGGCATTCATGCCAACCCTGGTGCTTGCGCGCCAGGACCCGGCGCTTTTCGGTAGCCCGCCTGAGGCGAAGAACCGCAAGGCCTAATTCCTCGCCTTGCGCCAACCTGCTGCGCGGGCTTCGTCCTCTGAGCAGAACCAGCGCTCGCCGTATCGCGGGCTGATCTTCGTCGCAGCGTAGTCCTCTTGGCCGGGGACGTGAAAGATGCGTTCCCGGCTATTGATGCTGATATTGCCCTTGATGTCGCATCCGCGTGCCGATGCGGCGACCGATCCTATAAGATCACCCGCGCCGTAGTATCCGACCGCGCCAATCATGAGAACGCCGGCCAAAAGGCCAAGGACGGCCTTGGCAACCGAAAGGATGCGATTTTGCCTTTTCGGTTTCAAATGCTGGCGAGGGCTACGCATGAACATCCTCCAGTTCATGCATGGAAAGCACATAGGGATTGATGGGCGGTTTTGCAGATCATTAAAAGACGCTGGGGAACGCTGAATTGCGACGACGATCGCGGCAATTCCGGGACTCGTTCACGACTTGTGACACCTTGCGTCCAGGAGGTGCGGTTAACTGCGGCCGCTATCTGATGGGAGGGGATACCCAGCCGACGCGACAGGCGGCCCAGTGTAAGATCCGGATATCGGCAACGTTTTCACGTGCATTGCGGTATCGAGCATGGGCCATGCCCCGACGGTCTTCCCCAGCCGTAGGAAACCGGACAGGAGCGGGGTCTCCAGCGAGGCCGCACGGCCCCGTTGCTCGCGCCAGCTCAGGAAACCCATCGCCGCCCTGGCATAGGCGTGGCGGGTGTTCGGGTTGCGGGTTTGCGCGGTGAAGAATTCCAGGAGGCGGCTTCGGGCGCATGCTCTCAAATCAAATCTGAAATGTAACTATTTCAGTAACATCATGAAGTCGCATCTTACGTCTCGCCTTCCTGGGTGCTTATCGGAGGAAACAGAAACATGATATAATCTATTGTAAATAATATTTGTTTTGTGATGGTCGGTCGTCGTCCGCGGGGTTCGTGCTGAGATTGCGGAAAAGGAATATAATAAAATAAGTAACTTTCTCTGGATGAGTAAGTGAAATTGCGGTAAGGTTCGTCGCCTTGGAGATCATGTTGAACCGTCCGTTTTAAAACCGCCATCGCGGAAACGACGGACGGGCAGCTTGCGGGTGAGGACTGCAGACATGGGGCAGCGACGTGAAAGAACGATCTACCTCCGGGTCACGACGGAGGAACATGCGGCTATTGCGCAGGCAGCCGCGCAAGCGAAACTGACTGTCGTCGACTTCACCCGATCGGTGGCTCTCAGCGGTGCTGGGGCCCAACCGTACTACACCGACGAAGACCGCCTGTTGCTTCTGTGTTTGCGAGAAGAGTTGCGGGCGGAAGGCTGCAATCTCACGCGGGTTTTGATTGCTCTCAACCGTGATGGGCGTTTCGCGGAGGCACCGTTCAAGGCCGATTTGCTGAAAATGCAACGCGTGATCGCGGCTCTGTGTGTGGAGCTGTCCGCTCGAGCGAAGAAGATTACCCCGCAATCAAGGAGGGATTGAAATGCAGGCTATCGATCAAAGCTTTCTCAATGAGTGGGCCAGCAGGCGTGAGGCGCTTAAAATTGAGCTTGCGGCCAATCAGGAAAGGCGCTCGGAACTTGAGGAATGGTGGCGGCGTGCTCGCGGAGAAGTGCCGCCAGACTCGATGAGCATTTTTACCAAGAAAGGACAGCGCTTGAGCGCAAGGCGCACTGGGGGCAGGGCTGAACGCGGCATGCCTCAACGCTTTATCGCGCTTGCGCTCGGGGCCCAGCCCGCAGTCGTAAAGGTTTTGGGCTTTGGGGGCGGTGCCGGTGTCAAAAGGAAAATCAGCTATATTTCACGCGACGGTGAGGTGAAAATCGAAAACGAGCGGGGAGAAACGCGCAGCGGCAAAGATGCCGCCGATGCGACGTCGCGAGAATGGCGACCGCTTTTAAGCGACCGGAAGGCGAGCCAGGATATCGGTTTATTTGAAATTGAGGTGGCGTGGCGGCCTGCGACGGCGCGATCTGAGGATGCTGGCTTGGTTGTCGCCAGACAGGCATTTGCAGACAGGTCCTTCGCACTGGCTGCGACGCAGACCTCTGGGTCAACGCGAATTGAGGGACTGGTCGTGCTATTGTCTCCGACGGAAGGCCGCCTTGCGACCGACCGTCACGCGAGCAAGGCGATAAAGGCGAGGTTGATGGAAGCGTTCGCGAGGGAGGCGGAGGCAATAGAATTCCGGTTCACCGGAGGTGGGCATGGTATGCAGTACGGGAGGTCGCAGCTTCAAGCCCTGGTGGAGACGCATCGTGATCTGGTTCACGACGAGCGGGGCGAGCCGATCGACGACATGAAAGCCGCAAGTGAGCTTGTCGAGCAAAGGTGGCAGGCAAAGCTTGGAAGCATTCGGCCCCGTGACACCATGCATCTCGTCGTCTCTGCCCACCATGGGACGGATCCAGCCCGGTTTGAAGACGCAGTCCGCGCGTTTTTGGCGCAGGATTTCGAAGGCCATCGCTATGTCTTTACTGTTCATGATCCGGTTCACGACCCGAAACCTCAGTTGGAGGGAGGAAGACGGCCGCATATTCATGTGCATGTCGTTGTGGCAACCCTGTCAGACTATGGCGACAGGTTGACGGTTTGGATTTCCGATTTCAGGCGGTGGCGCTTGACTCTGGCAGAGAAGGCCCGTGCACGCGGCCTCAATCTGGAAATGACCGACCGCCGCGACATGCTCACCGCACCGGCATATTCGAACAAACATGTACGACCGATCAACTACCTCGGACGCACGCAGTATAAGGGCACAAGCGTCAACGGCCAGCGCCGTTATAGCGCGAAACGCTGGGAGCTACCTTATTTACCTGCAAGTGAGCGCAGCCGTGCGTATAGTTCGATTGCGCAACGGAATTGGCAGTTGTTGTCGACGGCAGGCTACACGGCACAAATCCAGCAGTTTGCAGGTTTGAAGCTCGCGCGCTTTCAGGATCTCGATCGACAATCGTTGGGCCATTCATCGCAGGCTGCGACACGTACCGTCGTGCCAGAGCAGATGGCAAGGTCGCGGGCCGGTGTCGAGCATGGCAACGAATGGCAGTCTCGAAGCGCAGATCGCAGGCCGATGAGGGAAGACGAAGGCGGGCGTTCTGGTGCGAAACACGACATGCGTGATTTGCCAGGTGCCGGATCCGAGGACATTGAACCGCGGCAAGAAAGGAACGCAAGCGCGATCGCAGGAGATCAGAGCCGCTCGCGAAATCCTCTCGCCAGAGAGCTGTGGGGGCCGTCAAAAGAGGCCGATCGAGCCGAGCCGTTCGGCAATCGGGTGAGCGACGTCGGACATGTCGCCTTCGCGGCGATAAGGCGCTTCAGAGAGGTCGTCTTTCGCTCCAAAGCCGATGCCCAAGAAATCAACGTCCTTCGGCAAGACATCAAACGAGATCTTCAAAGCAAGATTATGAAGGCAGCGGAGATCCCCGGAGCCGAGGCGGGTTTTAGCTTGCACGCGCTGGCAAGCCCTACTCATCGAGAGGCTGCACCTGCGGTCGCGAAAGACCACAGCATCGTGACGCCGGAGCGTGGAACGGCTGAGGCCTCGGGAGTGAACAGGGATCGGGAAGAAAGGATTGCAGAAGCTTCCAAGCTTCAGATCTCTTCGCCTGTCCATGAACGACGCGCTCGCGATTTCGATCGTGATGAGTATGAAAGGTGAATGGCCATTTTCTGCACGTTCACTTGAGCCGGAGCGACCGTCAATCTGCTCGGCTGCAAGAAGCTCCGGAGGCGGTCGATATATTTCCAATATCGCTTGGAAATACCAGTTCATTCCGAACAGCCGTGTTAATCTACCAGAACGTGTAGGGGGCAGGAGCCGGTTGACGGCAAAAATCGAATGGCAGCAATGATTGATGAAAGCAGTTCATGGAGATCGCATTTCGCCTGACAAATCGACGGAGGCCTATACCCGGCTCAAATCGGCGGTAACGAGCTACAGGTCTTTTCCTGGCACGTTCTTCAACATTCGAACGCTTGCCGAGCGCATGAAATTGAGCCCGACACCGATCCGCGAAGCGCTTATCCGGCTCGTTCATGAGGAGGTGATTGGTTTCGTTCCAGGCCGTGGCTACTATGTCAAACCGCTCGACATCGATGATCTGCGCGCCGATTACGAATTGACTTTCCTCATGCTGCGTTTCGCGATCGAAAAGAGCGCCAATCGGTTCAATCTTGACGATTTGCCGCCCGTTCCCACGCCCATTGACCTTCAGGGAGAAGTCGACTTGGCCGCCAACGCGTGCACCGTCTATATCGAGACCTTTTATGAACAAGTGGCTCTCTTGGCTGGCAACTTGCGTCTGGTGCGAGCCGTGCGGCAATTCAATGATCGCATAAGGCCCGTTCGGCTCTTTGCATTGCGGTCGATGCCGAGCCCAGGTGAAGTACCAGCAGATCTGAGCCGCTTTGCTGCGGCCTTGGCAAGTGGCGAGCAAAAACGGGCGCTGGGGATGCTTGAAGAGCGATGCCAGGAGATGGTTGCCGCTCTTCCGGATTTGGTGAAATCGCTCCACCTGCGCGCGCAGCACGTCCGGATGCCACTTGAGGACCTCGTCTAGTCGCCCGCCTATACGGGCACGAATTCTCCGCCATTGACGTCGATTACGGCGCCGTTGATAAAACTGGCGGCATCCGAGGCAAGGAAGTCGACAACGGCTGCGACTTCCTCCGGCCGACCCAGTCGGCCAGAGGGGATGCGCGTTCGCGCGGCGCAATTCTCCGGGCTATCTGCCGGGCCTGTCATCTCCGTAAGGATGCGGCCAGGTGCGACGGTGTTTACGGTAATTCCCGCCGCGCCATATTCGGCCACCAGCGAGCGCGAAAGGCCGGCGAGTGCGGATTTCGACACCACATAGCCGGTTCCGGCAATGCGCGGCAAGGTGCGCCCCGCGACCGAGCCGATGAAGACAATTCGGCCAAAGCCGGCTGCCGACATCGCCGGGGCTGCGAGTTGGCAACAGACCATCGCGCCCGTCAGATTGACACGAAGCGTGTCGTTCCATTCCTCCAGTGCGATACGGCTGAACTCGGTCCGTCTGCCATTTGGCTTGGGCGACCAGCCGGCATTGCAGACGAGCACTTGCGGTTCCTCCCAAAGCGAAGTTACCTTGGCAAAAAACAGTCTCAGCGCATCAGGATCTCGAATGTCGACGGTGGCCGCGTGAACCCGATGGCGTCCGAAGTCCTGTGCAAGCGCACTGCCGGCATGGCAGACCTTTTCGCGGCTCTGACTGAAGATGGCGACACGGTGTCCGCTTTCCAAAAGCTTTTGCGCGCAAGCAAAGCCGATCCCGCTGGTTCCACCCGTGACGATCGCCACGCGCCAGTGATCGCCTTGCGTCATGCCACGTCCTCCAGCTGAGCAAACAGTGACAGGGGTGGAAATGCATCGGGGCTGGTCATCACCTCAATCAACAACGGTCCGTCACCGTTAAAGGCGCGATCGAGCGCGGCGGAGAGGTCCGATCGTTCGTGAACGCGCATGGCCGCACATCCGCAGGCTTCGGCAATTTTCGCGTGATCAACTGGATTGAGATGGCAGGCGCTGGTGAAGCGTCCGAATTTCACAGTCTCCGCGTGTTTTTGAAAGCCGAGGATCCCGTTATTGAGCAGGATGACGATCACCGGTAGATTGCAGCGAACCAGCGTTTCCAGTTCGGCCCAGCTATGGGCGAAGCCACCGTCACCGACGACGATTACGACGGGATGTTGGGGAACCGCTGCCTTGGCGCCGATGGCAAGCGGAAGTCCCCAGCCGAGGCCGGCAAGTCCTCTTGGACTGATAAAGCGCATGCCGCTTTTCAGGCTGCGCAACTGACCAACGATCCACATGGAAGAATAACTGGCGTCCGCTACGACGGTGGTGTCGGGGGTGAGGTGACTTTGCAGTTCCACCATGACAAGCTCGGGACGAAGAAGCGATTTGTTTGCGTCGAGGAGCAAGCGGCGATCGTCTTCAAAGCTTGCCCAAGCCGCTGCGATCAGGGCTTCGACGTGCTTTCGGTTTGCCCGGCGGCGATGGAGGTCCTGGCGTTCGAGAAAAGCACAAAGCGCCGATAGTGTCTCGCCGGCATCGCCAACCAGGCGGATGGCCTCATAGGTGCGTCCGATCTCCTGGGGATCGACATCCACGTGAATGACGCTTGCCGTTTGAGGAATGAGGCGCCAGCTATCGGTGCCGTTCTGATTTGTGCGGGTGCCGACCAACAACACGAGATCGGCGTCATCGATGAGATCACGGCAATGGCGGCCCAGGGATCTTGGGCCGGTCAGCGTAATCACCCCCGCTGACAGTGGATGATATTCGTCCACGGCACCTTTCCCCATGTTGGTGGTGAAGACGGGGAGGTTGGCAAGTTCTTGAAGCTCGGCAAGCGCTGTAACGGCCTGGCCGTTGTGGATACCTCCTCCCACGATTGCGATCGGCGCGCGGGCTGAGGCAATGCGTTCGGCCGCATCCTGGATGAGGTTGTCATTGGGCCGGGTGAGATCCAGCGGAATCGATCCAAGACTTGAATTGCGGGCGAAACGTGCTGGCGGCGCTGGTTCGCGCAAGAGATCCGCGGGCAGAAGAAGCACCGCAGGGCCAGGCCGGCCGGATGCAGCAGCCGTGAAGGCCATGTCGACATAGTCGTCGATCCGATCGGCGCTGATGACCCGCCGCACCCACTTGGCGCAGACGCGAAAAAGATCAAGGTGATCCAATTCCTGGAAGGCGTTGCGATCGGCTTGGTTGCGCTCGACGTCCTGGACGAGGGCAATGACGGGAACGCTGGCCTTCAAAGCTTCCGCAAGCGGTGGCACGAGTAGCGTTGCGGCGGGGCCATTTTGCGCCGCGACGACTGCAACGCGACCTTTGCGGCGCGCATAACCATCGGCCATGGCGCCGCCCATATTTTCCTGTCGGTAGGCGATCTGGCGAATTCCGATCGCCTCGGCGGCGAGGATAACCGCAGATGGCAGGCTTTGGGCGAAAATGACATCGACGCCGTGTCGTTTCAGAGCAAGTGCGATACGTTCGGCAACCGTCGGGATCGAAGGGGAATTCATGCTGCTAACTCCTCGCAAACGAGCGCCTTTTCGAAGGCATCGACGATAAGTTCGATTTCGGTGTCGCCCATCGCCGTCGAGAGGCTGGCGGCGGCGCCAAAGGGCAGGATAATTCCATGCTTTTTGAAGTGGCGTCCGAGCTGGCGCATGGTATCGGCCTCGTTCCTGGAAAGATAAGCCTCCCGATATTCCCGCGGGGCCTGAAGCCTCGGATGCAGGCGAAACAGTGAAGCCGAGCCGGTGACGCTGAAAGGCGCCTCGTATTTTGCAATCACTTGCCGCAAACGCGTGCGAAGGTGATCCCCGAGCCGTTCAAGCCGCTCGAACTGCTCGGGCGTCATGGCCCTCATGCTGGCAAAGCCGGCGACCATCGAAACGGGATTGGCGGAGAACGTGCCTGCCTGAGGCAGTAGCGGCCGACCGCCTTGCCCGTCGAACACGGCCATGGCAGTCTTTTTTCCGCCGATCGCGCCGATCGGAAATCCGCCGCCGATTATTTTGCCCATGGCAATCAGATCGGCATCGAGCCCGAAGCGTGCCGATGCGCCGCTATAGCTTTGACGCAGATTAAGGACTTCGTCGGCAATAACGAGAATTCCGTATTGTCGCGCGGTTTCGACCACTGCGGTCAGGAAGGCTTCGTCTGGCTGCAGAAGTCCTGCGCGGCTGGGGACCGGGTCGATCAAAATGCAGGCCAACTGTTCGTGATGGGCTTTAATGCGGCGACGAGCACCGTCGGCGTCGTTGAAGCGAAGCAGGACAACGTCGTCGGTCACCGAACGCGGTTGACCTGGGTAACAGGGAACGCTGAAAGGCGCCTCGGGCGAGCCCCAGTTTTCGGGTGTTCCTGTTTGGCCGACTTCGGCCCAGTCATAAGCACCGTGATAGGCACCCTCGATCTTGGCGATCGCGGGACGGCCTGTGGCGGCACGGGCCGCCTTGATTGCAAACATCACGGCTTCGGTGCCGGTATTGACAAACCGAACCTGTTCTACCGCCGGAATTCTTTCGCACAACAATTCGGCAAGATTGATCTCATGCACCGTCGGATTGGAAAAACAACTGCCATCCTTGAGCGTTCGGCTGACGGCCTCGACGACCGGCTCGAAGGCATGCCCATGGATGAGTGTCGTGAAATTGTTGTTGAGGTCGAGATAACCGTTGCCGTCGACGTCGTGGACATAGGCGCCTCGGCCCCAGCCCACGTAGTCGGGACGGGGATCGCGATCAACGGTGGCGCGATTGACGCCGTCTGGAATGACGACCCGCGCCCGTCGGTAAAGATCCTCCGAGATATGCGTCGGTGGTGTTTGAAGTATCGGTGTTCGTGTCGGCATGAGTTCCTCCGGGCCGGCGGCAGGCCAGTGACACCAAAAGGAAGCCAGATTTTCAATTTTGACGCAACAAAAAAAATCGAATGTGGGTTATTTTTCCAAAAAGCGCTCGGAAAGGACGTGTCGCAACTGACGGTAGCCGTCACGGATATCGGTTTCGATGGCGGCGCGCACTTCACGGGGTTCGCCATGTCGCAGTCCCTCGATTGCTGCGCAGTGGTTGCTTACGCCGGACCGGGAGATGGCAAAGGCTGGGTAAAGGTCGTTGAACGTGGCGCCGATGCGCAGCCACAATTGTTCGATCGTGGCGACCAGGATTGGCATGTTGGAGCGTTCGTAAAAGAAGAAATGAAACTCTTTGTTGGCCCATAGGGCTTCGGCATAGGCTTGCCTGTCTAGGGCCGCATTGATGCGATTTTGGATGGTTTCAAGCGCAGGAATCATATCCGGAGAGATTGCCGTTGCTCCCTTCTCGGCGGCAAGCCCTTCAAGTGCGAGGCGCATTTCTGTGACCTCCCGCAACTGTGAAAGTGTAAGGTTGGGGACGACGACCGTTTTGGGGCCGGCATAGACGAGCGCATGCTCAATCGCCAGGCGGTTCAATGCGTCGCGTGCCGGTGTGCTCGATAGTCCGAATTCCTGGGCGACCCTCCGCACTGTCAGTTTTTCTCCAGGACGGAACGATCCTCGAATCAACTTCTCCTTGAGGACTGTGTAGGCGTGATCGCCAAGGCCGACGCTTTTTCCGGATGCGCGTTCGAGAGATTCGTGTTTGTCACTCATGTCCTATTCGTCCCCCTCGAGCGATTTGAAATATTTTTGTTGCATCATGCTTTTGATAACTGTATTCATCCATAACGTGCAAAACATTATAAGTCTACCTGAGCGATAATTTGATGGAATAAAAGTATAAAAATTCAATCCTGATGAGAATATGATGATCTCACTTCGATATTTCGAAATGAAATCGTGATAAATTCGATAGTAAAACGTATGAGATGAATGTCTGTATTTTGACATGCTTGCGATGAGGAGGATGATTTTGAAGGGCGAGACTGTAATTCTGGAAAAAATCGAGAAGAACTTTGCCGAGACGGCGGTTGTTCGCGATGTGTCGATTGCCGTCCAGGCAGGGGAATTCTTGTCGCTGTTGGGGCCGTCCGGCTCGGGAAAGACGACCCTGCTGATGATGATTGCGGGGTTTGAGGCACCAAATCGCGGGCGCATCAGTGTCGGGACGCGGGATATCACCTTCGAGGCTCCAAACAAGCGCAACGTGGGCATGGTGTTTCAAAGATATGCTCTGTTCCCGCACATGACGGTAGCACAGAACATCGCTTTTCCACTGCGTATGCGTCGCTGCAGCCGTGCGCAAGCGCGTGACCGGGTCGACGCCATGTTGGCGATGGTTCGACTGGAGGGGTTTGCCGACCGGTTGCCACAGCAATTGTCCGGGGGGCAACAGCAGCGCGTAGCGGTCGCACGAGCGCTGGTCGCCGAGCCGCCGGTTCTCTTGATGGACGAGCCTTTGAGCGCGCTCGACAAGAAGCTGCGTGAAACCATGCAGCTTGAGATCAAGCGGATTCAAAAACGGCTTGGTGTCACGGTCGTCTATGTCACTCACGACCAGGAGGAGGCGCTGACGATGTCGGATCGCGTCGCAGTCATGGCCGATGGCGAATTGATGCAGGTCGGCGCTCCCATCGACCTTTACCATCGGCCGGCCAATGCGTTCGTGGCAGGCTTTATTGGCAAGATGAATTTCCTTGAAGGCGAATATATCGGCCATGATGGCGACGAAGCGGTGATCCGCCTGTCGCAAACAGCCACTGTGAAATGCCCGATTTCCAGCGCGACGGCGGTGGCCGGCCAGCGCCTGACCGTTGCCATCCGTCCCGAAGACTTGTCCGTCCGACCGAGCGGGGATGTGAGGCCAGGCGGCTTCAAAGGCAGAGTCGAGGCCGCGCTCTTCGTCGGCGCAGCCTATGTCGTTCTGGTTGCGATCGATGGGCGAGCAGGGGAGGTAGTCGAGGCTCGCCTACCCGCCAATGGCGGATCGCTGCCGCTTGTTCCTGGCGATATCGTCGACGTCTTCGCCGAACCGTCTGCCGTGCGGTTGTTTTCCCATCAGCAGAGGCAGGCGGCATGACGACGGCAAAGACCCACAAACTGCCCGTGCGGGCCGCAATATCACTCACGAAGTCCAAATCGTGGCGCCACTATCCGATCGGCTTGTCACTCATCCTGATTATTCCGCTTTGCCTGCTGCTCGGCTTCGGATTCGTCTATCCGGTCGGGCGCCTATTGGGACAAAGCTTCTTTGCGCCCGATTTTGGCCTGGACAACTACCGCCGGCTTCTGGAAACGCCTCTTTATCTGCGCGTGCTTGGCCGGACCGTCATTGTCGCGCTGATCGTAATGGCGGCAAGCCTGGCGCTTGGCTATCCGGTGGCGCTTGCGATGGCAAGGCTCAGACGCGATCTCGCAGGCGTGGTCATGGCCTGCGTGTTGCTGCCGCTTTGGACCTCGGCGCTGGTGCGCTCCTATGCCTGGATCGTGATCCTGCAACGACGCGGCTTGGTCAATGATGTGCTTTTGGGGCTTGGCGTGATTTCCGAGCCGCTGAAGCTCATCTACACCGAGGGCGCCGTCATCCTGGCGATGACGCATGTGCTCGTGCCCTTCATGATCCTCCCGATCTTCGGTGCGATCCGGGCAATCCCGACCGAGCTCGTGCAGGCAGCCCGCAATCTCGGGGCAGGCCAGTTCACCGTGTTTGCCAGGATCCTGCTGCCGCTCAGTCTGCCCGGCATTTTCGCGGGCTGCCTGATGACCTTCATCCTCGCGCTCGGCTTTTACGTGACGCCGGCGCTTGTCGGCGGCCCAAGCAGCCTGCTGATGGCGACTTTGATCGGCCAGCAGACAACCGAGACGCTCGATTGGGGGTTTGCCGGTGCGCTGTCGACTGTTCTGCTCTGCGTCACCCTTGTGATCGTCGTCTGCTTCCGCAAGGCACTTTCCAACAACAGGGGGATTTCCAATGTCGCCTGATCTGGAGTTTGCGCTCGCGTCCCGTGAGATAGCCAACGAGGAAAACAGCTTGGTTTCCCGCAATAGCCGGTCGCTTTGGAGATGTCTCGGCGCGGTCACCGCAGGCTTTCTCATTTTGCTGATATTGCTCTTCTTGGTGCTGCCGATCGTCATCATCTTTCCCATGTCGTTCGGCAGCGCCAGCTACCTGGAGTTTCCACCGCGCGGCCTGACACTGCGCTGGTATGGTCAATACCTGTCGGACCCCGACTGGCGTGCCGCCACCTTGTTCAGTCTGAAGATTGCACTGGCGACGACGCTTTCGGCCACAATCATCGGAACGCTTGCCGCCATTGCCTTTGTGAGGGGCAGCTTCCCGGGCAAGGGCCTGTTTCAGGCGATTACGCTAAGCCCGATGATCATCCCCCACATCGTCATCGCAGTGGCCGTGTTTCTCGCGTTTGCGCCGCTCAACCTGTCCGGCAGCTTTTTGGGCTTCCTGATCGCCCACACCATGCTTGCCGTGCCGTATGTCGTGCTCACCGTGGTTGCGGCCCTGCAGCGCTTCGACACGACGCTCGAGCTCGCAGCACTCAATTGCGGCGCCGGCCGCATCCGCACCTTCTTTTCGGTCGTCCTGCCCAACATCCGTGTCGGCGTTGCAAGCGGAGCCGTATTTGCCTTCCTGGCCTCCTTTGATGAGGCGACGGTCGCGTTTTTCCTCTCCGGCATCGAAGGCAAAACCATCACCCGCAAGATGTTCGAGGACATCGACTTCAATCTGACGCCGGTAATTGCCGCGGTGTCGGTGGTGCTCACCCTCACATCGCTGCTTGTGATGGGAGCGTTGCATGTCTTCAGTCGTAATCCAGTCCCTGCTCAGCGCTAACGAACCCAACGAAAGGGATTATTTCCATGCCGATCGCAACTGCTCACTCCTTTAGACCAACAAGTCACGTCGTCAGATCATTGCGCATGCATTTGAGATCTGTCGCCTGCCTGCTGGCTTTCACGATTGCCGCCGCTCAACCGTCCTTCGCCGACGAGCAGATCGTGATTGCCACGACCGGAGGTACTTGGGAACGTCAGATGCGCGAGCATTTCTTTGACCCCTTCACCAAAGAGACCGGAATAAAGGTCGTCACTGTCTCGGGTACCGGTGCGGAGAATGTAGCCCGCGTGAAGGCGATGGCGGCGACTGGCAAAGTCGAATGGGATCTTTATCAGGCAGGCGAGATCCAGGCCGCCTCCGAGCTGCACCGGTCCCTCAACGAAGACATGACGGCCTTTTGTAGCGACTATGTCACTGACAAGGATCTGCTTTCAGACGCTTGTAATCCATCCGGGGTCTTGTTCGGTTATGGCACCACGTTGATGGTCTACAACACGGAGAGTTTCCCGAAGGATGGTCCGGCGAACTGGAAGGACTTTTTCGACGTCGATCGATTTCCAGGCCCGCGGGCGCTGCCGAACTTCAACGATCCGTGGCGGGTGATGGCTGCGGCGCTGCTTGCCGATGGTGTGGAGCCCAAGGACCTGTTCCCGCTCGATATCGACCGAGCCCTCAAGAGGCTGAACGATTTAAGGCCCCATATCGGGCTGTGGTGGAAGACCGGTGACCAGTCGACCCAAGGGTTCAGGACAGGTGAATATGTGATCGGGCAGATATGGCAGACCCGCGCGGCCGCATTAAAGCAGGAAGGCCAGCCGCTCGCCTGGCGTCAGGACCAGGCTTTCCTGGTTGGTGACCGCTGGGCGTTGATCAAGAACGCGCCAAATCGCGACAACGCGATCCGTTTCCTGCGCTATTTCCTGGACCATCCGCAAGCGCAGGCCAAGGTCTGCGAGGCGCTGACATGCACACCCGCCCGCTATTCGGCTGCCGCGGCCATGGGGGAGGCGGCTCGCGCCATGGTGCCGACATCGCCTGAAGTGTTCAGCCGGCTGATCAAGCCGGACGCGGCGTGGATCAATACCCATACGCAGCTTTTGATCGAGCGCTGGAACGAATGGAACCAGCAATAGCGTCCGTTTCAGCACATCATAGGAGAAAGATGATGACATCGAAGCCTTTTCGAGTAGCCGTCGGTCGGCTCTATCACGAATCCAACCGCCTGAATCCGCAGCCTGCCACAGAGGAACAGTTCGAGATTGAGCGGGGTGAGTTGGTCCTGAATGCTTCCGGTTCGACCTTGGCGGGAATCGTCACGGAGCTTCAGGGCGAGGCGATGATCCTGCCGACCCTTTCTGTTGCCGCACCGCCAAGCGGGTTGATCGATGATGATTTTTACCAGCGGGTCGCGCAGGAATTCTTAGACGAAATCGAGAGACTGCAACCTGATGCGGTCGTCCTTGACCTGCATGGTGCCGGTGCCACGACGCGGCTTGCTGATCTTGAAGGCGACCTGCTCTTCAGACTGCGAGCGCTGGTCGGGCCGGCCGTGCCTGTTGGCATCGGTCTGGACCTGCATGCGCATCTCACCGACGCGATGTTGCGCAATACTGATGTGTGCATTGCCTGCAAGGAAAACCCGCATTCCGACGTGGTTGAATGCGGCGCGAAGGCTGCAAGACTGATACTTCAAACGCTTCGAGGCTCGCTGTTTCCCGTGACGACGAGCGCTCGCGTGCCGATGATCTTGCCGGGAGCCGGAGAGACTGCATCTGGGCCGCTGGGAGAAATCCATGCCAAGGCCCGCGCGTTCCAAAACGCTTTCCCGGAAGTTCTCGATGTTTCGATTTACAATGTCTTCCGCTACGCAGACGATCACCATATTGGCCAGGTGGTCACCGTGATGACAAATAGGCCCGAGCCCATTTCAGCGAAGATCGCAAAGGATCTGGCGGGAGATTTTTGGCGCTACCGGGAGCGGTTCGAGGATGAACTCCTGTCGATCGATGAGGCCTTTTTGAGAGTTCGAAATGAGGCGCGGGAACGACCGTATGTCATGGCGGATATGGGGGACCGCATCCTTGCTGGCGCGCCGGGTGACAGCGTGATCCTCCTGTCGGCGGTGCTCGATGAGTTTGCCGATCTCAGGGGCGCATTGACGATCACCGATCCCGCCAGCGCCAGGGCCGCCATTGCAGCCGGCGTCGGATCGGTCGTGACGATGAAAGTTGGCGGGCAAATCACGCCGGGTTTTCGCCCGCGCGAGGTAACCGGGAAGGTATTGCATGTCAGCGACGGCAACTTCACGCTGGCTGGTCCGTTTCATGGCGGGGAGGAAAGCTCGCTAGGCGAGACTGCCGTCCTGCTGATCGATGACCGCATCTATCTGATATTGACGAGTAAGCCGGCCTTCAGTCACGACCCGGCGGTCTTCACCAGCCAGGGGATCGATATCGGCGGTCTCGATTTTGTCATCGTGAAATCCGGCTATCATTTCACGATGAACTTTGCGGGCATTGCAACGCCGCTGCTCGTTTCGACGCCCGGTGTCGGTTATTACAGAAAGGGCGCATTCACCTATGAGAAGTCGCGCTTCTGGCCGGAACATGCCGTTGACCAACCTGAGATCAATGTGGCGATTTACGGTGGTGTCAGAATGGTGACGGATGAGGAGTGCAAGGCCGCCTAATGGAAGGGCGTCGTCATCCCAAGGGGGGAGGTGACACGGATCTCGACATGATTGCCGGCAGCAGGCGTCGCCGTGCCGGCAATCATGGGGTCGCTTATCAGGGCAAGGGAGACCGTTTAGACCTGCGTTTGCGATCCAAGGCCCGCAAAAGCGGGTCGTCGAAATTCCACAGCCGCCTTTGCGCGCAGCCGGGCTTAATGTCCACCCTACATCCCCTGTTTGCGCCATCAGTTAGACGATGTGCGCTGAGCGGAAAGGCAGTACGAAGAGTGGGTGGTCGCAGTCAGACTTTTTGGCGCTCGCAGAAAGGGTTGTCCGCCCGCTTCATCTCATAGAACCTGAACGCAGTGCCGTTATGCTCGGTCATGCCGCGGTAGCTAAAGCCAAGATTTGCGGTCATCTTCTGCGATCGGATGTTCTCCGGCCGAATGACCGAGACAAGTCGGACGATCGGCAGACGTTCAAACGCATAAGCAATGATCGGTCCTAGACTTTCCAATGCAATCTTCTTGCCGGAGCTGAATCCAAAGAGACAGCAGCCGATTTCGACATCCTTGTCATCATAGTGTCTGAGACCTGCACGACCAACGAATGTCAGATCGCCATTGCTTTCACGCAGGTAAAGCATCCAGAAGCCGTAGCCGTATCGCCGCCATTCATCGAGATAAAGGGACAGCCTTGCGTCGGATTCTTCGCGGGTCGGCGATCGATCTTGCATGATCAGTTCCACCACCAGCGGATCGCAATGCAGCCGATAAAGCGCATCACCGTCCAGTGCGCTGACGGGTCGCATGAACAGCCGGCGAGTTTCTATATTCACGGGCTTTCCTCCCTGCTTGCAGATGACTTAAGTCGGCTCGCTTTTCAGCGATCGCAGCGCCTCTTCGAGCGTTTCAGCAAGATACGCGATATCGGTCCCGGTCATCGGGGTTGAGAGGGCTCCAAGCCCGATCGACGACAAAAGAACCTTGCGCTCTCGCATACGCGCGACAACCGATCTCAGCCTTGGGTCATGGGCAGCAGCGAACGTATCGGCGTAGCTTGCGACTTGTTCGGGCCCGACAAACAGGCGAAAAAGCGATCCTTCGCCGGTGACCGTGCCGTTGATGCCGACAGACGCGAATGCCTCGGCAATCAGGCTTCGGGCTTGCGCGCCAAGCACATTCAGCCGGTCAAATTCAGATCGTGGCAGGGCCGTCATTGCCGCAAGTCCTGCGGCCATGCTGAGGGGGTTGGCGGTGAAGGTGCCCGAATGGATAACACAAGCGCGGTCCGCCCGAGCTGGATCAAATACCGCCATGATATCGGTGCGGCCGGCGACGGCGCCGATCGGCAGCCCGCCACCGATGATCTTGCCGATCGCGCAGAGATCGGGAAAGTTTGGCTTGGCAACTGGAGCGCCGCCATAGCCGAGCCGGAAGCTTAAAACCTGGTCGAAGATCAACAGGCTGGAATTCCTGAGCGTGAAATTTCTAAGAAAAGTGAGGTAGTCAGCGCTGATCGCAATGAGACCGATGCGGGACGGCAAAGGGTCGACGACGATCGCCGCCAACCGATCCGCCGCGCTTTCGATAATCTTCCTCGTCCTTTCGATATCGTTGAACGGAATGATCAAACAATCCGAAAGGGCAGAGCGGGCGACACCTGAATGTTCGCCCTTCGGTGTCGGCCGTTCCGTCCCTGCAAGGGGAGGGGTCGTGACATTGGCTTCCACCACATCGTAATTGCCGTGATAGGCGCCGTCGCATTTGGCGATCAGGTCGCGGCCGGTGTAAGCGCGAGCGGCTTTGATCGCAATCATCACGGCTTCTGAACCGGTATTGGTGAAGCGGATCTGTTCGAAATAGGAGACCCTTTCGACAAGCAACTCGGCGAGTTCGATTTCGGCGACGGTTGGACCGGCAAAGCTTAAGCCAAGGCCCGCCTGCCGGCGGATAGCATCGACGACTGAGGGATGGCCGTAGCCATGGATGAGGGTGGTAAAATTGTTCTGAAAATCGAGATAGCGCCTGCCGTCGACGTCGGTGACGTAGGCTCCGCTTCCGCAGACGAGGTAGGTTGGATGCGGCTTCTCGAAATTGGATGTGCGGGTGTTTCCGCCAGGCATGACCCTAAGTGCGCGCCGATAAGCGGCATGGGAAAGGCTCATCGTCATCTCCTTATCTCCTTGTCTTGCCGCAGAACCTCATCAAGTGCATGGCAGAGCCCTTCGATCCCCTCTTTTGTGTGGCTTGCTGACAAGCAAAGGCGCAGGCCCGCTTCACCTTGCGGCACGGTTGGGAAAAAGACGGCGGAGGTGTAATATCCGCGATCGATCAGCGTTCGCGCTGCACTGATCGTAGTCGTTTCGTCGCCGATTTTGAGAAAGCGGATCGGAAGCGGCAGTCCGCTCTGGTCGGTCTTGCAGAGCCGATCGAACTGCTCGATGCGTTCACCAAGAAAAATCTGACGGCGTAAGAGTTCAGCGGTGCGATGTAGTTTCGCTGAGGCAAGCGCGGCACCCACGCCTGCAAGATTGAGTGATGCGGAAAAGGCATGCGCAATCGCAAATCGGCGGAAGAGTTTTTCATGTTCGTTGCTGCCGAGCATCAAGAGACCGCCAGAGGCCCCGAAACCCTTGCCGAGTGAGGCGGCGATGATCGTCCGGCCACCAACGTTGTCTGGAACTTGCGAACGAACGAAGCCTTCGCCTTGGCGGCCGAAGAGCGAAACACCGTGGGCGTCATCGATATAGAGGAAAAGGCCATATCGCTGTTGAAGCGACAGAAGGGCCTCGAGCGGCGCCGTACCGCCCATCGAATAAACGCCGTCACAAATGTAGGCGACGCAGGGATTTTGCTTACAGATCTGCTCCAACATGGAAACGTCATTGTGATCGATGGTGATGACGGCGGTTTCTGCTGCAAGCGTCGGTTTGTGAAACGCGAGCGTCGCATGCGCGAAGCGGTCAAAGACCATCACCGGTTTTTTATTCCCGGTAAGATGGCCGGACGCGATGAGCGGGAGCGCGCTCATGTTTGCTGCGAGAACGCTCGAATAGGTGATGACGCGAGCCTGGAACAGATCGGCAAGCTCATTCTCAAGTGTGGTCAACAATGCAAAATTGAGACGAGTGCGAGCGCAGGACCAATGCAGGCTTTTGTATTGTGTCACTGCGTCGATTGCGCCGGCGACGATTTCGGGATGGTTGTCGAGACCGAGGTAGGAGCATCTTACGAAGTCGAGGACGCATTTATTCGATCCACCAAGGTCAATGGAAACGAACCTTTCTTTCATGGGCCTGGCGGACAATCCCATGACGCCTGACTGATATGCGAGATCAAATTGCGGGCCGGCCTTGTCGATCATCGCGCGCGTGTTGCGGCTAGAGGTGACGGGGATACCAGCACCTCTCTCCTGAATTGAATTCTCGGTCATCTCAGCCTCCAGATCAACTGACGCGAGCATAGTCGGTGAGGTTCGAAGACTGAAATGATATCGATTCTATGCAGCTGATATATTTCGGAAATATTCTGCGCCATCGACTCTTCGCGAGCGGAAAAATAGGAAACATTCGAGCTTCTATGGGACAGAAAGATTGGCAGGAATTGCTCGCAGTGCTTGCAAAAATAATCTGAGACTTTAAAAAGGAGTCGAGCAGCGCAGGCTGCTTGGGGCTTCGAATCCCCATAGGTCGGTCCGTGCCACCGGAAGGCAACACTCCTCTATGGTCGGGGAGCCTGCGGCGTATAAAACAGGCTTTGCCAAAGGCCGCAGGGGCTGAATCTATCGGCATTCGAACTCCCCGATCACCAGGTTTCGCGTAGCGGACGTTGTCTGCTCCTGGAGGGAGTTGCCATGACATATGCAGTCGCTCGTCGGGCGCAGTGCCCATCGACAGGTCTGCCGGCCGAGGTTGGCGAGAGAACCGTCGACCAGCTTATCGGTCAGCAGATTCGTTTAAGGCGAACGCACCTCGGCATGACGCAGGGAGCACTTGCTGAGCGATTGGGCATGTCGTTTCAACAGGTGCAGAAATACGAAACCGGCGCCAATCGCGTAACTTCGTCAACTCTTTACGAGATCAGCCTCATTCTGGAGGTTCCGGTCGAGTTCTTCTTTAGCGCGTTGCCGAATGCGGCGGGTGAGGGAAGTCACATGAGCCCGGAATGGGCAGCGCGGCTTGCCTATATTTCGACGGTGGAGGGGCAGCACCTCATCGACGCCTTCCAGGATCTTCCGATGCCCGTGCGGGCCAGTATCCTTGGAATGGTTCGCACCCTTGCAAGGATCGCTCCCACGGCGAGCGAACCCTGACCGCGCACCCCGAACCGGCCGCATAAGCGAGTTCTTTGTCCATTTCGCCGGTCCGGACGGTCGAACGAGATTTTCTGTCTTCGAGTTCGGCGCCCCCAATAAATGGCGTGTCCCTGTAACGCTTTATTCGAGATTTGAGCTAGTGTGACGTCCCAGAGATTATGACTCGTTGAGCAAAGGTATTGGATAAGACTTTGCCATCTTTTCGCGGGCTTGGTCTGTCGAGAACATCCATCGGATTTGAGCGCCACTTTCGGTTCGACGCCGCTCCCAGGCGTCAACCTCGGATTTGAGCAAGTCGCGGTTGTCGATACGGCGGTCAAGACACTGTCGG